>MHUW01000022.1 GCA_001823575.1 Candidatus Yonathbacteria bacterium RIFCSPLOWO2_01_FULL_47_33b | reverse complement strand
TACCTTTTGAGGTAGGTTGTCCAACACCGTCAGGGCTAGCACCATCATCTGAGCTAAAGCTATCAGGGTCCATTCCGCCAAATTCCTCGTCGAGTATTTGGAAAATCTCCTCGATGTTGTCTTTGATGATGTACATCTGTTTTTCTATGATAGACAGCTTTGCGGGGAGAGGGGAATCGTTGATTTGCTGCTCAATAATGTCTCGTTCCGCGCTGTCGATGTATTTTTCTTTGAATGCAAAGCTGAGTGATTCAAGCGCTGCTTCCTTGGAAAAAAGTTCAGGGGACGGCACTTCATCCCTGAGTATGATCTTCCCAGACTCAGGAGTTTCCATTGCGAAATATGCTGCCGGCTGGATAAGAGAGCTCATGGGACACCTCCTTTGTTTGTATGATCTTTTTTAAAACTACCACACAAGGGCTTTTTTGTGAATGGCTCGATGGTTTTGTACGGTGTGGTATACTGCACAATATGAATCCCGTTAGAGTTTTACTAATCTCTGATGGGGTAAGATGTTGTTATACGGCTAGCAAATTACTTAGTTTACTGATTAAATGAATAAAAACTCTAACGGGATGAAAAAACCAGCAAAAAAGGCAAAAGAGACATCATGGGGTGGCGTGGCAGCATGGTACGATGCGCTCCTCGAAAAGGACGATGACACCTATCAGGCAAAGGTTATTTTGCCCAACCTTGTGCGCCTAATGGATATCAAGAACGGGGAGCGTGTGCTTGACCTTGCGTGTGGGCAGGGGTTCTTTACGCGTATTTTTCACACCGCAGGGGCAGATGTTACGGGTGTCGACATAGGCGCGCCTCTTATTACGCTCGCAAAAAAACAATCACCCAAGGAGATTAAATATTTTGTACACTCCGCAGAAGACCTCTCTTTGTTTCAGGATGGTTATTTTGAAAAGATTTCGATTGTGCTTGCGATACAAAACATCGAGGCGCCGCACAAAGTTTTTAAAGAATGTATGCGCGTTCTGAAACCAGGAGGGAAACTTTTTCTTGTTCTGAATCATCCCGCGTTTCGTATCCCTCGTTCGAGCGAGTGGGGGTTCGACGAAGCGACCAAGACGCAATACCGCCGGGTCGACCGCTATATGTCGGAAAGTAAGATTGAGATTGATATGAATCCCAGCAGGCCAGGGACTTCTATGACGGTGTCGTTCCACCGATCGCTCCAGGATTACTTCAAGGCACTCTCGAATGCGGGATTCACTGTGGGTCGCCTCGAGGAGTGGCTCTCTCATCGCGAAAGCGAAAAAGGTCCGCGCAAGGATGCGGAGGATCGCGCCCGCAAAGAGATTCCGCTCTTCCTTTTCCTCGAGGCGCGCAAATCTGCGTAAATAATTCACATGGTAGCAAATATTATCAGTTTCATCGTCGGCATAATCGCCCTTGTTGGAGCAGGGATTTTTTCATATTTACAGTTTGGATTATCGGAGCCACGTATCGCTGCACCCACCACAACGCCAGCAGTTGTAGTGGTACCGAAAAAGGTGTCACCAACTCCGGTTTCAAAAACTCCTACCGAAACGACGATAGAGGTTCCCGCAAAGATTACTCCAAAACAAGAAGAGCCTAAGGCCTCGACCGCACAGGCGCCTGTTCCGACAAATGGAAGCCTTGTCACCAAGACACCAACAACCGTACAGAATGTTGTAGAGCCGGGACCGCTCCGCATTACGGTCTCACCATCCACTCCGACAGGAACGACGCTCTCTGTTCGTGGAGTTATCGAGTACACCAATGGTGCGCGTTCGCTGAATGGAGGACTACCAGCACTTATTGAAAACAGCACGCTTGATCGTGATGCGCAGATAAAGCTTGAGGACATGTTCGCTAAACAATACTTTGAACATGAATCACCGACGGGTGTAGGTCCGAGTGATATTGCAAAAGCAGTGGGCTACAACTTTGTCATCGTTGGAGAGAACCTTGCGCTCGGAGATTTTGCGAGTGATGAAAAACTTGTCGAAGCATGGATGAACAGTCCTGGGCATCGTGCGAATATTTTAAATGAACACTATGAGGAAATAGGCGTTGCGGTAGGGAGGGGGATGTATGAGGGGCGATTAACCTGGCTCGCCGTGCAGGCGTTTGGTATGCCGCTTTCATCGTGCCCCGCAATCGATACACAAAAAAAGACTCAAATCGACATCAATAACCTTGAGGTCACCAGCAGGGCGGCTATTCTCGAAAGCAAGAAAGCATTTATCGAGGCGCTCCCCACAAACGATCCCAACTACAATACATATGTCAATGAATTCAATGCACTAGTGCAGCCGTACAACGCATTGGTCGTAGATACCCGCACTATGGTTGTTGAATACAATCTGACCGTGCAGGCATTTAATAATTGTATTGCCGCCGCAGGTACGGCAACTCACTAATCATGAGCACCCTCATTTTTGACATAGAGACGGTCGGCGAAGATTTTGACGCGCTTGATACCGCGACACAGGACGTCCTCACGCGCTGGATAAAAAAGGAGACACCCGCAGAGGGATACGAGGCGGCTCTCGAGGATTTGAAAAATGGGCTGGGCTTTTCTCCGCTCACGGGCGAGATTGCGGCAATCGGTGTCCTTGATCACGAGCGTGGTAAAGGCGCTGTGTACTATCAAACGCCAGGCGTAAAAGAAGAGGTAACAGAAGTTGAGGGCATCAAGTTCAAGCCGATGACCGAAAAAGAAATGCTCACGCTTTTTTGGAAAGGCGTCGCCGAGTACGATGAATTTGTGAGTTTCAACGGCAGGGGATTTGATGTGCCATTTCTGGTCATCCGCTCAGCCGTGCATGGTATCAAGCCCACGAAGGACTTGATGTCAAACCGCTACCTGAAGAGTCAGATCTTCAAGGCCAAGCATGTTGACCTTCTCGATCAGCTCACCTTTTACGGAGCTGTGCGTCGCAAGGGAAGTCTGCATCTGTGGTGTCGTGCGTTCGGTATCAAGAGTCCGAAAATTGATGGGGTAACGGGCGATGATGTCGGTAAGCTTTTTCATGCTAAAAAATTTATCGAAATCGCCCGTTACAACGCCCGCGACCTGCATGCAACGCGTGAACTTTATCTGAAATGGAAGGATTATATCAAGGCGTAGTCTTGTGTTAGAATAGTACCTATATGTCGAGCTACTACAAACCACACCGAAAACCAGATTGGAATTATGGCGGACCTCGTTGGCGACTCTCTCGTTCAAAGATAGAGCTTTTTACTGAGTGCCCTCGTTGTTTTTTTATTGATAACAAGCTTGGCACCGCACGACCTCGTGGACCTGCATTCACGATTAACATTGCGGTCGACACCCTTTTCAAAAAAGAGTTTGACGCACATCGTGTCAGCAAAACAGCGCACCCGTTGATGCAAAAGTATGGCGTAGATGCCGTACCGTTTGTTCATAAAAATATGGACACTTGGCGAGAAAATTTTGAAGGGATTGAGTACAAAGACCCTCAGACAGGTTTTGTGATTTCAGGAGCGGTTGATGACATATGGGTCAATCCTGATGGTGAGCTTATGGTAGTTGATTACAAAGCCACTTCAAAAGACGGCGCCATTGAAACACTCGCCGATTCATCGTGGGAAGAGTCGTACAAAAGGCAGATGGGTATCTATCAGTGGCTCCTCCGCAAGAACGGCTTCAAGGTATCTGACACGGGATATTTTGTATATGCAAATGCGACGACCGACAAGGAGGCATTTGATGGGCAGTTAGAATTCGATGTAACGCTCATTCCTTGCACGGGGCAAACCGAATGGATTGACGCAACCCTCCTAGAAATCAAAAAGTGTCTCGAGACAAACGAGATACCGGCAGTAGGGGAAGAATGCGATTTCTGTTCGTACCGCAAAGCGGCTCGTGATGTACAGCAAGAATTTCGCACTACACAAACGGTAAAAACAAAACCAAAAGGCGGCCTCTTTGATTAGCTTTATTTTTTTCGTATTTTCTGTTACTATCCCAACATATGTTTAAAGAATTTTTACTCAAGAAAATGATCAAGAGCCAGCTCAAAGGGGTCCCTGACTCTGAGGTAGACCGTATTATTATGCTGGTGGAAAAGAACCCCGAGCTTTTCAAAAAGATTGGTGATGAAATCCAAGCAAAGATTAAGAGCGGACGCTCACAGGCCGCAGCATCAATGGAGGTAATGCGCGCACACCAGGCAGAGCTTCAGAAGGTACTCAAATAATATATGGCACTCGCAATCGGCATCGTGGGGCTTCCCAATGTGGGCAAGTCAACGCTTTTTAATGCCCTCACTAAAAAATCTGTCCCCGCGGAGAATTATCCGTTTTGTACCATCGACCCCTCGGTCGGGGTTGTTGCGGTGCCTGATGAACGCCTCTACAAGCTTTCTGAGTTTTCAAAGACAAAAAAAATAATTCCTGCGGCAGTAGAGTTTGTCGATATCGCCGGTCTGGTAAAAGGAGCGAGTGAAGGCGAGGGTTTGGGTAATCAATTTCTTTCCCACATCCGTGAGACGGACGCGATAGCCGAAGTCGTGCGTATTTTTGAAGATGACAATGTCATTCATGTGCACGGTGCAGTTGATCCTATGTCAGATATTGAAACCATTAATCTCGAGCTCGTCCTTGCAGATGACCAGACGGTGACAAAACGTCTTGCGAATATTGAAAAAGATGTAAAGCGCGGCGACAAAGAGGCTGCCAAAGAAAAAGATGTGCTTCAAAGGATTTCCGCAGCTCTCAAACAGGCGCACCTCGCGCGTTCGGTTGCCCTCGTAGATGACGAGCAGATTTTTGTAAGGAATATGCACCTCCTCACGATGAAGCCTATTCTCTACGTTTTGAATAAAAAAGCGGGTGGAAAAAATCTCGACGAGATGAACGATCCACGCTACACAGCGCTCCTCGCATACATAAAAAGCCTAAATGCGCATTATGTGGTGGTGGACGCGGGTGTCGAGCACGACCTGTCGCAGCTTGAGGGCGAGGAAAAGGAGATGTTCCGCGCAGAGCTTGGGGTAAAGGATGACGGTGTAAACGACCTCATCCGAAAAAGCTACGAGATGCTCGGACTGGATACGTACTTCACCACGGGTGAAGTGGAAACACGCGCATGGACGATTAAGAAGGGAAGTACGGCCCCCGTTGCAGGTATGGCAATTCACACGGATTTTAAGGATAAGTTCATTCGCGCAGAGGTGGTATTCTGGAAAGACCTCCTCGATGCTGGCTCATACGGCGCTGCCCGCGAAAAAGGCCTTGTACGCATCGAAGGCAAAGAATATATCGTCAAAGACGGCGACGTGATTGAGTTTAGGATTTAGAGACTAACAGCAAGTTGACTTCCATTCATATTATAGTAGTATTCTCACTAGGCATTGAAAATGTTCCTCAACACAAAGGAGATTTAAATGAATCTTTTACAAAAAATGTTTGGTCGTATTGATGTGGTAGTTAGCATTTTTTTTCGGCTCTGCCACTCTTATCACACACCCGGGACGAATGGGGTTGAAAAAGAGGGGCATTTTTATGCCGATTTTGGCAAACGTTTTGGTCTCCTAGATAAAGACGAAGTTCTTGTTTGTGTGGGGGGATGGCACCAAATTGTCCACCACTATGACAAAAATGGGCATCTGCTTAAGCGCCAGCTTCGGCGTAAATTGCTAAAGCCAGGTGAAAAGATGTTGACAGGGAAAGAACTCGAGCCATACCTAATTGCGAGAGGGGAAGAACTTCAGCGACTTAGTTTATTAGGGGATATGTAATCCCCTCGACAGAAATCCCATCAGCTTGACTGGTGGGATTTTAATTTTACATTCTCATTCGGCGCATTGAGGAAGCCCTATTGACAAACGGCACACTTTTGATACACTTGTTGTATGGCTACCACAAAACGAAGATTGAATATAACCCTTGCACCTGATGTCGAAAAGCTCATCACCCAAATCGCGAAGCGTGACCGCGTGCCTGAGGCGACAAAGATAAGCGAGCTACTCAATATCTCACTTATGATGGAAGAGGATAAAGCCTTTAGTTTATTGGGCGAGAATAGGTTGAAAGAAAAAGGGAAGAAGCTCACTCATGCTGATGTATGGGGGAAGTAAGGTATGTTCGAAATCACCTATCACAAAAAAATAGTGGATGATATTTCAATTATTTCATCCTCTCACAAAAATGCTATCAAAAAAGCAATTGAAGAAAAGCTCACAAATTCACCAGATTTTTTTGGAAAACCGCTCCAGTTTTCGCTTGCAGGACTGAGAAGTCTACGAGTTGGCGACTACCGCATCATATTCCAACTGAAGAAAAAAGAAGTGTTCATTATCCTCATTGCACATCGTTCAGTTGTGTACACGTTAGTTAATAAGCGGATTTAAAAAAGCCCCATCGTGGGGCTTTTTTTTATTTCTTCTTTTTGAGTTCCTCGATTTCCTTGAGCAGGCTTGCGAGCGTCTTTTCGAGTTTTGCGAGAGCAAGTTTGTTTTCTTTTTTTGCGAGCTCCTCTTCTTTTACTTCTTGCTCCTCGTCTTCCGAAATCTCTTCCACATCTTCTTGAATGTCTTCGATATCCTCCGAAATCTCTTCCACATCTTCTTGAATGTCTTCGATATCCTCCGAAATCTCCTCCACATCTTCTTGAATGTCTTCGATATCCTCCGAAATCTCCTCAATGTCTTTTTCAACCTCACGCAACTGCATCGTGTTTCTATTTACTGTCATTTGAATGAAGATTGCAAGGTATATTGCCTCAAGAGAGAGAATGGTGGTGAGAACGAGTAGTATTTTGTCGACATCAAACCCAAAAAAGGAAAGAGAGAACATCCCTGCAAAAAGAGCGGTGTGTACGATGAGGGACTCGATAGAACCAATCCACCTTGTCGCGTTGACCGAAATTTTTTCAAGGCGTAGATCCTCGGGGATTTTTGAAGGGAGAGGTTTTTTCTTTTTAACCATAATAGATGCATCGTACCACCATATGAAGATTTTGTTAACCACTTGTAGATTTGCGGTGCGGGGATTTGTGGGGTATTATTATCTATTATGGATACACAAACAACACAACCTGTTCCTGGGAGTAAACGCCACCCGCTTTTTAAGTGGATTTTGGTGGGCAGTATTATGATTGTGACGAATTTGTTCCTCAACTACGCGCTCGATGTATTTTACAAGGCGCCAAAGTATGAGGTGTTCTGTCCTCAGCCACAAGTGCGTGAAGCGGTCCTTACTCAAGAAGCATGCCTCACTAAAGGTGGACAATGGAATGAAAGCACATACCCTAAAGAACTTTATCAAGGCCAGACGGTGCCTGCACAGCCTGCACCTACGACAGTTGTCGAGGTTAAAGGTTACTGTAACGAAGAATACACCTGTGGAAAGAATTTTGAAGAAGCAAACAAAGTCTATAACCGCAATGTGTTCATTTTCCTGGTGATTGCTGGCACAATACTTCTCATTGGAAGCATCTTTGTATCAGGTATTGAGGCGGTTGCCCTTGGTTTCTCTCTTGCCGGCATCATTTCTTTGGTAATCGGTACGATTCGTTACTGGAGTGATATGGACGAACGCCTTCGCGTAGTAGTGCTCGGCATCGCTCTTGTGGCCCTTGTGTGGATTGGTATCAAAAAATTTAATAACTAGCGAAAGGCATACGGATGGAAAAGTACGACCATAAAGCTATAGAACAAAAATGGCAGGCTGCTTGGGAAGCGGCGGGGCTCTATCGCACGAGCGACAATCGCGAAAAACCAAAATGCTATGTGCTCGATATGTTCCCATATCCATCTGGCGAAGGGCTGCATGTAGGGCACCCAAAAGGCTACATTGCGACCGATATTTATTCGCGCATGAAAACGATGCAGGGGTTCAGTGTGCTACATCCCATGGGGTGGGATGCGTTTGGGTTGCCCGCAGAACAATACGCCATCAAGAATAAAGTGCACCCTCGTGTCGCCGTCGACAAGAACACGGCACGCTACAAAGAGCAGCTCTCGGTGATTGGGTTTAACTATGACTGGGAGCGCGAGGTCAATACGACCGACCCGGCGTTTTATAAGTGGACGCAATGGATATTCCTCAAGATGTTTGAGAAGGGTCTTGCGTATGAGTCATACGAGCCTATCAACTGGTGCCCAACATGTCAGACTGGACTTGCAAACGAAGACCTTGAAGATGGTAAATGTGAACGCTGCGAGACGGTCGTAGAGAAAAAACCAATGCGACAGTGGGTGTTGCGTATTACCGACTATGCAGACCGTATGCTTGCCGATATCGACGCGCTCGATTGGCCAACCTCTATCAAGGAGTCTCAGAAAAATTGGATTGGACGTAGCGAGGGAGCAGAGATTGATTTTGCTATCGAAGGAAGTGAGAAAAAAATCACGGTGTTCACGACGCGCCCTGACACACTTTTTGGTGCGACGTATGTGGTATTGGCGCCAGAGCACAAACTTTTAGACGAGCTCAAGGATTCAGTCACAAATTGGGGCGATGTTGTTACCTACCGCGATGAGGCAAAAAAACAAAGCGAGATTGAGCGTACGGCAGCAGGGCGTGAGAAAACAGGCGTGAAGCTTGAAGGAATAAGTGTAGTAAACCCTGCAAATGACGACAAGCTCCCCGTATTTGTTGCAGACTATGTGCTTGGTCACTATGGCACCGGTGCGGTGATGGCCGTCCCTGCGCACGACGAACGCGATTTTACGTTCGCTCAGAAATATCGGTTACCAGTTATGCAAGTTATAGAAGCCCCTGATGGACTGATTGAGAAAAATGTTTACCGAGGAACGGGTATTGGTAATTGGGTTGGGCATCCCGAAATTTATGAACTTGTTGATAAAAATACTGGAAAGATTTTTGGAAATCTATATAAAAATTTAGGAGAAGAGTGTTATGACGGGAAAGGATTACTCATTAATTCTAACCAGTTTAATGGAGAATATTCTGAAGACGCAAAAAAGAAAATCACTGACTTTGTAAAAGGACGATGGGTCACCAAGTATCGCCTCAAGGACTGGGTCTTCTCGCGCCAGCGCTATTGGGGGGAGCCGATTCCTCTTATTCATTGTGAAAAGTGTGGCGTCGTACCTGTGGCAGAAAAAGATTTGCCGGTAGTTTTACCTCAGGTGGAATCCTATGCGCCAACAGGAACAGGGGAGTCACCACTCGCAGATATTGCCGAGTGGGTAAATACCTCGTGTCCGAAGTGTGGCGGTTCAGGGAAACGCGAGACCAACACCATGCCTCAGTGGGCGGGTTCATCGTGGTATTATCTTCGCTATATTGACCCAAAGAATGAGCAAGCACTTGTTGATAAAGAAAAAGAATCGTACTGGTCGCCAGTAGATATGTACGTGGGCGGGGCTGAACATGCGACACGTCACCTTATTTATGCTCGTTTCTACCATAAATTCCTTTACGACATCGGCGTGGTGAACTATCAGGAGCCATTCAAGCGCCTACAAAATGTGGGTTTGATTATGGCAGAGGATGGTCGCAAAATGAGTAAACGATGGGGGAATGTTATCAACCCCGATGATATCGTGGCGACACATGGCGCTGACACCCTTCGCTTGTATGAAATGTTTATGGGGCCGTTTGGTCAGTCGGTGGTGTGGAGTACCGAGTCAATCATCGGCCCGCGACGTTTTCTCGAGCGCGTGTGGAGGCTAAAAGAAAAAGCACTCAAGAGCACCAACGAAAGTTCTCTTGATGCAGTCATGCACAAGACCATCAAAAAAGTGGGGGATGATATTGAGGTATTTGGTTTCAATACTGCCATCTCATCGCTCATGATTTTGGTGAACGAAATGGAAAAGGCCGAGGAGTTTTCTCGCGAGCAGTATGAAACACTCTTGGTACTCCTTGCGCCATTTGCGCCACACATCACCGAGGAGCTGTGGCACGAGATGGGGAACACAGACTCGATTCATCTTGCGACGTGGCCAGTGTTTGACCCCTCAAAAACAGTAGTAAGCGAGGTCACGATTGCCATTCAGGTCAATGGCAAGGTCCGCGATACGATTGTGCTGGCTATTGAAACAAGCGACGAAGCAATCAAGGAAATGGCCCTTGCTCGCCCGGCGGTCACAAAATGGATTGATGGCAAGGAGATCAAAAAGATGATTGTCGTCAAAGGAAAACTCCTGAGTATCGTCGTCGGAGACTAGAGGACGAGAAACCCTTGACTTCCTAGACCTTTAGTGCTAAAGTGCAAATACTACTTTGTGTGGAAAAATATTAATCAAATAATCTTTATTACCCATCGTCATGCCCGCAATCACATTTAAACCAAAACAGGTCATCAAGCGCCTCCTCGCGCCACTTTCACCACGCGCACTCGACGTCATGGTCAAGCGTTATGGTCTCGGCGAAAGCACTGACCGCATGACTCTCGAGGGTATCGGCGGTACTTACGGCATCACTCGTGAGCGCGTACGTCAGATCGAAAACTTCGCCCTCGCAACCATCAAAAAGTCCGACATCTTCAAAAAAGAAGAGGCGGTGTTTGCTGAGCTTCACGAGCTCGTGATTTCGATGGGCGGTATCGTATGCGAAGAAGATTTCCTTATGCACCTCTCAAAGGACCCCAGCACACAAAACCACATCTACTTCCTCCTTGTATTGGGCGATGAGTTCAAGCGCGAAAAAGAAGATGTAAATTTCAAACATCGCTGGATCGTTGATGACAAGACCTCAATGAAGGTTCACGAGGCGCTTCAAAAGCTCTTCCAGAGTCTTTCGAACGAGGACCTTATTCCCGAAGGCGAGATTGTTGCGGCATTCTTGGATCACTTGAAGGATGTTGGTGATACCTACAAGAATGAAGAGGTTATCAAGCGTTGGCTCGCTCTCTCAAAGACGATTGCCAAGAACCCTCTCGGTGAATGGGGTGTAGCGCACTCTCCAAACGTGAGCGCTCGTGGTATGCGTGACTACGCGTACTTGATTATCAGAAAGCACGGCTCACCAATGCACTTCACCGAAGTTGCAAAAGCAATCTCTCAGGTGTTTGGTAAAAAAGCGCACGTCGCAACCTGCCACAACGAGCTCATCAAGGATAACCGTTTCGTGCTCGTTGGCCGTGGACTCTACGCTCTCTCATCATGGGGCTACGAAAAAGGTGTGGTCAAGGATGTTATTGCCAAGGTTCTCAAAAAAGAAGGACCTCTTACCAAGAAAGAGATTATCGATCGCGTCCTCAAGGAGCGCTACGTAAAGGAGAACACGGTGTTTGTAAATCTCCAGGATCCCAAGCTTTTCAAAAAAACCAAAGAAGGGAAATACGCACTCGCGTAAAGGACAGAATGTGGAATATAGAATTTAGAACATAGAGAGTGGTCTCAAGAAAATCCGCCCAAAGGCGGATTTTCTGCATTTATTCTAAATTCCGTATTCCAACTTCCAAATTCTACCCCCCATGGTATGATAGGAGATATGGATTTTATACAGGTTCTCGGATTTGATAAGCTTTTCGTGCAAACAGGAATGCTTCTTGAACAAGTTTTCCAATGGTTTCCTTTTTGGGCACCGTTTCTTTTTGGTGCTGTTTTTTGGCATGAGTGGGTACACTATATTCAAGAGCGTCATCGTTCAAATATGAAGTGGGTGATTCTTGAGGTAAAGCTTCCTAAAGAGATTCATAAGACACCGATAGCCATGGAGATTGTGCTCAATTCACTTTATCAAATGGGCGGTTCTATCGTGTGGTGGGACAAGTACTGGAAAGGTAAAGTCAAAGACTGGTTTTCTCTCGAGATGGTGTCGATAGAGGGACATGTTAAGTTTTTTATCCGCACTCCAGAGATTTACAAAAATGTGATTGAAGCGCAGATTTACGGACAGTATCCAGACATCGAGATCTACGAAGTGCCGGACTATACGCGTTATGTAGATTATCGTGGCAAAGAAGGAGAATGGGAAATGGTAGGTATTGAGTACGACCTTTCCAAAGCGGACCCGTATCCCATCAAGACCTATATTGATTATGGTCTCGACAAAGAGGGAGTTAAAGAAGAGTTTAAGACAGACCCGCTCACTTCAGTTATTGAGTACTTGGGTTCGGTTGGTCCTGGCGAACAGGTCTGGATGCAGATTCTTGTGCAGTCGTCGAGTAAACGCTACAAAAAGAAAGATGGTAGCAAAGGGGACTGGAAAGACGAGGGTAAGGCAATCATCGATGATCTCACCAAGCGCAATGAAAAAACCCCGGAAGGTATGCCAGTTTTCAAGATGATGATGGCAACCAAAGGAGAAAACGAAGTGATTGCTGCTATCGAACGAAGTATGAGTAAGCTTGGGTTTGACTGCGGTATTCGCGCACTCTACCTCGTAAAAAAAGATAAATTCAACCCTAGTAACATCAAAGCGCTTGGTGGGCTTTTGCGCCCCTTTACGGCGGGAAGTATGAATGGTTTCAAGCCAGTTCTTTTCACCGCTGGCTTTGATTACCCATGGAATGATTTTAATGGTATTCGTTTGACAGGACTTCGCAAGAAGCAGTTCAATGCGTACAAGCAACGTTCGTGGTTTTATAAGCCCCGCAAGCTTAAACCTTTTGTGTTGACGAGCGAAGAGCTTGCAACGATCTACCATTTCCCTGGCGGCGTTGCGCAGACACCAACCTTTGGACGTATTGCTTCACGCAAGGGCGAAGCACCCGTCAATTTGCCGATATAATTTATGGACCAGCCTACGTATGAACAGGCTCCGGCTCAAGAACAAAAAGGGAAGTCCCCTTTTTTGCTTCCACTCGAGACTACACGCCGTTTTCCCAAGGTACCTATTGTGTTGGGGCTTGTTGTGGTTGCGCTAGCTATTTTTTTTGTAACACCACCAGCAGATTTTCCTGCAGGAAAACAGATTACGGTAGAAAGCGGAGCATCGCTCGGACAGGTGTCGCTCTTTCTCAAGGAGGAGCAGTTTATTCGTTCTCGCTTGATGTTTGAGTTTTGCATGATTACCATCAGTGGGGAGAGGAACGTGGTTGCAGGGGATTATCTCTTTAAACAACCTCTTGGTGCGTGTGGGATAGCTTCACGTATTGCGCGCGGCATCTCGGGCGTGCCGGCAGTAAAGGTGACGATTTCAGAAGGTATGTCCAACGCGCGCACCGCGGATGTTCTTGCAAAAGCCCTTCCTAAATTTGATACAAAGATTTTTGCGACCAATGCACAAGAGCTTGAAGGGTACCTTTTCCCTGAAACATATTTTTTCTCGCCTGCCGCAACAGCAGAGGATGTGATAAAGATGATGAACGCACAGTTTAAACAAAAGACCGAACCCCTAAAATCTTCGATAGAGAAGTCAGGTCACCCGCTCGACGAGATTGTGAACATGGCCTCAATCCTTGAAAAGGAAGCAAAGACCCCCGAGGATCAAGCGCTGGTCTCGGGAATCCTTTGGAAGCGTATCAAGATAGGCATGCCGCTTCAAGTTGATGCGCCGTTTTATTACCTTCTCGGTAAAGAGTCTGCGGAGCTGACGCAGTCAGACCTTGCGCTCAAGTCAGGATACAACACGTACAAAAACAAAGGCTTACCTATTGGTCCCATTGGTAATCCTGGCCTTGTTGCTATTCAGGCTGCCATCATGCCAGCTACGTCTCCATACTTGTACTATCTCTCAGATAAGGATGACATAATGCACTACGCGAAAACATTTGAGGAGCACAAGGCGAATAAAGCGAAGTATTTGCGGTAATGTTTAAATATGCTAGTTTCTGCGTATGGCAGTAAAAAAATCAAAAGGAAAAGTATATGTTGCGATGTCGGGCGGGGTAGACAGCTCGGTTGCGGCAGCGCTCCTCTTAAAAGAAGGCTACGAGGTGATAGGAGTTTTTATGAAGGTTTGGCAGCCAGATTTTTTGCCCTGCACGTGGCGCACGGAGCGCCTCGATGCTATGCGCGTTGCAGCGCACCTCGGCATCCCGTTCCTTACCTGGAATTTTGAAAAGGAATACAAAGAGGGTGTTGCAGACTACATGATACGCGAGTACAAAGCAGGTCGTACGCCGAACCCTGACGTGATGTGCAATAAAGAGGTTAAGTTTGGCGCATTCTTTCGCCGCGCGACAGAGGCGGGTGCTGACTTTGTGGCGACGGGGCATTATGCAAGAGTAGTCAAAAGTCAAAAGTCAAAAGTCAAAAGCGGTGGAGCAGAATACAAAATGCTTACGGGAGTAGATACCGCAAAAGATCAGTCGTATTTTTTATGGACGCTCGGACAAGCACAGCTCTCTAAAACTTTTTTCCCGATTGGAGGATTTGAGAAGTCACATGTACGAGCGCTTGCAAAAAAGTTTGGACTTCCCGTTGCGAAGAAAAAAGATAGCCAAGGACTTTGCTTTATGGGCAAGCTTGATGTAAAAGATTTTCTCGCGCATTTTATACAGGAGAAAGAGGGAAGTGTCATCAATGAACAAGGCGAAACGATTGGCACACATCGCGGCGCATATTTTTATACCCTCGGCGAACGGCATGGGTTTACCATTACCAAAAAGGGGACAGACGACAGTCCTTACTATATTGTTGCAAAAGACCTTGTAAACAACACCCTCACTGTGGCGCATCAGGTTGCAAAAAAGCCCCTAGAATGTGCCTCACAGGCTCTGCAGGCCTCACAGACAAGCTTTTGTCGAGGAGCTGTCCTAGACCACACTCATGCCTATGCGGCACAGGTGCGCTATCATGGCGAGTCTCATAAATGTAAAATCGTGTCTTTGAAAGACGAGAAGTTTGAACTTCAGCTCGAAAAACCTGCAATCTTTGACGCAGGTCAATCAATTGTTTTATATGATGGCGATGAGTGTGTCGGAGGAGGAGTGATTGAGGAGTACATAGGGTAACCCTATGTAAATCATTCCAAATTCCATTCAAATATGCGACAATAAGGGGAATATGAAAAAAGAGTACGATGGCGATGTGTGGGTGATAAAAACTTCGGGTGAACGCGAGCCATTTTCTCTTAATAAACTTCGTCGCTCTCTGGTGAGGTCGGGGGCCGATGAGGCAACAACACAAATGGTTATCGAGCATATCATCCCCGAGCTCCACAACGGGATGAAAACATCAGCGATATACAAGCATGCATTCTCTTTGCTTAAGAAATCAAAGTATCCCGCTGCCGTACGCTACTCACTGCGCAAGGCGGTGATGGAGCTTGGGCCGAGCGGTTTTCCGTTTGAGGAATTTGTCGCCGAAGTCCTGCGTGGCAAGGGGTATACCGCACAGACGGGGGTTATTTTGCCAGGATTTTGTGTCTCTCATGAGGTTGACGTTCTTATGGAGAAAGACGATCGCCATATTTTTGCAGAGTGTAAATTCCACAACCAGCAGGGGATTAAGACCGATGTGAAGGTCGCGCTCTATGTACATTCGCGATTTATGGATCTTCAAAAAGGGCACGACGTGAGCGAAAAAGCTTTACCGTCATCAAAAATTCACGAAGGGTGGCTCATCACCAACACTAAGCTCACGAGTGATGCAATACAATACGCAAACTGTATCGGGCTTACGGTTATTGGTTGGGATTATCCCGAGAAGGGCAATCTGCAAGACCTGATTCTTGAAACCGGCGTACATCCGCTCACCTTTCTTTCGACACTCACGGCACAAGAAAAAGCAGGGCTTCTTGGGCAGGGTGTGGTGATGTGCCGCACCCTCAAGGAGAGTGACGCACCACTGCGCTCTCTAGGGTTCTCAGACGATCGCATTAAAAAAGTTGTGGGCGAAGTCAACAAAGTGTGTCAGCAGTTTTAATTGTTGAAGATATTATTTATACCCCCACACCTACTTTTGCATCATTACCGTTCGAACACATCACAAAAATACATCACAACAAACTATACAAAAAGTAGGTGTGGGGGTATACTTAATCATATATGGAAATCAATACCCTTATCGCCGACCCCAATTTTGAGATTATTATGAAGCTTGTGATAGCGCTCCTTTTGGGTATGTCGCTTGGTGTAGAGCGCGCTGTTGCAGGCAAGACTGCCGGTATGCGTACGTACGGTCTTGTGACCATGGGGTCAGCATTATTTACTATTGTGGCGGTCCTTGCTGCGGGGGGATACGCGTCTGCTGATGCCCTTACCAATTCGCTTCGTTTTACCGCGCAGATACTCACCGGTATCGGTTTTATTGGTGCAGGACTCATTTTTACTCACGAGGGCAAGATTAGTGGGGTAACGACGGCAGCGGGCATTTGGGTGGCAGCAGGTATCGGCGTTGCGGTGGGGTATGGCCTGTACTTGCTCGCGGCGGTATCAATGGTCTTTGTACTCATTGTCTTTACTGCGCTTTGGTATGTGGAGAATCGCGTAAAGTCGCTCGCGCACACAGAGATGGAAGAATAATATGAAAAACGATCACTCAGAAATCCACTCAAAGGTCTGTGAAATAAACCTTTATAAAAAAGGCGAACAGGAATACGGTGACTCTTATCGTAATCATTTTTTAGAGCAATACAAGATTGCGATACAAGGTGTCGACTATACGAGTAAATGGAAGCATATCGTAAATAATTATTTTCTCACGATTCATACGGTGCTCCTTGCCGCTGTAGGGCTCTCTGCGGCACGTGAAAAAATTGCGATGCCCGAGTTGACCCAGCAGGTTATTCCCATTATCGGCATATTTATGGCTATAGCATGGTGGTCCACAGTGCGAAGCTATAACGATATTCTTGAAGCGAAGTTTTCAATATTGCACTGTCTCGAAGAGCATCTGCCGCTCGCGATTTATCGTGCAGAGTGGGAGATACTAAGTGCTTCACATAGCAACCCTCGCCGTATGGCGCTCATTGACTCAGTCGTTCCTGCACTCTTTTTTGTCTTTTACGCGCTGATTTTTCTTTTTGTGAAATAAAAGCAAGATAAAGAATCTCATACCAAATATCACAGAGTTGTGGCTATACTCAAGTGAGCGAGAGAGATACAAACACGGAGTTTGTATCTCCGAGCGAGCGCAGAGTATATTGTACCCAGTTATATAGCCACAACTCTGTGATATTTGGCGAAAATGGGCCGTTTAGTATAAGATAGACAAATATGGATTCACGAGAAATTAGAGCGCGATTTTTAAAGTTTTTTGAGGGGAGGGGACACGCTATTATTCCTTCGACCCCTCTTGTGCCCGAGAACGACCCTTCGGTGCTTTTTAATACTGCCGGGATGCAACCCCTCGCGCCGTATTTGATGGGGACCCCACACCCTCGCGGTGTGCGCCTGGCGAACTCTCAGAAATGTGTCCGCACGCAGGATATCGACGAGGTGGGCGACAATACGCACGATACTTTTTTTGAAATGCTTGGCAACTGGTCACTTGGTGATTATTTCAAAGAAGACGCCATCAAGTGGAGTTTTGAATTTTTGACCTCAAAAGAAGAAGGACTCGGCCTCGATCCGCGCCGTCTCTACGTGACGGTATTTGAAGGTAACGATGATGCACCGCGCGACAACGAAGCGTTTGAGATCTGGAAAAAGTATATGCCCGAGAATCGCATTTACTTTATGTCCGCAAAGTCCAACTGGTGGAGTCCTGGCGACAATGGTCCTTGTGGTCCCGATACCGAAATGTTTTACGATGTAACCGAGCGTGGCTTGGGAGACATGACCAAAGAGGAATATATGGCGGCAGACGACCGTCAGGAGGTTGTCGAGATTTGGAACGATGTCTTTATGGAGTACGAGAAGAAAGACGGCAAGGTCATCGGCAAGCTCGCCATGAAAAACGTGGACACGGGTTCGGGCCTTGAGCGCATTGTGATGGCGATTCAGGGGAAAGATAATGTGTTTGCGACCGACCTCTTTGCGCCGCTCATGGAAAAGATCAAGGAGCTGGCAGGAGGTGAAATTACTGACATGAGAGCCTCGCGCATTGTTGCCGATCATGTTCGTACAGGAGTAATGATGATTGCCGATGGCGTTCGTCCCGCAAACACCGACCAGGGGTACATTCTCCGTCGTCTCCTTCGCCGTGCCGTGCGCTATGCGGATGTTTTAGGTATTGCACACAACACTCTTGCCGAGCTCGTGCCGGTCGTTGCAGAAAAATATGTTGGCATATACGACAATGTAGGCGTACAATCAGCACTTATTATCGATGAGATCCGCAAAGAAGAAGAGAAATTTAGAAAGACGCTTGAGCGCGGACTCAAAGAGTTTGAGCGTGTGAGTGCAAATGGATCAGTTTCGGCGATGAATGCATTCCAGCTTTTTTCAACGTATGGTTTTCCCCTTGAAATGACTGAGGAGCTCGCTCTTGAAAAAGGGGTGACGGTTGACCGTGCGGGCTTTGAAGTTGAGTTTAAAAAACACCAAGACCTCTCACGCGCCGGCGCAGAGCAAAAGTTCAAAGGTGGCCTCGCCGACACGAGCGAGATGTCAGTCAAGTATCACACCGCAACCCATATGCTCAATCAGGCACTGCGCATGGTTTTAGGCGAACACGTCCAGCAAAAGGGCTCGAATATCACCGCCGAGCGTTTACGCTTTGATTTTTCGCATACTGAAAAAATGACTGATGAGCAAAAGAAAGCCGTCGAGGATATCATCAATCAAAAGATTGCTGAAGCATTGCCAGTGACGTATGAAGATATTCCTGCCGAAGAAGCAAAACGTCGCGGAGCAATCGGCGTCTTTGGTGAGAAATACGGTGACATTGTGCGCGTGTATCAGGTAGGTGCAGGCGACCAACGTTTCAGCCTCGAATTCTGCGGTGGCCCTCACGTCACCAATACCTCTGAGCTCGGCCACTTCAAAATTCAAAAAGAAGAAGCATGTTCGGCTGGCGTAAGACGCATCAAGGCAGTGCTGGGATAGAAGAAAGTATGGTACTATAAACAAAACTTAAAAAATACACGTATGAGCAACTCTCTCTCTCTCTCTCTCTCTTAAAAGTCACCTTCTTTATTTAGGAAAGGTATTTTTTGCGACAATCCTACTCTTTTCTTTTGCTTCTTCAGTAAGTGCTGCTACTACCCGCTATATTCGTACTGACGGCAATGATACGAACTGTTCGGGGTTAGTTGATGCGGCTGATCCTGGTTCAGGCGTAACCCCCCGAGCCTGCGCTTGGTTAACGCTTGATTATGCATTAACAGGAAGCAGAACCGCGCAAGGAGATACGGTTAATATTGGAGCAGGAACGTATGATTCTTACTACAGTACAGATACCCGCATTTTATCTGTACTTGCCGCTGGGAGTGGCACAACTACGGTGCAGGCTTACCCAACCGGGGCAAGCGTAACTCTGAATATTCCAACGGGGACCACAGGAGCTTTTCTTTATGGACCCGATTCAAAACCTTTGTTACTGAAGGGGATCAACTTTACTAACACCAATTCGGTTGCTGTATCGTTTTCTATTTCGCAATCAAATCGGATGGTTGCATTCCAGGACTGCAGCCTTGATCTTAATAATGTTGGTGCATATGGTTTGCAAATAACGAATTCTGCGGGAACATTGAACTCGTATTCTATTGAACGGTGTACGATAAAAAATACAACGAGCAGAGTTTTTATTCGTAACGACAAAACAAATGCAAGTAAGCCAACCATAACAGTAAAATCATCGGTAATTTACAATGGAGTCGGACTGCTAGATGCTTCGCAGCCGGCAATTGTTAATATTTACAATAACTCCTTTGCGCCAGTTAGTAGTGGCTATTTCGTTGATTTTTCAACATCTACGAATATTGTTGACATACGGAACAATATTTTTTCAAGCACTGCCGCGTCCCCAGTATTGCATTTCGCTAGCACTGCAGCGGCTGACTTAGTAAGTAACCCCTCCAATTATATTATTAAGAATAATGTTTTTTGGAGCTCAACCCAGGTTAATAATGCCTTAGATGCAATCATCAACGGAGGCAATTATTTGATTCCAATGGATGCTTCCAATTATTACCTAAATCCTAATTTTAATAATGTCTCAACAGGAGATCTCACGATCAATTCAACACCTACTCAGTGGATAGCAGGAAAAGGTAGTGTCTCAGTATTGCCGCAATACGATCGCAACGGACTGGCGTGGGCAGGTAGTGACGTGGGAGCATACCAGCTACCGACTTCTATCGCGCCAACCTACACCGCAGGCTCCTTAATTGCATTTGTTGGCGATTCTATTATGAATGGCAGTTCAGCAACAACGGGGAACGGTGTGAGTTCACAATTTACTTCCTCTACAGGAGTATTAAGCGCCGCAAACAGTGCCGTCAGTGGTATCAAAGTTGAAGGATTGAGACATTGGATAGATTACGTTGCGGTAACATCTACTCCATCAACAATGTTTTTATCAATAGGTGTTAATAATTTGAGTAATCTGGGCGCCAGGAATCCGACAAACATAACCGACCAGGAACTGGCGACAGAGATAGAAACAAGCCTCCAGAGAATAATAAATTGGGGGATAACCCCAATCTGGCTCGGCGTTGAGAGCGTCCCTGATGACCAAACGCACCCAGATGCGGTAAACACGTTGGTTAATGCGTGGGCTCAAAGTAATGGGGTCAGATATGGTTCAATACTCGATCAAATGCGATTCAACTCAAACTGGAATTTGCAGGCTGAATCCGGTGGCTACTATGGGTGTACGTCTTCATCAAATTGTGGGAACGTTGGTGCAACACTATCTACTGACGTGCATCCAAACAATGCAGGACATGCACTGATTGCTAATTTGGCTGAATATTTATATTACACCAATCACACGATGGATACCGATGAAATAGATATTCAAGCGGGAGCAAGAATATATAACAACGGTAAGTTTAGGGACCTCAGTTCAGCTTCTGGAAGCACTGCGGACCTCGTTGCAACCCCTAGTCTCGGCGCTGTTGTTTCGGGGGATTATTCTAAATGGCTTGATATCGCTAATATCACCTGGAACACATCAGGTACGTATTCTAAAGAGTGGACTGCCTCTAGTACGGTCGCCACAACCACTGTCTTTACCATAGGAGACCTTCAGCCAGCTCACTATTACATCGTATCAGTTGATGACGTAGCGCAGCAAACACTTCAAGCGGATGGAAATGGACGCATTGCGTACACCTACACAGGGGGTTACTCCGTGCATACATTTAACGTGGACCCCGATACTACTGCTCCTACCACGCCCACCGCATCGCTTACATCAAATATTAGCGGAGGGGGAACACAGACATTTACCTGGACGGCATCAAGTGATGCATCTTCTGGACTTTTAAAGTACCAGCTCTACGTTGACGGTGCCATCAAAAATGACAGTATCGCCACTACCACAACACAAACATCCGCCACAGGATTTTCTTGCGGTAGTCATAGTTGGTATATCAGTGCTGTTGATAATGAAGGGAACAGTGTCAGTTCAAACACTCAAACTTTTTCCGTTTCTTCTTGCGGTGGGGGAGGAACTTTCTATGGCCCACCCTCTGCGCTCCCTGGATACCTCACACCTCGTATGCAGACTATTGCACCCGACGGCACTGTGACATATCTAGACACTCCTACTCCTGCAGCGACGCCAACACCACCGACTGTATCAACACCTTCCCGCGCTCCTTCTTCCTTCCTTCGTTCCCTCAAGTATGGGTCAAAAGGAAATGATGTCTCTGCGCTTCAAGAGTTTCTTAAAAAAGATCAAACACTTTATCCTGAAGGTCTCGTTACTGGTTTCTTTGGGCCTGCAACACAGCGCGCAATTAGACGTTTTCAAGAAAAATATGACATCGCATCCTCAAGCACTCCTGGGTATGGGACGGTAGGGCCAAAGACGCGGGCGAAGTTGAATGCGTTGATTAAGTAGCTTTACATATGCGAGGCCTATGTAAAGTAGCCACTGGTGTTGACCTATTGGATTGTTTGGCGATATACTGTCTTTATGACTACGATACGGAAAAATAGCATAAATATCGACTATGCAGGGAACCTCAGAAAACAGCTTGGGGTCAGGGATTCTGGGGCAGACACATTAAAAAAGGCATTTGGGCTACTCAAGGGAAAAATCAAAAAAACCTCTGTTTCTTATCAGCGAGAACTCAGAAAAGAATGGGAACGAAAGGCTTGAAGTCGCGAAGCGTAACCTTTAAAAGATGTCCTATTTATTAGACTCAAATATACTCATAGACTTTTTGAACGGCCACAAGGAAACGTATGCTTGGGTTGCCGACCAAAGAAAAGCAGGTTCAATTTTAAAAATATCTTTTGTAAGCAGGATAGAAGTTTTAAGCTTGAGTGAACTTAAGGATAGTCAAATCAAACAGATAGAAGACTTCCTTAACACTTTTGATATGAACCCCTTTGTTTCCCTTGATATTTTAGGTACAGCTGCCGCACTAAGAAGGAAAAAGTTGCTTACTCTCGGTGATGCCACAATTGCAGCAACAGCTATTGTGGGCAGGATGACGCTCGTTACGAATGATAAAAAAATGCTAAAGGTCGCGAAGGAGCTTGTTCCTGTTTTGAGTGTGTAGTCTACAGAATTGCATCAAGGCAGTGCTTGAGTAAAAAACTGTTGAAGGCAAAATACCATCGTGGTACAATATGTACACGATGGTATTTTCTTTTTTCACAAAGCAGAAGCAGGATGAGTCACTGACACTCTTGGTCGACATTGGTTCGGCGAGTGTGGGTGCTGCTTTGGTAAAAATTGAAGAAGGGAAGCCTCCTCACATACTCTTGACGGTGCGCGAAGATATTTCATTCCAAGAAACGCTCTCTTCGGCGCGATTCCTTTCGGGGATGCTTCATGCACTTGAGCGCTCACTAAAAAATCTGCAAAAACTAAACAAAGGTCATGGTGCACCCGCACACACTTTCTGCACATTTTCTTCGCCGTGGTTCGTACTGAAAAGCCGCAAGCTCCATATTACCCGCACCGATCCGTTTCAGGTTACGGAAAAAACACTCGATGCGTTCATAAATGAAGACATCGAACACCTCAAGGACGAACTCAAAGAAACATTGCCACTGGTAGATATCGAAATCATCGAGAAAAAGATTATTGAAATAAGGCTCAATGGGTACGAGATAAAGAACCCCTACGGGCAGACAACCCATCAGATGGAGATACTGGCGACCGTCGGGCTGTCTTCAAAGCGTGTCATTGAAAGCGTCGAGAACATAATAAGCCGTTTCTTTCATGCGCCGTCGGTGCACTTTGGTTCATTCCCCGTAGCAGCATTCAGTGCCGTGCGTGATATTTTTCCTAACGAAAAAAACTTCCTGTTTCTCGATATTACAGGAGAAACGACCGACGTGTCCCTCGTTGTCGATGATCTTTTGGTGGGGGTGACATCGTTCTCTCGCGGGAAGAACTTTTTCCTCCGAGAGATTTCTGCAGGCGAGAACACGCTTCATGCCGAAGCCGCAACGCTCTTTGGAATGTTCCTCCGCGATGAGCTCGAAGGGAAAAAGCGTGATACCATAGGCAACATCGTCGCACGCAGTAAAGATGAATGGGCGGCACGTTTTGAAAAGACCCTCACCTCGTTTGCGGGTACAAGCGTCATTCCTCCCAGAGTATTCTTTACGACTGATTCTGATGTGGCAGGATTTTTCACGGGACTCATCAACACTGCCCGTCCGGAGTCATTAATGGGTGATAGTCTAGAGGTGGCATATCTTGATCAGCTCATTGTTTCGAAGTTCGTGACCTTTGAGAGTGAAATTGTGCGTGACCCGTTTATCGTGGTCGAAGCGCTTTTAGCAGGAAAAATTATGATGCAAAAATAATATGGATGGAATCAATCGAAAACCTATGCAGGATGTACTCGTACCTCATAATGAGGTTATTAAGCGACCCTCTTTTGTTCCCGAGGTAAATCCCGATACACGAGCCCGCGAGGAGTCGAGCCGTATCGAAAAGAATCCATTTTTTGAAAAAGCACGCACCAGCACTCCCGCAACTCCTCCCGCTCCCCGAAAATCCAATGCTCGTTTTTGGGTGTGGATTATCGCCATCGCTGCACTCCTCGGGGCTGTATTTGCAGTAATGACGTATTTCTCTTCGGCAACAATCGAAGTGACGCCCTTTACACAAAGTGTAAAACTCGAAAATGAATTTACCGCCACCAAAGAGGCTGCCGAGGATGGACTTATATTTCAATTCCTCAGTTTGACAGAAGAAAAGTCTGCCGAGGTCCCCGCAACCATCGAAAAAAAGATTCAAAAGAAAGCCTCGGGCAAGGTGATTATCTACAACGCATACAGTGGTGACAACCAGCGTCTTATTAAAAATACGCGCCTCGAGGACGACAAGACTCACAAGATTTATCGCATTGATGATTCTGTGGTAGTACCAGGAGCAAAAATGGTCGCAGGAAAGGTTGCCGAGCCAGGCTCGGTGGAGGCGGTCATATATGCTGACGCCGCAGGCGATGGATACAACATCGGCCTCGCAGACTTTACTATTCCTGGCTTTAAGGGCGATCCTCGCTACAGCAAGTTCACCGCGCGTTCAAAGCCAGACAGTCCGATTGGCGGAGGTTTTTCAGGTACGGTAAAAGTCCCCACCGATGAAATTATTGCCGAGGCTCAAAAGAACCTCAGAGAGGACCTCAAGCAAACAGCCGTAGAAAAAGCGCGCGGCCAGGTCCCCGAGAGTGTTTCGTTCTTCCCCGGGAGTATGGTGCTCAAGTTTGAAGACGTACCACAGGATCTCTCAAAGGATGAAGCAACAACGGTTACGGTTCGTGCCACCGTATCAGTATTCTTTTTTGATACCGAGCTCCTTACACAAAAGATAGCTCACGCAGGGCTCAAGGACTACAAGGGTGCGCCCCTCGAACTCTCCAACCTTGCAGCACTCGCCTTCACCTTCCTCGATCCCGTTGATAACGTAGTTCTTGCCGATATTGCGCAAGTTCGTTTCCGTATCGATGGCGAGGCATCGTTCATTGGCCGCATTGACAAGGAGAAGCTTGCTGCAGAGGTCGCCGGTAAGAACAAAAAGGATTTCCCAACGATTATTACCTCACAGGACAACATAAAAAGCGCTAGCGCCGTCGTTCGCCCTGTCTGGAAAACAGTCTTTCCTGTCGACCCAGCAAAGATATCCGTTGATATTCTTACCCAATAGCAGGCATACGATTGACGCGAGAAGATTCTTTTGATATTATGAGTGTTCGCAATGGCAGATATTGAAAAAGAAGAATTGGTACAGGCAGAGGTAACAGAAGCGCTTCCAAGCGCTATGTTCCGCGTAGAGCTTCCGAACGGGCAGGTGATTATTGCCTACCTTGCCGGAAAGATGCGCTTCAACCGTATCAAGGTTCTCGTAGGGGATAAGGTCACGGTGAAAATCGACCCCTATGGCGGCAAAGGCCGCATCGTTAAGCGCTTATAATTAGGGGATTTAGGGCCTTTTTAAAGGTCCTAAAGACCAAGGGAGGGTTATTATAGGGGGACCCACAGAAGTGGGCCTTGCATTTAATTTCAAAATGCGATATAATAGCCCAATCGTTTTGATTTCAGCTTCTCTGTCGCGGTCCTGTCGCATTCAGGCAACAAGACAACGATAGAGAGTTTTTAATATGAAAGTACGAGCATCAGTAAAAAAAATTTGTGTGAAATGTAAAACGGTCAAGCGCGGTGATCGTATTCGTGTTATCTGTGCAGATCCGCGCCACAAGCAACGCCAGGGCTAACTAAACATTGTAGTAAAGATTTAAATTATTTATGCGTATCCTAGGAGTAACCATACCAGACGAGAAACGATTGGAGATAAGCCTGACGGCGGTGTACGGCATTGGCCGTCCTCGCGCAAAGGAGATTCTCGACAACGTAGGAATCGAGCACGGCAAGCGTGCCAAGGATCTTACCCCCGACGAGGAGGCAAAGATTCGTAAAGTCGTAGAAGACTTTACCCTCGAGGGAGACCTCAAGCGCGAAGTATCGACCTCTATCAAGCGTCTCAAGGATATCAAGTCTTACCGCGGTAGCCGCCATGCCAAGAAACTTCCGGCACGCGGACAGCGCACCAAGACCAACTCACGCACCGTACGCGGTAACGTGCGCAAGACAATGGGTTCAGGGCGCCGTAAAGCTGACAAGAAGTAAAAAGACTGAAAACGAAACACCACTACTATGGGTAAAAAACGAATTATCAAAAAAGAAGGACAGAGCGTTGATCAGGGATTGGTATCTCGCGCTCTTAGCCGCACCGCAAAGAAGAAGCATGTTGATGGCACGCTCTTTGTGCAGTCAACCTACAACAACACTAAGGTGTTGCTTGCCGACAAGGCGGGTAACGCGCTCATCTGGTCATCTTCTGGATCTCTTGGATTCAAGGGTGCCAAGAAGGGTACGCCATTCGCTGCCGCAAAGGTTGGCGAGCTTGTAGGAGAAAAGGCCGCTATGATCGGCATGAAGGAAGTGGATGTAGTCGTAAAGGGTGTAGGTGCAGGACGCGAGAGTTCGATTCGCGCGTTCAATTCAAAAGGCATCGACATTACGTTGATCCGTGACGTAACACCTGTTCCTCACAACGGACCAAAGCCACCTAAGCCACGTAAGATTTAATTATTGTTTTTAGTATTCGCATATGATCAACGACCAGAAATGTAAAAAATGTCGCCGCGCCGGCGAGAAACTCTTCCTCAAAGGGGAGCGTTGTTTTACGCCTAAATGTGCGATCGAGCGCAAGCCCTATCCACCAGGCCGCCTTCTTTCTGAAAAGAAGCACCGCTCGAGTGTTACCGAGTACGGTATCCAGATGCGCGAGAAGCAAAAGGTTCGCAATACATACCGCGTAAGCGAGAAGCAGTTTGGTAACTACATCAAGGAGGCTTCAGGAAAGCAGGGTGCAAATCCTGCTGAGAACCTTTTTGAGGCACTCGAGTCACGTCTCGACAACTCAGTATTCCGTGCAGGCTTTGCAGCTTCACGCTCACTCGCTCGTCAGATGGTTGCTCACGGACACATCACCGTCAACGGACGCCGCACCGACATTCCGTCACGCCGTCTCGTCGTTGGCGATGTGCTCGCTGTGCGCCCCGGGAGCAAGGATTCAAAACTCTTCGAGACCCTCGCAGAGAAGTTGAAGACCCTCACGGTGCCAACATGGTTCAAGGTTGATGCTGAGAAAATGACCGTAACCTTCCAGGGCAAGCCAAAGGTTGCGCAAGGGAATAACACGTTCAATCTTACGTCCGTTATTGAGTTCTACAGCCGCTAGAGGGAACGATAAGCGTTTGCATTTATCAAGAATATAATGTATAGTTTCATCGTCTAATTTTACATCACTATGCTCGACTACAACATCACATTGCCATCGAAACCGAAAGTTCTCACCGAGGACGATTTTAAGGGTACGTACGAGATCGAAGGTCTTTATCCTGGATACGGTCACACGCTTGGCAACTCGCTCCGCCGTATTATTTTGTCGTCACTTTTGGGTGCCGCTATCACCACGGTAAAGATTGAAGGCGCTCCTCACGAGTTCTCAACACTCGACGGAGTAAAAGAGGATGTTATCACTATTTTGCTCAATTTGAAGAAGGTTCGCTTCAAGCTTACTACTATGGAGCCTCAGACTATCACCCTTTCAATCAAGGGCGCTAAAGAGGTAACTGCTGGCGACATCAAGGTGTCAGGTCAGGTAGAAGTTTTGAATCCAGAGCTCCACATTGCAACCCTTACTGACAAGAACGCAAACCTTACTATCGAAATGGTAGTCACCAAAGGTTTCGGCTATGTTGCCAAGGAGGTTCATCAGAAAGAAAAGGTTGATATCGGCACCATCGCTCTCGATGCTATCTTTACCCCGATTCGCCGCGTGAACTACGAGGTAGACAACATGCGTGTTGGTGATCGTACCGACTACAACCGTTTGAAGCTCACCGTAGAGACCGATGGTACCATCGCTCCTCGCCGCGCTCTTGAGTCATCTATCGAAATCATGATCAACCAGCTCAAGGCAGTTATCGGTTTTGTAGAGAAGAAAGAGGTGGAGGAAGTTGAAGAAGAAGAGGCATCTGAGAAGCCTGCAAAGAAGGACGCCGTAGATAGTGAGTTCTTGAAGACTCGCATTGAAAACCTCGACCTCTCAACTCGCACCAACAACGCGCTCGCAGGAGCAAACATTCGTACGGTGGGCGGCCTCGCACGCAAGACCGAAGAAGATCTCCTCGAGATCGACGGTCTCGGCGACAAGGGTATTCAGGAGATCAAGCGCGCACTCAGTGTGCACAGCATCACCCTCAAGGATTAATCGAAAGACTTTAGAAGACTATTATGAAACATCACAAAGCGATTAGAAAATTTGGACGAGACCACGCAGGACGCATTGCGCTCCTTCGCTCTCTTGCTCTTGGACTCATTACCTCGGAACACATCGAGACTACTGAGGCGCGCGCAAAGGAACTCCGCCCATTTATCGAAAGCTTGGTGACCAAGGGTCGCGTAGGTGATATTGCATCACGCCGTATGATTATTGCGCGCCTTGGTGGTGTTTCAGGTGAGGCAGGTGCAAAAAAGATTATCGACGAGATTGCACCTCGCTATACTGATCGCCCTGGCGGGTACACCCGTATTATGAAGCTTCCTCGCCGTGGAGGAGACGCCAGCAAGATGGCAGTAATTGAATTTGTATAATATGACTACTTCACACAAAATTGACGCACAGGGAAAGTCAGTAGGACGCGTTGCGACCGAGGCAGCAAGCGTGCTTATGGGTAAAACATCCGTAGCATTCCAGAAGCACCTCGTTGCAGACGTAGAGGTAGTTATTGAGAACGCCTCAAAGGTAGCGATTGCACCAACAAAGCTTGGTGAGGTACACTCAAAGCGTTACACCGGCTATCCTGGTGGACTCAAGGAGCGCACAATCGCACAGACGATTGAGAAGAAAGGCTTTAGTGAGGTTTTCATCCGTGCTATCGAGCGCATGATTCCCCGCAACCGCCTTCACAAGCCACGTATGAAGCGTTTGACGATAAACGATTAATAATTTTATGACGACAGCAGAAACAAAAACAGAAGAAGTAAAGGCACCGGCAGCTCACAAGGCACCCGCTGCAAAGAAGGCAGCTCATCGCTATATTGAGGCTGTTGGTCGTCGCAAGACTTCAACCGCTCGCGTTCGTATTACGGAGGCAGCAAAGGAGAGCGTGGTGGTAAACGACAAGGACGTTCCTACGTATTTCCCAACCCTCGAGCTCCAAAAGATTGTCATCGAGGCAGTTGAGAAGTCAAAGGTTGCTGGCAAGTTCCACATCTCAGTACATGTTATTGGTGGTGGTATTCACTCACAGGCAGAGGCACTTCGCCACGGACTCTCACGCGCCCTCGTGAAGTTTGACGAAGAAACCCGCGGTCGTTTGAAGAAACTTGGTTTCCTCAAGCGTGACCCACGTATGAAGGAGCGCCGCAAGTTCGGTCTCAAGAAAGCACGTAAAGCCCCACAGTGGTCAAAGCGTTAATCTCTATAAAACTATTTTTCAAAACCACCCATCTGGGTGGTTTTGTGTTAAGATTGAAGGCAATAAACACATGGAAGAATATCTCAAAAATATCGCACAAAAATTTACCAGACTTGATGTCGCAAACGGGATGGAGATGATTTATCGTACAGATTTTTCAGTAAGTCATTTTGTTAAATGAACAATGGTGGTGGCTGCCCCTATTATTACCAAGATTAAATCCCATACCTATAAACATCTATAAGCAAAGGCTCCTGATTCCCTTAGTATCTGACCCCCCCTAGTATCCTCAATCGGCGGAGATGTTTTCGTATGTAAATCTTAGCAAAAAGAAACCGCTTCGTGGATGGACACGAAGCGGTTGGTGGCGCATGCGCCACGTCATCACAGCTTGAGAAGTTGATCGCGTGCGCCTGTTGCTTGTGCGAGTTCCTGTGCCTTGCGACGAAGATCAGCGGTGGGGTGACGATCGTTTCCCCCGACCTGTCCAAACAAGTCGGCGCAGTGCTTGTAGATACGCACCGCTTGCCCAGGGTCTTGCTTCTCTGCTTCTTCGACTTCGGCAAGTGCCGCATACACTTCAGATCGCGCACTCCGCTTATCTCCCTCATGCCAATGTATCTCTGCAAGTCCAACGTGAAGCAATCCTCGCGTATGGGCCTTTTCGGGATTCTTGGCGAGTGCGGCTCGAATGCACTTCTTCGCCTCGTCGTACTGGCCTCGGCGGCGCAGAACGCTTTGGCGGACATCGCATTGATCGGCCGACATGCTGTTGTAGCCGAGGATTTCGACGATGCGGTTTGAGAGCGGAAGCATGCGCCAGTAACAGTACGTGGCAAGCGGAAGCCATGAGAGGCACCACGCCGCGACTTTCACCGGGGCGAGCAACTTCGGACGAAGCGCTGCCTTGAGCTGTGAAAATGCGGTGCCGAGGATGCTGTAGTAGGTGCTTGAGAGCGCGGAGTATCCTTCAGCTCGCACCTGCCGATCGTTCGACTGCATTTTCTTATTCTCTTGCTTTCGTGATTTGGAAAAGAGCTGTAGCTTGGCGAGAAACGAGGTCTCGTTCCAGCTTAGGTCATATATTGATGCCATTTCGTACCTCCTGTGTGTAGGGCTTCTGTGATTAGGAATCTAAATCAATCATAGCATAAGACGCACTAACTGTCAATGCTTTCGTGAGCAAGTAGGAATTTCTTCAAAAATTGAAAGGAAGGAATAGGGACATCACACAATTGTTTTGTAGATTGTGTGATGTAATGTGGTTTGACGAAATGGGGTATATGATAGAATGAAATATATGGTAAAGGAAAATAAAAACTACGCATTTGTAGATGGACAGAATTTGTATATGGGTACGTCGAAGCGGGAAGTGGATCCGTGGAGAATTGACCTCGCTCGTTTCCGTGTGTATTTGGAGAAAAAATACAATGTCGACAAGGCGTATTATTTTTTAGGATTTGTGCAGGACGAGAACCAAGATTTGTATGAAGAAATACAAAATGCTGGATTTATTTTACAATTCAAGAAGCACAATCCAGCAATGCTCGGTACTAAAAAGGGGAACGTAGATACCGATATTGTTTTTCACATAATGAAAAAGCTCTATAAGAAAGAGCCGTTTGATAGTATTGTGCTGGTGTCAGGCGACGGTGACTATAGGCAGCTTGTAGATTTTCTCATTGAAGAAAAAAAGTTTGAAAAAATTCTTTTTCCAGATGGAGCTCGTGCATCATCTTTGTTTAAGAGGATAACTAGAAAGTATTTTGATGACCTAGCTAAGGCAGATGTACAGGCAAAAATAGGCAAAAGAAAAGGGGGCCTTAGGTAATTAACCGTTCGGGCCCCTTTTCGTCGTTATGCACATATATTAGCAGGCATCTTAAAAATGTCAAGCAAAAATAATTTCACCTCTTTTGCTGGGTATGGTATGATGAGGTTTCAATACTATGACCGATACAGAATACGAGGAAAAAGATGAGAAAATAGGGAATATGGACTCACAAGGCGAGGCGCTTGACACGGAGGCTACCGATACGTATATTGATGACGTGCAATTTGAAAGCGAGGACGAAAGCGAGAATATTGCCGGTACGTTAAAGAAACTTCGCGAAAAATTGCGCACTTGCGAGCAGGAGAAAAAAGACAATCTCGACGGCTGGCAGCGTATGCGCGCAGACTTTGCAAACGCTCGTAAAGACGAGGAAACGCGCCGTGGCGATATGATAAAGTTTGCATCAGAGGGGCTTGTCGAAGATATGCTCCCCGTACTCGATAGTTTCTCGATGGCGTTTGCCAACAAAGAGGCTTGGGAAAAAGTAGATGCAAGCTGGCGTAAAGGTGTCGAGTACATCTACTCGCAAATGTTCTCAGTCCTTGAAGCACGCGGACTTTCAGAAATCGGTGTAGTAGGAGAAAAGATTGACCCGAGAATACATATTGCAATGGAAGGTATTCCCACCGATGAAAACAAGGTTGATACGGTCGTCGAGATTGTTCAAAAAGGGTATCGTCTTCACAGCAAAGTCATCCGTCCCGCAAAGGTAAAGGCAGGTGTTCAAAAATAAAAAGTCGGCATTTATAAAATAACTAACAAACAAAAAATACTATGGCAAAAATTTTAGGCATTGATTTGGGTACAACGAATTCAGCGATGGCAATCATCGAGGGTGGCGAGCCGCGCATTGTTGAGAACATCGAGGGTGCACGCACGACGCCGTCTGTCATCGCTACGTCAAAGGGCGGGGAGCGCCTTGTCGGCTTGCTTGCAAAGCGTCAGGCAGTCACCAATCCTCAGAACACACTTTTTGGTATCAAGCGCCTTATTGGCCATAGTTTTGAGGACGAAGGCGTGCAGCGCGACAAAAAGAATGCAGCGTTTGGTATCGAGCGTTCAACCGACGGCAGTGTGATGGTAAAGATGGGAGACCGTCAGTACCGCCCCGAGGAGATTTCGGCAATGGTGCTTCAGAAACTCAAGGCGGATGCAGAGGCAAAGCTTGGTGAGAAAATCACCGAGGCGGTTATTACCGTACCTGCATACTTCAACGACTCACAGCGCCAGGCTACCAAGGACGCCGGCCAGATTGCAGGCTTTGACGTAAAGCGTATCATCAACGAACCAACCGCCGCAGCCCTCGCATACGGTTTTAATAAAAAGAAGGACGAGAAGATTGTTGTGTACGATTTTGGTGGAGGTACGTTTGACGTGTCAGTTCTCGAAGTGGGTGATGATGTTATTGAAGTGAAGTCAACCGACGGTGATGTACATATGGGTGGTGAGGATATCGACCAGAAAATTATTCGTTGGATTGCTGATGAGTTCAAGAAGGAATCAGGCATCGACGTATCAACCGATGTGCTCGCGCTTCAGCGTTTGAAGGAGGCTGCAGAAAAGGCAAAGCATGAGCTTTCAACAACGCCTGACGCAGAGGTTAACATTCCGTTCATTACGTCAGATGCTTCAGGCCCAAAGCACTTGCAGTTGAAACTTTCTCGCGCAAAGCTCGAGGAGCTCGCCAGTGAGTACATTCAGAAGTCTATCGAGATTACCAAGCGCGCACTCGCTGCTTCGCCATTCAAGAAAGAGGACATCAACGAAATCATTATGGTTGGTGGACAGACACGTATGCCTGCTATCATTAACGCCGTCAAAGAACTCTTTGGTAAGGAGCCTAACCGTTCGATCAATCCTGATGAAGTGGTTGCTATTGGTGCTGCTATTCAGGCAGGTATCCTTCAGGGTGATGTAAAAGACATTCTCCTTCTCGACGTTATTCCACTTTCTCTCGGCATCGAGACCTTTGGTAATGTAGCGTCAAAGCTCATCGAAAAGAACACGACCATCCCTGCATCACGTTCACAGATATTCTCGACTGCCGCTGACAATCAGACTTCAGTAGAGATTCACGTCGTACAAGGTGAGCGCCCTATGGCACCGGACAACAAGTCACTTGGCCGCTTTGTGCTCGATGGTATTCCTACGGCACCACGTGGTATTCCGCAGGTAGAAGTCACCTTTGATGTGGACGCCAATGGTATCCTTCAGGTAAAGGCAAAAGAAAAGACAACGGGTAAAGAGCAGTCTATTCGTATCGAAGCAAGCTCGGGTCTCTCAAAGGACGATATTGCGCGTATGACCAAGGAAGCAGAGATGAATGCAGAAGAAGATGCAAAGAAACACGATGCAGCCGAGACCAAGAACACGCTCGAGCAGATGATCTACACCGCAGAAAAAGAACTCCGTGAAAACGGTGACAAGGTGTCCGCAGAGCTCAAGGCAAGTGTAGAGAGCAAGCTTGCAACCGCAAAGACCGCAGGCGCAGGCACTGACCTCGAGGCTATGAAGACCGCAGGGGTAGAACTCTCGACTGAACTCTCAAAGATTGGCGAAGAGATGATGAAGAACGCTCCACAAGAGGGCGCACCACAGACTCCCAGTGATACTCCCGAGGGCAACGTACGCGATGCCGAGTTTACCGAAGGCGACGACAAGAAGTAGGGCTAAGTATTTTACAAAAAGGTTTCGTATGTACGAGACCTTTTTGTATTGCATGGTAAAATGATAGGATACAGAGTGAATATATGGCAAAAGACTATTACAAAACACTGGGCGTAGAAAAGGGCGCATCGCAGGACGAAATTAAAAAAGCGTTCCGCAAGCTCGCGCATAAACATCATCCCGACAAAGGCGGTGATGAAGTAAAGTTCAAAGAGGCGAGTGAAGCGTACCAGATACTCTCGGATGAAAAGAAGCGTCAAGAGTACGACACCTACGGCAGTGCTGGCCCCGGACAGGGAGGTTTTGATCCGTCAGGTTTTGGTGGGTTCCAAGGTGGTCAGGGTTTTGAAGGGGTAGACCTGAACGATATCTTTGGTGACTTTTTTGGCGGAGGGCGGGGGAGAGGCGCTCAAGTGCGTCGCGGGCGTGATATTTCTGTTGACCTCGAGATTTCATTTTCAGAGTCAGTGTTTGGCGTGGAGCGCAAAGTCCGTCTGACCAAAACGGCAAAGTGTGCAACCTGTAATGGTACCGGCGCAAAGGAAGGTACGGCGATGAAGACCTGTGCAGAATGTAAGGGGCAAGGCCGCATCCAGGAGGCTGTACGGTCATTCCTTGGTACCTTTATGCAAGAGCGCGAGTGTGGAGCGTGCGGAGGCACGGGTAAGATTCCCGAGGAGAAATGCACAACCTGTAAAGGCCACGGCGTAGCCCGCAAAGACGAGGAGCTCACGCTTCGCGTGCCTGCAGGCATTCAACACGGCGAGACCCTGCGTATGACCGGTGCGGGTGAGGCCGTACAAAACGGTACCACGGGTGATCTCTACGCACGTATCCACGTCGCATCGCACAAGGTATTCAAACGCGAAGGACATAATCTCACAATGAACTTATTGGTGAAGCTCTCCGACGCACTCCTCGGTGCCGAGTATCCTGTGCAAACGCTTGATGGAGAAATAAAAGTAAAGATTCCTAAGGGCATCTCCTCGGGCGAGCTTCTCCGTATCCGCGACAAGGGCGTACCGCTCGACAACACCGGCAAACGCCGCGGCGACCTCATCATCAAAGTCGAAGTAAAAACTCCCACCAAACTCTCCCGCAAAGCCGAGAAACTTATTGAGGAATTAAGAGAGGAGGGGATTTAGTCCTTTGAGGTACTGTTGACAAACGGCACACTTTTGATACACTTGTTATATGGCTACCACAAAACGAAGATTGAATATTACCCTTGCTCCTGAGGTTGAAAAAATGATCACGCATATTGCAAAGCGTGACCGCGTTCCTGAGGCAACAAAGATTAGTGAGCTTCTCAAAATATCGTTAATGATGGAAGAGGACAAGGCTTTTTCTTTGCTTGCTGACAACAGACTGAAAGAAAAAGGGAAAAAACTGACGCACACAGAAGTGTGGGGAAAGTAGGATATGTTTGAGATAACATACCATAAAAAAATAGTGGATGATATTTCTGCTATTTCATCTGTTCATAAAAACGCTATCAGGAAAGCTATTGAGGAAAAGCTCTCGAGTAACCCTGAATTTTTTGGAAAACCACTCCAATTTTCGCTAGCTGGACTGAGAAGTCTACGAGTGGGTGACTACCGTATTGTATTTCAGCTAAAGAAAAAAGAAGTGTTCGTTATTCTCATTACACACCGTTCCGTAGTATATGCACTAGCTGATAAGAGGGTTTAGGGATAATAACCCCCACCAAACTCTCCCGCAAAGCCGAGAAGCTTACTGAGGAATTGAAAAAAGGTGGGGGAGCGTGTAGTATTTTTTAGTTTACCTCCGATAATATAAAAAATTTGACCTGGTGGTAATTGTCAGGCATTGACTGTATAATGAGGACTATGCCAACGGTGGATATTAAAAATATACTAAGTACGTTTGTAGCCCTAGAACCTAAAAAATCTTGGTCGTTCAAAGACGTTACTCGTTCAGAGACCACCGCCTTAACACACAGTTATCATCGATATCCAGCGAAATTCATTCCGAATATTGTTGAAAAATTATTGAATGATTTTACCTCCGAAGGAGACCTCGTTTTTGATCCATTTGGTGGATGCGGAACAACCCTTGTTGAATCAAAAAGGTTAGGAAGAAAAAGTCTTGGTTTTGATATCAATCCTGTTGCCCAATTTATAGCTGAGGTAAAAGTAACACCAATAAATCCAGAAAAATTAGATATTGAGTTTGAAAGATTAAGTATTTCTTTTTTAAAAGAAAAGACTGTGATATCTAAAAATCACCTTAAAAATGAAAGGCTACTTTATTGGTTTGAGAAAAAGACAATAAAAGAGTTGGATTTTATTTATTCTAAAATTAAAAAAATTAAAGACACAAAAATAAAAAAATTCTTCTTGTGTGCTTTTTCTCATAATTTAAAAAATACTTCACGCTGGTTGATGAAGAGTACTAAGCCTACTGTTGATAAAAATAAAAAGAATCCACAAACTGTCAGTACGTTTTTGAGACATGCAAGATCAATGGTGAAAAAGAACCAGCAATTTTATTTAAATCTTAAAAAAGATAAAAACCTGCAAACCCCTGCTAAAATTTTACTGAGAGATTCAACAAAAAAATTTCCTTTAAAAAACAATAGTGTTGATTTAATTGTAACTTCGCCACCCTACGTAACTTCATATGAGTATGCTGATTTACATCAGTTGACACTATTATGGTTTGGCGGAGACAACCAAAATTTTAAAAATTGGGAGAACCCCTCGAATAATTTTATTGAATTTAGGAAAAATTTTGTTGGAACGAGTTATAAAAATAAACAAAAAGGAGAAATCGGTAGTAGTATAGGTTTAGACATTGTTGATCGTTTGTTTGTTTTAGATAAAGCACTTTCGAAAGATGTATCAAATTATTTTATTGATATGAACTTGGCTTTCTCAGAAATGTATCGCGTGCTTAAGTCTGGTAAACATGCGTGTATTGTAATCGGCAATACTCAACTTAAAGGAGTAGATATTCTAAATGCCGAAGTGGCAACTGAACAAATGCTTAAAATTGGTTTTAAAAAATACCAAATTATAAAAAGGGAAGTTCCTAATAAAATGATTACTCCTTGGCGCGATATAAGTACAGGGAAATTTACAAGTATAAAAAATCCAAATAAAAAATGTGCTTACGAGTATGAGTACATTTTGGTTATGGAAAAATAAATTAAATATTTCAATGTCAGAATTTAATCTAGATGAAATGAAAAGAGGAACAGTAAATAATAACCGCTACGAGAGGCGACTATCTAAGCTCGTTTCTATGAATCAAGAGGTTGATAGAATAAAAAGTGTTGTTGAAAATGCTGTAGTAAATATTACAAATAATCAGAAGTCATTTGTAATATACGGTGAGCCTCAAAGTGGTAAAACAGAGATGATGATTGCTTTAACAGCTAAATTACTTGATCTTAATTTTAAAATAGTAATTGTACTACTCAATGATAGTGTCCAGCTTTTGGGGCAAAATTTAGAACGTTTTCAAAGATCTGGTCTTTCCCCGTCACCAAAAAAATTTAGCGAGATATTGCCCGCAGAGGTAAAGATTGGGGACCATCAATGGGTTATTTTTTGTAAAAAGAATTCAAAAGATTTACAGAAACTTATTCAAAAGCTAGATGGGCACTCTCGCAGAGTGGTCATTGATGATGAGGCGGACTACGCAACACCAAACTCAAAAATAAATAAAAAAGAAAAAAGCACAATTAACAAACTTACAGGGGAATTAATTGGTTCGGAGGGTACTTACATTGGTGTTACAGCAACACCCGCCCGTCTCGATTTAAACAAAACACACGAAAATCAAAATGAACATTGGATTGATTTTCGTCCACACTCAAATTACACAGGGCAAGATGTGTTTTTCCCCGTATTGATTGAAAATATACCATTTAGGCTGACATTCTTGTCTGACGTAGGAGATGACCCAAAACATTTAAGAGAAGCTTTATTTAGTTTTATTGTGAACGTCGGATATTTAAATGTTGCAGTAAACGACCCAGAAAAAAATTATTCAATGCTTGTTCATACAAGTAGCAAGAAGGCAGACCATACCGTAGATTACAAACAAATTGTAAAAACCCTGGAAGCGCTAAAAGACGAAGGAAACCAATATCATGAGGCTTACTTTAAAAAAATATGGGAAATAGCCAACGAGCGATATCCTGAACATGCAGATGAAATTACAAAATATGCCATAGCAAACAGCGATAGAAATAATATTGTTGTAATGAACAGCGATAAGGAGGTTAACGCGGCAGACAATAGAACTGCAACTGACCCAACTGCTCCATTCACGGTTATTATTGGCGGAAATATTGTTTCCCGTGGAGTTACTTTTAATAATTTATTAACTATGTTCTTTACGAGAGATGTAAAGCATAAACTTCAACAAGATACCTACATCCAAAGAGCGAGGATGTTTGGATCACGCGGTGATTATTTGAATTATTTTGAATTGGTAATCCCTAAGACACTTTATCTAGATTGGCAAAAATGTTTTATATTTCACAGATTGTCGCTTGAATCAAGAAAGCAAAACAAGAGGTCGCCTGTATGGTTAGACGGAGAAAGAATTACTGCTGTAGCTAGTGGTAGTATAGACAAAACAAATGTTATTGTAGATAAAGGTGAAATGAGTTTTAACATTTTTGATTTTGAGCCTGATACCATAAATGAAATTCTTGTTCAAAATATTAACCCAGTGCAAAAAATAAAAGCGCTTTCGGAACTTTTAGGTGAAAATTGCCTCCCTAAATACCTAATCAATTATATTGAAAGTTTTTGTCCACTCGGTAGTGAGTCAATTGCTGTCCATGTGCCTAAAGATATCTCTGGGCGTGAGATGGATGATGCGGAGAATATTGTTCGTTCAAAGGGGTTTATTGGTAAATATGACAGGGAAGAAAACAAATTTCCAAGTGCAATGCACCATGTGTTTGTATTGTTCAATGAATCGAGAAAAGCTCGCGTATTCTATAAATATGAAGGGAGTATTCGATTCTTAAAAATACCTAAAAAATGATTAAAGAATTTGAATTTTACCATGGAGCAGTATTGACAAAATTACTTCACGAATCAGGGCATGGGGTCATTATTGAACCCTTCTCAAGTCCAAGTAACGCTTCTTATGTGTTAAATAAGAATATTGGGTTGTTTATTAAACATTCCACAAAGAGAATGTCCCCATGGAGATTTAGTTTTGCAAAGGAGCATCAGGACGAGATTCTGGAAATAAAAAATAAAATAGGAGATGTATTTTTGCTATTAGTTTGTGGTGAGGATGGAATACTTGCTCTAAGTTTTGAAGAATTAAAAGAGATTTTAAATGATGTTCATAATCCAGTTGAGTGGATTAGTGTCTCAAGAAGTAAAAATACTGAATATACAGTAAAAGGCTCAGATGGCCCCTTGGGTCATAAGATTAGCAAAAAAGATTTTCCTAGAAAAATCTTTGAAGCCAAAGTAAGCCAAAATTCAACAAACCAAGAACAAAAAATTTTTTCTTGGTTTGTTGAATAATTAAGCATATGCTTCAAGGAGTTTTTAGTGTGGAGTATATTATTTTTAATAAAAAGGTAATTTTGATGCTCGTAGGTTTGTGACACCCCTTCAAAATCCTCTGCTTTTCTGGTAGTATAAGGAAATGCAAAAAACGCTACTTTCGGGGGTTAAACCAACGGGGACTGCCCATATTGGTAACTATTTTGGTGCTATGCGCCAGTTTGTGGACCACCAGGACGACTATCGTCAGTTTATTTTTGTTGCCAACTACCACGCGCTCACGAGCGTGTCGGATGGGGAGCTTTTGCGCAAGCTTACCCTCGACCTCGTAATGGATTATCTCGTCATCGGCGTTGATCCAAAAAAGACAACAATTTTTCTTCAGTCCGACGTACCCGAGGTGACAGAGCTTGCGTGGATATTTAATACTATCACGACAGTACCATACCTTATG
>MHUW01000021.1 GCA_001823575.1 Candidatus Yonathbacteria bacterium RIFCSPLOWO2_01_FULL_47_33b | reverse complement strand
AGGAGACATTGTAATGGTTGCTTCTTCGCTTACTTCAACAGAACAAATAAAACGTGTTCAAGACAAAGAAAAATTAAACACCACATACAAGGACGAGATTCCGGCTTCCATCGGTGAGTCTCTCAGTGCTTCCATTGAAAAAGCAACCTCCGAAGGAGGAAACAGAATCATCGGTATTGTCTCAACAAACCCGGGTGTTCTCCTGGGCGACACGACAGGGCTTGACCTTGCTACCAAGTTCAAACCAGTAGCGCTCTCTGGGCGTGTACTGGTAAAAGTTACCAACGAAGGCGGAGAGATTAAAGTCGGTGACCCTATTGCCCTCTCGTCGACTCCTGGTCGTGGTATGAAGGCAACCACTACACGTGCTATCGTCGGTACCGCCCTCGAGGACTTCTCGGGCGCAGAGGGCAAGATACTCGTGTTTGTGAACCTCGCTGCTGCAAAACTCGATGCCAGTATATCTGGTGGTACTATTGTCGACGGTGTCGGCGAATCCTCATTCTGGAGTGTAGAAGACGTTACCGGCAGGATCAAGTTCATCTCCGCTGGTGTTGATTTAAACGACCAAGAAATTGTTAATGTGAAAGCAATCCGTGGCTCCGCAGCAAAGTGGAGTATTGATGAGTGGGGCAGGATGGTGGTTGCGGACTTGGAAGTCCGCGGGACGGCAAAGATTGGTTCTCCAGACAAGAGAACAGGTATCACTCTCTACGACGAAACAACGGGGGCACCATACTGTCTCTCTGTTGTGAGTGGCGCACAAAAGACCACCGCAGGGGAGTGCGGCACACCAATAGTAGTGTCTACCCCAGAGCCAGAAGCCCCAGCAGAACCAGAAACACCGGCACCTTCAGAGGTTCCCGCAGAAGCACCTGCTGTTGAAGTAGCCCCTGAATCAACCCCAGAAGCACCCACAGAGCCCACTCAAACACCAGAAACCCCGGTAGCCACGACCCCCGAGCCCGAACCTACGGTAGTTGAAGCGCCAGCACCAGAGCCAACCCCCGAGCTGGCACCTGCTGAGCCCACACCAGCAGTAGCAGACCCAGCTCCGGTAGCTGTCGAGTCGCAACCGTAAGATTTGGAGGCAAGGCCTCCAAATCGAGAGAATACCCAAATGGAAAAAATTAAAAAATACAAAATTCATTTTGTATTTCCAAGGACTCCCCTTGGAAAATTTAGGCCTTACAGTATAATGGTTTTATGCAAAGGAATTTTGAATTCTCTATCAATGAGTTTTATCACGTATATAATCGTGGTAACAATAAATCAAAAATATTTTTAAGTGATGGCGACCGCAAACGCTTTCAAAAGTTGCTCTACGTATGTAACAGCACTAAACCCGTTGTGTTCAAAACCATCCAATAGCACTTGGACATCCGATGTCCAAGTGCTATTATGGTTCTATATGAGGAAAATTCCTTTTGAAAACGGCGAGTTTTATCATGTTTACAATCGAGGCGTTGATAAACGCATAGTCTTTTCTGATGAGGATGACTTAAATCGTTTTATGCAGAGCATGGAAGAGTTTAATGTTATTGATCCAATCGGCAGCATCTACCAGAATTCCTTTATTAAAAACAAAAGTGATTCAACCGACCAACTTGGACATCCGATGTCCAAGTTGAAGCTAGTTAATTTTATATGTTATTGTTTGAATCCGAATCATTACCATTTTATTCTTGAGCAAGTTTCTGACAAAGGGATAGAAAAATTTATGCAGCGGTTAGGGAATGGTTACACAAAGTATTTCAATAACAAAAATAAAAGAAGTGGCGTGTTGTTTCAGGGGAAATTTAAGGCAGTGCATATTGATTCGAACGAGTATCTTTTGCATGCGAGTGCCTATGTGAATCTGAATGACCGTGTTCACCAGCTTGGAGGTAAGGACTCCAAACTGGTGAAAAGTCGGTCAAGTTGGGGAGAATATACAAGGAAGTCGAAAGGCGATTTTTGCAATAAGGATATCATTCTTGAACAGTACAAGAGCGTAAGGGAGTACCAAAAATTTGCTGAGAGTTCCGTTGAGGATATGATAAAAAAGAAAGTGGAAATGAAAAAAATGGAAGGATATTTACTAGAGTAATATCTCTACTTGGACATCCGATGTCCAAGTAAAAGTAATGTCCAAGTAGAGATACCAAAGCAGATGAAGTGCTTGCCTCAAGATGTTCACCCACACACACCCGGCGCCCAGAGACCTTTTTGTTGTTCGCGGGCGAAGCGTTCAGCAGTTTTGAAATCGGTTTGATGTTGGTAGGGGGCGCGGTAGGTGTATTCGTGGCCGTAGCCTTGGGCGATAATTTCTTTATTCACAAAAGTGTCGTCGGAGAGAAATACATAGCGAAGGAGGCGACCATATTTGTCGCGGTCACCTTGTGAGGGGTCGGCCTCGAGGCGAACCCGCTTACCCTCGAGGAGATTTTTGGTGAACACTGATGCTTCTTTCCCAAAGCATTGTACGGGCTTGCGGGGGTCGACAGCCTCGGGAGTATCGACGCCGATGAGGCGGACTTTTTCTTGAGTGCCGTTTATGTCAATAACAATAGTGTCGCCATCAATTGTTCGGATCGCCGTAGCGAAACCTTCCGAGTATTTTACGGGGGCAGGAATGGTGACAAGAGAGCGTGCCTCTTGGGTGCCCAAAGGGGGTTCGCTTATGCGCACCGACAATTCGTCGCCCGCCAGCGCCATAAGGGCAAAAATAATGAGAATAAGGGCTTTTTTCTGCATATCGTTAGTATAGCGCATATTTTTTACCATACACTTGCCCCCACACCAATACCTGCATGGTTCTGCTTTTGTAGTACCTAAATACTCATATAAGCACAAATTATCTAGTTTCAATCTTTAATGCTTGTCGCTCAACAGAACAAAAGCTATGCAGGTATTGGTGTGGGGGCTTGCAAAAAACCGACTCATCTGGTAAAGTCTCTTAATATGAAGAAAGAAATCCACCCCACATACCACACTGAATCAGCGGTTGCTTGCTCCTGCGGCGAGAAGTTCACTGTTGGTTCAACGATGCCAAAGATTGATGTTGAGATCTGTAGCTCGTGCCACCCATTCTTTACCGGCGAGGAAAAGACTATCGACACCGCAGGTCGTGTAGAGCGTTTCAAGAAGCGCCAGGCTGCTGCAAAGAAGTAGCGAAGTCAAGTAAACTCACGCAGGCTTTCTCTGTGTGGGTTTTCTTTTTGCATGATAGAATACTAAATTATGAACCTCGAGACATTCAAAGCCAACCATAAGACAAAATACCTCGCAGATGAATATGAGCGCTTGCTCGGCGAAGAGTCTTCTGTGCGGGTGATGATAGAGAGTGACCCATCTATGGCAGAGCTTGGCGAGGGCGAGCTTGTGACACTCCGTGCACAGATTGAGGCACTCGAAAAGCAAATGACGGATATTATCGAGGGCGATAAAGAGGAAGAGGTAAAGCCAAAAGAAATTATTTTGGAAGTCCGCGCGGGTGCCGGCGGGGAAGAGGCGGCTATCTTTGCGCAGGACCTTGCGATGATGTACGAATACTTTGCAGAAAAGAAAGGATGGGAGTTCAAAAAACTTGATGAGTCACCAAGCGAAATGGGCGGCTACAAGGAAGCGTCGTTTGAAATCAAAGGCAAAGACGCATACGACATGCTCCGCTTTGAGACAGGCGTGCATCGCGTACAGCGCATTCCTGCGACCGAGAAGGCGGGTCGCATTCACACCTCAACCGCATCGGTAGTCGTACTCCCCGTATTCCCGGTAAAGAGTTTTGAAATCAATCCCGCTGACCTCGAGATGGAGTTTTCGCGTTCGGGGGGTGCCGGCGGACAAAACGTGAACAAGGTGGAGACGGCCGTGCGTATTATTCACAAGCCGACCGGTCTTGCGGTGCGCTGTACGAGCGAGCGTAGCCAGGTCAAGAATCGCGAAAAAGCGATGTCGATGCTCATGGCACGACTCGAGGATATTGACCGAGTAAAAAAAGAAAGCGATGTTTCGGCAGACCGCAAAGGGCAGATTGGCACTGGTGACCGCTCGGAAAAGATTCGTACCTACAACGTGCTCCAGGACCGTATCACCGACCACCGCATCAAGCAGTCATGGAGCAATATCGAAAAGGTGTTTGCCGGTAATATTGATGCTATTGCCCTAGCCTGCGCCGCGGGAACGGTAGGGGACGCGGAGGAAGAATAAAGAAATAAGACCTTGCATTTTAGGTCATCGTCTGGTAGTATATGGCCTACAATGAGTTGCAAAAGGGTAAGGCTAGAGTGCTCTTTTGGACGTTTAAAACCATAAAACCTAGCTAATTTAATAATTTATGACCAAATCAGTACAGAACGAAGCACTTATTACCGACATGTTTGCCGCAGGGGCACATTTCGGTTATTCGCGTTCACGTCGCCATCCATCAGTTAAGCCATTTATCTTTGGCGTCAAGAACGGCGTTGAGATCATGGACCTTGAAAAGACAAGCGTTGAGCTTGAGCGTGCCAAGGAGTTTGTAAAGTCGCTCGCAACAGGCAACAAGCAAATCCTCTTTGTGGGTACCAAGAACGAAGGAAAGAAGGCTGTTGAAGACGGCGCGATGTCAATCGACATGCCACTCGTTGTTGAGCGTTGGGTTGGTGGTGTACTCACCAACTTCCCTGAGATCAAAAAGCGTGTTGCACGTCTCGAAGACCTTCGCGCACAGCGCGAGAGAGGCGAGCTTGCTATCTACACAAAAAAGGAACGCCTCCTTATCGACAAGGACATCGAGCGCCTCGAGAGAAACTTTGCCGGTATCGTTTCAATGAAAGACATTCCTGCAGCACTCTTTATTATCGATCCTAAAAAAGAATCGATTGCCCTCAAGGAGGCACAGTTTCTCGGTATCCCCGTAGTAGCGCTCTCTAACTCAGACTGTAATTTGCGTGATGCCGATTTCTCTATCCCCGGCAACGACAGCTCGGTTTCAAGTATCGCATTCTTCGTCAAACAAATCGTTGACGCATACAAGGCTGGCCGTACAGCCTAGATTTAGAATTGAATTTACTTTTGACTTTAGACTTTTAACTTTACGACTTATCTCATGATCACAACCGAACAAATCAAAGAATTGCGCGATATGACAGGAGTTTCTGTTATGCAGTGTAAAAAAGCACTCGAGGAAACAGGTGGCGACAAAGAAAAGGCCCTCCTTATCTTGCGCAAAAAGAGTGCCGGCATCGCTGAAAAAAAGGGTGACCGCGAGCTTGGCGCCGGTGTTGTTGATGCGTATATTCACAGCAACAAGACCGTAGGTACCCTGATCGAGCTTTCTTGTGAGACTGATTTCGTAGCACGTAACGATGAGTTTATCGCACTCGCGCGTGATATTGCGATGCACATCACCGCAACAAATCCTGCATACATCGAAGAGTCAGAGATTACCGAGGAGGTGCGTGCAAAGGTTATTGAAATGTTCAAGAAGGAAGTTGAAGAGTCAGGCAAGCCTGCTGACATTCAAGAAAAGATGATGGAGGGCAAGCTCACTACGTACTTTGCAGAGCGCACCCTCCTTGGTCAGGCGTTCATCAAGAATCCGGACATTACTATCAAGGAGCTTATTGATGGTGGTGTGCAGAAGTTTGGTGAAAAGATTGCCGTGTCACGTTTCTCGCGCTTCTCGGTCGCAAAGTAGTTCTGGGCAGAATATAGAATTCTGAATTTTGAATATGGAAGGAATACGAGTCCAATTCTAAATTCTATATTCTAAATTCTATATTCTAAATTCTACCCCTATGATCGCTATCATTACATTATTTTATCTCTCGCTCATGGTCATCGTAGGGATGGTCGTGTGGAAGCTGATATCACTCCGTGAGCTCAAGCTCTCTCTCATCGAAGGAGTAGAAAAAGAGCTTCACGGCAAGCTGTATGAGGCGATACATGTGTGGTGGCGCGTCGTCGTGGAGAAGTATGCAGCGCAGGCACGAGCATTTCTTGTAGCACTTTTTTATACCGTTGCTCATGAGGTGCTGCACCTTACGTTGATACTTGGACAGAAGCTCAAAGCGCGCCATAGCAAGTGGTTTGATATGGTGAAGGGGAAGGGAGCAATCCACAAAAAAGGTTCAGTTTCCTTTTTTCTCCGAGATGTGGCAGAATACAAAAAGTCAATAAAGTCAGAAGGTTTATAAAGTTCATAAAGTTTGTAAAGTGAATGCGAGCCCGCTTTTAACTTTATGAACTTTTCAACTTTAGAAACTCATATGTGCCAGAATAGCTCAGTTGGTAGAGCAATTGTTTTGTAAACAATAGGTCGTCGGTTCGATCCCGACTTCTGGCTCCAGAACGAAAACCCCCGCCTAACCGTTTGGTTAGGCGGGGGTTTTCGTGTAATATGGGAGATATGGAAGAGAAACTAAAAGGACATCTGCACCCCTTGACGCAGGTTATGCGTGAAATAGTCGACTCATTTGTGGCGATGGGTTTTGAGGTTGCCGATGGTTCGGAGGTTGAGAGTGAGCATTACAACTTTGATGCTTTGAATGTCCCCAAGGATCACCCTGCGCGCGACATGCAGGATACCTTTTGGGTGAAGGACGTGCCACAGACAGTACTCCGTACGCACACTTCGGCGGTGCAGGTGCATTATATGGAAACGCATCAGCCACCATTCAAAATCATTGTGCCTGGCAAAGTGTACCGCTATGAAGCAACCGACGCAACGCACGAAACACAGTTTCATCAAATTGAAGGCCTCGTAGTGAGCGAGAATGTCTCCCTTGCGCACCTGAAAGATATTCTCGATGAGTTTTTCAAGCGCTTGTATGGCGCAACGGCTACGGTACGTATGCGCCCGAGCTACTTTCCGTTCGTTGAGCCTGGTGTCGAGATTGACGTGTCGTGCGTGAAGTGTAGTGGTGCGGGCTGTAATGTATGTAAGCAGACGGGGTGGATTGAGGTTATGGGTGCTGGTGTTGTTCACCCAAACGTCCTGCAGGCAGGAGGTATCGACCCTCGTAAATATCGTGGCATCGCCTTTGGTGTGGGCGTCGACCGCCTCGTGATGCAAAAGTATGGTATTGATGATGTGCGTCTTTTGTATGCGGGAGACCTCCGTCTCGTAAATCAATTTTAGAAAATTAAGGAGTAAAACGACTATAATTTTCAAACCCAGCCCTCTCAATATTATGTACTACACATATATACTCGAGCGAGACAAAAAGCTGTACATAGGTTATACTAACGACCTAGCGAGAAGGTTTGAGCAGCATTCACGAGAATATAAGTGTACGTTGATTTATTACGAGGCTTATAGTTCTGAAAAATTAGCTCGCGAACGAGAGCAAAAACTAAAGCAATATGGTAGTGCGTGGAACGGATTAAAGAAACGCGTATTACCAGAGAGGGCTGGGTAACGATTTTAATGTCGCTCCGCTCGCTAAAATCAGTCATATGAATATCCCCATTTCCTACAAGTGGCTTGCGTCACATTTTGATAAAGAAATTCCTTCGCCCGAGGAGGTCTCCGCGCTTTTTATGAAGCACCTGTGTGAAGTTGAAGGGGCGGAGAAAAAAGGAGATGATACGATATTTGATTTAAAGATTATGCCTGATCGCGGGCATGACCTCCTTGCGCACAAAGGTATTGCGCACGAGATTTCAGTTTTGAGCGGAGTACCGCTCGAAAGTCAAAAGTCAAAAGTCAAAAGTCAAAAGTCGGATACCGTAACAGCGCTTCGCGTTGCGGTCGAGGACGCAAAACTTTGTCCACGGTATATGGGACGTATGGTTGAAGGTGTAAAAGTTGGACCTTCTCCTGCATGGCTTCGTGAGTGTCTCGAGTCGGTGGGACAGAGAAGTATTAACAACATTGTCGACATCACCAACTACGTGATGCTTGAGCTTGGTCAGCCAATGCATGCGTTTGATGCTGGTAAGCTTGCACAAGCAGAAGGTGGGGTGATTGAGATTTCAGTACGGACAGCAAAGGAGGGTGAAAAAATGATGACGCTCGACGATAAGGACCTGACGCTGACTTCAGAGACTTTAGTTATAGCAGACAAAGATCGTGTACTCGCCATTGCTGGTGTCAAAGGCGGTAAAGACGCAGGGGTGGATAGTAATACCACGTCAATTATTTTTGAAGCCGCAAACTTTAACGCCGTAAGCACGCGCAAGACTTCGGCACGTGTGGGGATTCGCACAGACTCTTCGCGCCGTTTTGAACATGATATTTCACCAGTCCTCGCAGAAGAGGCGATGGTCCTTGCAACGGAGCTCCTTCTTGAAATGTGCCCCGAGGCAAAGGTAGGCGAAACGGTGGACGTACTCGCGCGACCATTAAAAAACTACAAGGTTGGCATTGCGGTTTCGGAGCTCAACGGTATTTTGGGCACCAGTATGTCCCAGAAGGAGGCCGAGAGCATTCTTGCACGACTTGGTTTTGAATACGAGATAGTAGACGACCCTCGCGCGCAGGTGGTGACAATAGCTCCGACTCTCGTGGGGAAGCCCTACAAGTATGGTGCAAGCGTACTCTATGACGCTCCAGGCACATTTGATTGTGCGTCATTCACCGCATACCTCTGGAAAGAGGCAGGGGTCGCTATCCCACGTATTAGTGTCGACCAGCTCGTGTTCGGAGAGGAAGTCGCCCTAGATTCAGCGCAACCTGGTGACCTTATTTTCTCCAACAGCGGCACTGATAATATTTATTACGAGAGTGTTGAATGGATGAAGGGCGCAAAGATTCCTCAAGGTGTCGACCATGTCGGTATGTATCTCGGTGATGGCAAGCTTATTCATTCGTCACGATATAACGAAAATAGGGTTGCTATTGAGTCAGTTGCCGAGAGTGCACGATTTAAAAATATTGTTGGCGTGCGGCGCATCGCGGTGCCCGCAGAGCCGCGTTTGGTCGTAACCATTCCACTTGAGCGCCTTGACCTTCGTATTAAAGAAGACCTCGCCGAGGAGATTGGTCGTGTGTACGGGTTTGATAAGATTACGCCTGCGGGACTTGATGATATTTCTTTTGATGCTCGACCCCTTAAGGCGTACTACTATGCGAACCTTATCCGTGACACGCTCGCAACACGGGGGTTCTACGAGGTATTTACCTATTCCTTCCAAAACGAGGGAGTGTTTGGGGTTGCTAATCCTATCGCTGAAGACAAGGGATTTTTAAGAAAGGATCTTGCAACAGGGCTCGCGCAGTCACTCGTACTCAATGCACGCAATGCGCCACTCCTTGCCCTTGATGACATAAAGATTTTTGAGATTGGTAATGTATTCCCCGCAGTGATGAAAGAAAAACTTTCGTGTGCGATTGGTGTAGAGCTCACGAAGGGTGGCAAGAAGAAAGATGCACTTACGCGTGCAGCACTTGAAGAAGCACAAAAGATTTTGAGTGAAGTGCTCGGCGTCTCTGTTGAAAGAGTATTCTCATCGGGGGTCTTTGAGTTTGACCTCGGCGCGCTTCTTGAAAAACTTCCCGAGCCAAAATCAGCAACGCCATTCAAGGCGGTTTCGGTTCGTTATACAAAGCCATCGGCGTACCCCTTTATGCTTCGCGATATTGCGCTCTGGGCTCCAGAAGGAGTAGAGAGTGACGCTTTGCGAGGGACCATTACCCGCGAAGGTGGTGAACTTCTGCGCGTAGTACGCCTTTTTGATGTTTTTACCAAAGAATTCGACGGTGCCAAGAAAACTTCCTATGCATTCAATCTGGTATTTCAATCCTACGAAAAAACCCTCTCTGACGAAGAGGTAAATGCCGTGATGGAGCGCATCACCGCGGCACTCGTGAAGGAAAACTTTGAGGTACGCTAATTATGTTGCTCACCACTCCTTACTACTCGCAGTTTCTTGATGTTAAAGACCCTGCGTGGCAGAGTCGTGCGTGTGGGATTGCGTGTCTGAAGATACTCCTTGAGGCAGAGGGGACCAAGACGCCGTCGCTTGATGAAATGATAAAAGATGGGGTTGCGCTCGGTGCGTACGGTCCGTCGGGATGGATTCATAGCGGACTCATTGCGCTTGCGGGGAAGTATGGCATGAAACTCGCCCGCGCAGAGTGGCGTACTACCGACATAAAAACTGCCTACAAGCTCAATAAAGAGGGGATAGCATTTTTGGTGAGCGAACTTCGCGCAGGGAGACCAGTCATTGTATCGGCGATTAGACGTTTTAAGGAAGCCGATAAGTTTCATATGGTGGTGCTGGTCGGCTTCAAAGGACGGGGGAGAGGTGTTGACGGCTTTTATTATCATGACCCCGATAGCCGCACCCGCGAACGCGGCGAAAGCCAGTTTGTACCCATTGAGATTTTTCGCTCCACGTGGCGCCGTATGGCTATTTCGGTAAAAAGCAAAGTAGAATAACCAAATTAAGCTACTTGACAAAATCCTTATATTTGTATATAATATACAAAGGAGTAGGGTTTTTGTTAATGGTATAAATCCGTGGCAAAGGCCACATCGTTCTTTTACAAGGAGATATTCGTGAAAAAATTAATAGGTTGGGAGCTAGCAACGTTGGCGTTCTGCGTGGTTGCGTCTTTTGTCAGTCGTTCGATTGGCTTTGGGTCACCCACTGTTGGCTTTTTGGGAACTGCCATAGGGATTCTTTTTGTTGCTACTGCTGTTTTGGCAACAACCAACAAGGGTCATATAGCTGCGCTTGCCGCTGCTGTTACAACCATACTAATTGCGCTTATTGCTGTTGTGTCTGTTGCTTCAAAAACAGGTGTTGTGGCCATCGGTGATATAGCGCTCGTTGCTCTCTTCATCGCTGCTGTTGCTACGGTAGTGGCGAGTCAACTCAGGACTAAATATGCGTTGACGTTACTCAGTATGTTGACAGAGGGCGCTGCGGTCTTTGCGTTATTCTAACGGTATCTCTTTTTACCAAGCAGGTAGATTTGAACCCCATGCATTTAGGTGCATGGGGTTTTATTTTTTGTGTTTTCCTCGGGAGAAGGTGAAATGCTCGCAAATAAGACCCCTAGACGAATCTAGGGGTCTTGAGAGAAGAACCTAAGCGGGGCCTTCGGTTTTAAATTGAGCACTCCACGGATGGAGCATTCCGTATTCCAGCGAGGATCGTATTAAGAAGTCCGCATAGTCCTTAACGTAGAGGGTGACCTGGAAACCTTCATCGACAAATATTACTTCAGTTGGTTTTGCCAAGTGTTTTGCGAGCTCTGAACCCCTTAGTGTCCCCAAAAGACCGCCTAGGTGCTTGTGGTTGGTAAGCACCCCGCACGCAACCGTAACTTTCTCTGCCGCCATACTACTCTCCTTTTTTGGAAGTTAGATTGAATGAACCTATATACAATTATACACATAAAACATGCATATGTCAATGATTTACCTGTTAGCAAAAAGCTAAATATTTTGGTATAATGAACACACAAAAGCATGGCGCTTTTTCTTTTTGAATAAATTTATGGCCAAAAAAGACGAAAAAACAGTGGGGTATGGAGCAGAGGATATTGTTGTCCTTGAAGGGCTTGAGCCTGTACGTAAGCGCCCGGGTATGTATATCGGGTCGACGGGACCCGAGGGCCTTCATCATCTCATATGGGAGATTTTTGACAACTCACGCGACGAGGCGATGGGCGGTTTTGCTGATCGTATCGAGGTAGTGCTTCTCCCCGGTAATCGCGTGCGCGTCGTCGACAACGGTCGCGGTATTCCTGTTGATATTCATTCTAAGACAAAAGTCTCAGCACTCGAGACCATTATGACGACCCTCCACGCCGGAGGTAAATTCGAAGGAGAGAGCTACAAAGTTTCAGGTGGTCTGCACGGTGTGGGTGCATCGGTCGTGAATGCACTCTCAGTCTACACTGAGGTTCGCGTGCATCGCGACGGTGGTATTCATATGCAGGAGTACGAGCGTGGCAAGAGGAAAGCAGCCGTTAAGAAAATCGGCACTACCAAGTTCCGTGGTACTATTGTTACGTTTGAACCTGATGAGCTGATCTTTAAGGAGATGGGCTGGAACTGGAACCAGATTGTGAACCATTTGCGCCAGCAGGCATACTTGGTCAAGGGTCTCCATATAGCAATCCTTGATGCGCGCGAATATGCAGGCAAGCTCAAACTTGATAATGTTGTTTATTTTGAGGATCTGTCACTTGAGGTTCCTTCAATGAGTTTTTACTTTGACGGCGGATTGGTTTCCCTTGTTCGTTTTTATAATCAGCACCAAAAACCAATTCACAAGAATATCTGTTATGTCGACAAAGAAGTTGACGGCGTGCAGGTTGAAGTAGCAATCCAATACATCGATGATATTTCATCGCGCGAGCTCGCCTTTGCAAACAATATTTACAATATGGAGGGAGGTACTCATGTCACGGGTTTTCGTACGGCGCTCACCCGCAAGATAAACGAATACGGCCGCAAAAATAATTTCATCAAAGAGAACGAGGAAAACTTTACGGCGGACGATGTTCGCGAAGGCTTGACCTCCGCAATCTCGGTAAAAATGCGCGAGATTCAGTTTGAAGGACAAACCAAAGGTAAATTGGGTAGCGTCGAGGCACGCAGTGCTGTTGAAAAAGTCTTTGGTGAGGCACTAGGTATGTTCCTCGAGGAAAATCCCGAGGATGCTCGCGCTATCGTCAACAAAGTTATCATCGCGCTTCGTGCGCGCAAGGCTGCAAAGGCCGCAAAGGACAGCGTGATGCGCAAGGGTGCCCTCGAAGGCCTTACACTTCCGGGTAAGCTCGCTGACTGTCAGACATCAAAGGCTGAAGATTCTGAGGTATTCATCGTTGAGGGAGATTCCGCAGGTGGCTCATCAAAGCAAGGTCGCGACCGTAGGACGCAAGCAATCCTCCCGCTCAAGGGTAAGATTTTGAATGTAGAGCGCGCACGCCTCGACAGGATGCTTGCGTCGGTGGAGATTCGCTCGCTCGTGGTAGCAATGGGTACGGGTATTGGTGATATTTTTGATATTTCAAAACTTCGCTATCACAAGATTATTATTGCAACGGATGCAGACGTCGACGGTGCACATATTCGTACACTTCTCCTAACGCTCTTTTATCGCTACTTCAAACCGGTCATCGAGGGTGGATTTATCTACATCGCTCAGCCACCACTCTACAAGATTAAAAAAGGTAAAGAGATTACGTATGTGTACAGCGAGGCTGAAAAAATCGCGTACCTTGGTAAGGATGTAAGTTTACTTGAAGTGGTGGAAGAAGGGGAAGAGGAGGAATTTGAGGGAACAGAGGAAGAGGTTGCTGCTGAAGCAGAGGAGAAGGGAAAGAAGCGTGAGCCGAAGGTATCACTCCAGCGCTACAAGGGTCTCGGTGAAATGAATCCAGAGGAGCTTTGGGAGACCACGATGGACCCAAAGAGACGCATCCTTAAACAGGTGCGTATCGAGGATGCCGTGGACGCTGACAAAGCATTTGATGTGTTGATGGGTGAGGATGTTGCTTCACGCAAGTCATTTATCCAATCCAACGCCAAGATGGCGAATATTGATGCCTAAAGTCCGCTCGCCATTCTCTTTTCTGTTGCACGCATACCCAGCCCTCGCTAGCGAGGGCTGGGTTGCTCCGCTCGGCTCGCCAGCCTGCGCAAGGCACCAGAAAAGGGAACGGCTCGCTCCAAGGTATAATACGCAAAAATAATTTTGTTTTATTGGTATTTTGTGAATATGGGCGTATAATTATCCTATGAATAAAAAATACATTATTGCCGTTATTGTAGCCGTTGTGGCACTTTATGGAGCATTTTGGTTTGGTAAGCGTGCAGCTATCGCGCCCGAAGAACAAGGTAATGTTCCTAACGGCACGGAACAAGCAACGACAACACCGACTCCGGTGGCAAAGGTTACTCAAACTACGACCTCCGCACCCAAAACTACAACCACGAAATCAGAGAGTGCTCCCACGATGACCAAAAGTGGCGCGTACCTCGTTTCGTACACAGACAGTGGTTTCGTCCCCGCAAAGCTTGAGATTGCAAGAGGTAAGTCAGTACACTTTGTAAATAACTCTAACAAAGCGATGAGCCTCACTACGGTTGATCAGAATAGTCAGGTCTATCGTGAATTTAATCAGACTGTTTCTGTGGGGCGCGGAGGAACGTACGATTTTACGTTTTTAACGGCAGGGACGTGGTGGTATGTAAATCGCAATAGCCAGAAAGAGCTTGGGACGATTATTGTGAAGTAGTATTCCCCATAGACTCATTCGCGTGGTATACTAGGTATATTAATAGTTAATAATTTATATATGAAATTAGCAGGTCTTGTATTGATATTCGTTGGTGTTATTGCACTTTTGAAAAATATTGGTGTTATGGTTGACTGGAACCTTATTTGGCCAATCGCTCTCATCTTTGTTGGTTTTGCGGTAAAGCACATGGGCTCATGCAAAATGCGTGGTATGAGAGGTATGTGCAAGGGTGGTTCATGTGAGGAAATGAAATGCGAGGGTGGAAAGTGTGAGGAAGGAGAATGTACTGAGTGTAAGAAATAGGTACATACAAAAAAGGCGATGCCGACTGGCATCGCCTTTTTTGTATGTTTTACCAGATTGCTTTCTTTTCAATGTCACCCAACGTGTGCTTTATAAAGTCTGCAAGGGTATGTGTCTCACCCTTTTCAGCACCACGCATTTCTACGGTTACGGTACCTGCTTCGGCTTCTTTTTCACCGAGCACGAGGATGAGGGGAACTTTTTCTGTCTTGGCAACACGGATGCGCTTGCCGAGGCTTTCGTTTGAGTCATCAAGTTCAACACGCATACCTGCACCTACAAGTTCCGTACGAACCTTCTCCGCATATTCTGAAAATTTCTCACTAATAGGAAGAATCTTTACTTGCACGGGTGAAAGCCAAAGAGGGAAGTTGCCGGCAAAGTGCTCGATCATAATGCCCATAAATCGTTCTGTAGAACCGAGTATCGCACGATGAATAACGACTGGACGTGCTTTTTCATTGGCTTCGTTTACATAGTCGAGTTCAAAACGTTCAGGGAGGTTAAAGTCGAGCTGAATGGTTGAAAGTTGCCACTGGCGTCCAATCGCATCTTTGAACATAAAATCAAGCTTGGGGCCGTAGAATGCGGCTTCATCTTCAGCTTCTTCGTATTTCCACCCAGTCTTTTTTACAATAGTACGCAGAGCATTTTCGGCCGTGCTCCAGACCTCATCACTTCCGATATATTTTTCTTTATTTTTTGAGTCACGCAGCGAGATACGAACATAAAAATCATCAAGACCAAATGCCGCATAGACTTCTTTGATCATGCCGAGCATGAGGTCGATCTCGGCTTCGATTTGGTCAGGGCGTGCAAACACATGACAGTCGTCCTGCGTGAGAGAGCGCACACGCGTGAGCCCTGAGAGCTCGCCAGACTTTTCATAACGGTAGTTTGTGGTCGTCGAGGTGTAGCGCACGGGAAGCTGGCGATATGAATGAGGGAGGGTGCGATACAGCATCATGAAATGCGGACAGTTCATAGGCTTCAAATAGTAGTCATTCTCGTCGATTTTCATCGGCGTGTACATCGCATCATATTTAGAAAGGTGCCCTGAAATTTCGTAGAGCGTTCCCTTGGTGATATGGGGAATCCAAATGTCTTGGTATCCCCGCGCACGCTGGAGGTCACCTACAAACCCCTCAATGTTTTTACGAAGAAGCGCACCTTTTGGATAAAAGAGAGGAAGTCCTGCACCTATCTCGTCGATAATAGTGAAAAGCTCGAGCTCTTTGCCAAGCTTGCGGTGGTCGCGTTTCTTGGCTTCCTCCATTTGTTTTAGATATGCGTCGAGATCAGCGCCGGTTTCAAAAGCGAGGCCGTAGATACGGGTGAGCATAGGATTCTTCTCGTCACCACGCCAGTAGGCACCAGCGGTGTGAGTGATAGCAAACGCATCGGTGTCGATTTCTTTGGTCGTCTCGATGTGGCCACCTTTGCAGAGGTCAGTGAAGTCACCTGTTGTGTAGAGGGTGAGGTTCTTACCTTCAGCAGCGAACTCATTAATCAGCTCGGTTTTATAAGGCTGTATCGCAAACATTTTTTTTGCTTCATCCGCTGATACAGCGCGCCCCTCGAATGCAAGTCCACGCCCAATCATTTTTTTCATCGCTTTCTGGAAACCCTTGAGGTCCTCGGGGGTAGGGGTGTAGCCTTCTGAAAACTGAAAATCATAATAAAAACCATTATCAATAACGGGCCCGATACCGAGCTTTGCGCCCAGGTCCTTTTCAAGGACTGCCATGGCGAGCAGGTGAGCGAGTGAGTGGCGGATATTATGCAGTTTGCTTGCCCCGTTAGATTTTTCTGATTCAGTATTCATGGTTATTTTGTAAAGTCTTTAATAATCGCGTTCCTTGCCCCCCATGGTAAGTACGAAAAATCTAATGGGGTCGTTTGTTTCCATATCGGTTCATATTACCATTTTTTACCCTTTTTCAAAGGTTTTTTAAAGATATTGCAAAATTATGCGATATGTGGGATGATTTTAATAGGTTGTTCTGAGTCACCATCAAAAAAAACACACCATGTTTGTTATGTCCCTGCAGATTTTGGTTGGTTGGTTTCTTCTTTCGGACGTTTTAACCCCCTTCGTATCCTATTGTGTTTTCAGGCTCTGTGAAAAAACAGAAACTCACGATTATGCTCACTAATTCTACGCCCCGAACGACACCCCCCGGTGCCGTTCTTTTTTATAGTTATTCTCGCTAGCTATTGACTTTTAATATAAAATGTGCTATCCTTCATTTAGTTCTCGCAAGGGTGCGGGAGTGCTATTTGTGGAGGTTTTTATGAACCAAAAGAAACGCGCTGGTCTTGTAAACGGTGTAGTTGTTTCCCTCTTGGTAATCAGCTTTTTGTTGATTGTTTTTCAGCCAATCACGAGGATTATGCAGTTGATGCAAGATACTTCTGTCACTGCACGTCACTAGGAAAACTAACCAGAAGCGTACGTTGTGGCCAGGTTGCTCAAAAGAGTGACCTGGTTTTTTTATTACAACTCCTTCACGCGCTCTACAATGAGAGACTTTTCGCCGTTACGGTCGGAGATTTTACCTTTGACTTTGATGCAGCGGTCGGTGGCTTCAAAGAGTTCTTTGTGCGCAAAGAGTGCTTCGGGGAAGAGGACGAGTTCGAGGGTGTCGGTACCATCGGTCAATTTTACAAATGCCATTTTGTCGCCCTTTTTTGTCATGATGGTGCGGATGTCAGAGACGATACCGCCGGCAACAGCGACCGTACCTTCGCGAAGTGTTTTTACGCTTTCAATCGTGGTACCGATGGTTGCAAGCTTGTCCTTGTGGTCATCGAGGGGGTGACCTGAAACATAGAGTCCGAGAAGTTCTTTTTCCCAAATGAGGCAATCGCGCTTGGCGGCTTTCTCTGCAGGCTTGAGGCGAAGGGTGGGGACGCTCGCGGTGTCCGCCATCATTCCAAAGAGTGATGCTTGCCCCGACATTTCTTGCCCCTGTGCCTTGTTGTATTCAAGAGCCTCCTCCATATTGGCGAGCATCTGTCCACGTTCACCAAAGGCATCCATCGCGCCGGATTTGATGAGCGCCTCGAGGGATTTTTTATTTAAATTTTTGTGGCGGATGCGCTCGAGAAAATCAGCGAGCGATTTGTATGCGCCGTTTTCCTCACGTTCTGCAATCATTGCATCGGAAATGTCGGTACCGAGGTTCTTGATAGTATACAGACCGAAGCGAATTTCTGCATGGCCATCACGGTCAATAATAGTAAAGCCACCAAAACTTGCATTGATGTCGGGGGGTAAAATAGGAATACCCATACGCTTGCTCTCGGTAATGATTTCAGAAATCTTTTCCGTATCGCCGCTTTCTGCGGTGAGGATGGCTGTCATATACTCGACAGGGTAGTTTGCCTTCATATACGCAGTCTGGTAGGCGAGACGGCCGTAGCTTGCGGCGTGTGCTTTATTGAATCCGTATGCAGCAAATGGTTCGATGAGCGCCCAGAGATCATCTGCTTTTTTCTGCGTAAGGCCACCTGCAACAAAACCCTCAAGGAGTTTTATTTTTTGTGCCTGCATTTCAGCGGGGATTTTTTTACCCATCGCCTTGCGGAGTTTGTCGGCGTCGAGCCACGAATAGCCTGCGAGCTTGATAGCGATCATCATGACGTCGTCCTGATAAGTGATAACACCGTACGACATCGAGAGGATATCCTTCATGCGTGGGTCGAGATAGGTCACGAGCGAGGGCTTGTGTTTGCGGGCGATATAGTCGGGGATACATTCCATAGGGCCAGGACGATAGAGAGCGACCATGGCGTTGATGTCGTGAATGGTCGAAGGACGTAGCTCCTTCAAATAGCGTGTCATACCAGCGCCGTTCAGCTGAAAAAGCCCCATCGTCTCGCCGTGTGTAAGCATGGAAAAAGTTTTTGGATCATCGAGGGGGATGCGTTCGAGGTCGACTTTAATGTTGTGACGTTCTTGCACGAGGCGCACTGCGTCACCGAGAATGGAGAGGTTTCGGATACCAAGGAAGTCGTATTTAAGGAGCCCAGCGTCCTCGACGGCGTGCATGTCGTACTGGGTGATGATCTTGCCACCTTTGGGGTCGAGCTGGGTGGGAGTAAAGTCGTAGAGTGGGGTAGGGGCAATAACGACACCGGCAGCGTGGACAGAAATGTGACGCACGCACCCTTCAAGTTTTTTCGCGAGGTCGATGATTTCGGTCGTCGTCGCATCGTTCTTGTACATGTCAGCAAGCTCAGGAGTCATTTTGAGTGCGGTGTCGATGGTCATCGGGAAACCTTGTGAGCCTTCGGGAATGAGGCGCGAGATCTTGTCGCCGATGCCGTAGGGGTGACCGAGCGCGCGCGCAACGTCACGTACCGCACCACGTGCCATCATCGTACCAAAGGTACCAATCTGTGCGACGTGTTCAGCGCCATACTTTTCGCGAGCGTAGTTGATGACTTCCTCGCGACGGGTGTCGGCATAGTCCATATCGATATCGGGCGCGGATGGACGCTCGGGGTTCAGGAAGCGCTCGAAAGGGAGGTTGTACTCGAGCGGATTTACGTTGGTAATGCCAAGGAGGTACGTGGTGATAGAGCCCGCCACGGAGCCTCGAATGTTGGTGAGGATGCCGTTTTCTTTTGCAAAACGAAGAAGATCGGCAACAACGAGGAAGTACGGTGAGTACCCCTTATCACGAATAACTTTGAGTTCATACTCGATACGGTCGATAACGGCAGGGTCGTTTTTGTCGAGTTCGCGCGTTACGATGCCCTCGTAGGTGAGACGGCGCACCTCATCATCATAGGTCGTGTTGGGGTCGATTTTGAGGTCGGGAAAAACCCAGGTACCGAGGGTGAGTTCGATGTTGCATCCATCAGCAATTTTCTGCGTGTTCCATACGGCCTCGGGGGTGTCTTTGAAATATTTGAGCGCAGTCTCCGTATTGATGAATGAAAAATCATCGGCCTCCATAGAGAAGCGATTTTCATCGTTCAGGTCGCCGTTGGTCTGAATAGCGAGAAGGGTCTCGTGCGCGCGCTGGTCTTCGTGGTGAAGATAGTGCGAGTCCTGGGTGGCGACGAGGGGAATGTCGAGTTTTTTTCCGAGAGCGATGATGCCCGCACGCACTTCCTCGATACCCGGCACGCCCGGATGATGCATGATTTCGAGGTAGTAATTTTCTTTACCAAAAATATCCTGATGTTCACGCGCAACTTTTTCTGCCTCCTCCGTGTCGCGGTTTCTGAGGGCGCGTGAAAGTTCGCCACCAAAACATCCTGAAAGGGCGATGATACCTTCGCTGTGCGCGCGGAGGATTTCTTTATCCATACGCGGCTTGTAATAGTACCCCTCAAGTTGTGAGAGCGTGACGAGACGTACAAGATTCTTGTACCCAACGGCATTCTTGGCGAGGAGCGTGAGGTGGTAGCGTGTAGTGTCAACGCCAGGGCGTTTGTCATGGCGCGAGCCAGGTGTGACGTATGCTTCGACGCCAATGATGGGGTTGATGCCCGCACCTTTACATTTTTTATAAAACTCAATAGCACCATACATATTGCCATGGTCCGTAAGGCCGATGGCGTTCATGCCATACGACTTGGCAAGCTTCACCATCTCGTCAACCTTAGAAAGGCCGTCCAAGAGGGAGTAGTGTGAGTGGGTGTGGAGATGAATGAATTGAGGGTTTTCGGTCGCCATATCTACAGAGTATACCCCCACACCTACTTTTCGTAAAATCCCCAGTTTATTTCCCTAAATCTTTTATTGCGTTATGGGTTTATTTATACATAACGTTCTTTGTAAAAAGTAGGTGTGGGGGTATACCAGATGGAAGCATCTGCCTCAAAAACATATTTTAGGGCAGATTTGCTATGATATTAAAATATGAAAAAAGGTGCACATAAATACACTATTGGCATCGACGAGGTGGGAAGAGGACCGCTTGCAGGACCAGTCGCGGTGGGGGCGGCGTGTATTTATGCTGAGCATAGAACGCAGGTCGCGAAACTTTTCCCGATTATAAAAGACTCGAAGAAACTTTCGGCAAAGGCGCGCGAGGAGTGGGTTGTGCGTATTCAAGAGGCTGAAGAGGCGGGGTTATTGGTGACTACGGTCGCCTTCGTCGCACCGGGAGCAATCGACAAAAATGGCATCGCTCCTTCGATACGGCTGGCTCTTTCAAAAGCACTTGAAGCAATTGAGCATCAAGCAGAAGAGACAAGAGTGCTCCTCGACGGAGGACTCCGCGCACCAGCGCAATATAAAAACCAGGAAACCATCATCAAAGGAGACGAAAAAGAGCTTACCATTGCGCTCGCAAGTATTGTTGCAAAAGTTGCTCGTGACAAACGTATGATTGCTCTTGCAAAAAAGTTTCCCTATCATGGTTTTGAGCAGCACAAAGGGTACGGCACCCGCGCACACTATGAAGCGCTGGAAAAGCACGGTTTGACCCCACATCACCGTAAGAGTTTTTTGAAACGCTTGTTGGGTGAATAGGGTGACACGACCCCTTTACTTTTTGAACTATTTTTGGTATACTACTAGGTAGTTTGTACTTTTTAATCAAGATAAAAAGGAGGCATAATGCCCAGAAGCGCAACACTTCAGCTATCTTCTCGGAGAGACAAAACAGGGAAAGTAGCTTCAGGCTCACGGTACTTTGAGGATCCGAAGCATAAAAAAAACAAGGTCCTTGTCGTAATATCCATTGAATACAAGAATTCATTCTTGGTTCAGTTTATGTCCGAGGACAAGAAATTAGAAAAGCCCCCCAGGTCTTTTTCAAGAAAACAACTCAACGAAAGGCTTATTCAGGCCGAAAATGGTGTTGTTGAAATTGTGATTGATGGTGTTGTGGGGCACGTAAAAAAGGTCTGCCTCAAACAGTTTTTGGACAATACCCTTAATATCAACATCTAATTCCAAGCGTCGGCTTACCCCGGTGCTTTTTCTTTGCCCAAAAGGGTGTCCGATGGGTCTTTGTGTGGGGACTTGCCCCCACACCTACTTTTGCATAGTTTTTACTGCAACACGAGACTTCTGAGAAGCGTCGTGCTTTTTATGAAAAATTAAACGAATAAGCAAGAAATGACGAAAAAACAGGCAGTAATGCAAAAGTAGGTGTTGGGGCTTGATTTTTTATAGCCATTCTGTTATGCTTGAAAAACTATGGTAGTACGAATGAGACATACCCGCGCGCATACGGCAAACCGCCGTTCGCATCATGCACTTGAAGGTGCTCGCCTTTCTAAGTGCGTCAAGTGTTCTGAACTTCATTTGCGCCATCAGGTTTGCACAAATTGTGGAACCTATCGCGGAAAATCAGTCTTGAAAGTGGTCAAAACGATCGCCAAGACCGAGAAACGTTTGGCAGCAAAAGGAAAAGCAGCAAAGTAGATGCCCTTTCCGAAAAAACCTATGCGCAATAATCCAAAAATTTCGGCTGCGACTTTGAGAAAAATGTTCAGCATATCCACATATGCTTCACATCTTTCTCATTCGTCTCGCTCGAAATTTTTGAATTCTTCACGCAAGAGTTTTTTGGAAACGGCATAGAGGCTCCCTCACGGGCGGGCCTCTTTTTGTTAACATCCTTGGTAAAAGTACATTTTTTAAATATAACTATTTATGGCTAATAGGCACCTTTCAAGAAGTATCGTAATGCAGTCTCTCTACGAGTGGGATTTCCGTGGGGGCACTCTGACTGACCTTGAGATCGAGGAGTCGCTTGCGCGTAATGCCGAGGAGTTTGCTCCTGGCGTAAATGATATTTCTTTTATGAGGAAACTCCTCCTGGGTATCCTCGGAAAGCGCGCAAAGCTCGACGACATTATCGAAAAGGCAGCGCCTGATTGGCCAATCGACAAGATTGCTCTTGTCGACAGAAATATTCTCCGTATCGGATTGTACGAGCTCCTTTTTGAGGATCGCGCACAGGTGCCGGCGAAGGTTGCTATCAACGAGGCTATTGAGCTCGCAAAATCTTTTGGCGGGGAGACCTCGGGTAAATTTGTAAATGGCGTACTTGGTGCCGTATACAAGGAGCTCGGTGAGCCAGGCAAGGAGGAGACGAGCAAGAAGAAAGCAAAGGCCGAGCCCGTAGACCCTAAAACACTTCCTGTTGACCAGCTTGGTGGTGCGGTCGTATATGCACGGGACGGTGAAGATATTTATCTCGGCCTCGTGCACGATATTTTTGGCCATTGGACGCTTTCCAAGGGGCACTATGCAGAGGGGGAGAATGACAAGGCTGCCATTACGCGTATCGTACGTGAGGAGATAGGACTTCCGGTAACTCCAAGTGATCTTTTGGGTGAGAATGAATACGTTGCTTCGCATCCAGAAAAGGGTAAGCTCCTGAAGAAGGTAAAATATTTTCTTGCCGAGGCACCCTATCAGGAGCTTAAACTCATAAAAACAGGCGGTGGTCTTGATGATGCACGTTGGTGGAAACTTGCAGAGATTCTCGACCTCAACCTATATGACGATATGATTCCGGTCATTACGAAGGCGGTGGATATCTTACTTAAGAAATAAATAGTAAAACAAACGAAAGAGGCGGTATTGAATTATTAACCCAGTTAAATCCTGCAAAGCAGGGATTTCCTTCGGAAATCATTTAGCTGGGTCCATAATTTTCTAATCTCGCTTTGCTCAATAAGAAAATTATGGAAAAGTTTTCAAAATTCGAAGAAAAAATCGGGGTAACCTTTCGCGATAAGACAATCTTGCGCGAGGCTTTTACGCATCGCTCGTATATCAACGAGACCCGCGAAAAAGGGCTTGCGCAGAACGAACGCCTCGAGTTTCTTGGTGATGCGGTGGTGGAACTTGCCGTCACTGATTTTTTATACAAGAAGTACCCTCATTCAAATGAGGGCGACCTCACGAGCTATCGTGCCGCACTCGTAAATGCCGTCACGCTCGGCGACCTTGCTATTGATATGGGAATGGAGGAGTGCTTGCTTCTCTCAAAAGGTGAAGCCAAGGACAAGGGTACCAAGGCACGCCAGATTATTCTTGCCAATGCATTCGAGGCACTCGTTGGAGCAATCTATCTCGACCAGGGTTTTCTGACAGCCGACATGTTCCTCAAGTCGCACCTCCTTGGCAAGACAGAAGAAATCGTTCAAAAAGAATTGTGGCGCGACGCAAAAAGTTTCTTCCAAGAGGAGGCACAGGACCACGTGGGTATTACACCCGTATATAAAGTAATGAGGGAAATCGGACCCGACCACGACAAGGAGTTTGTAGTCGGCGTGTACTTAGAAGATGAATTTGTAGCAGAGGGCACCGGTAAATCAAAACAAGAAGCTGAGCAGCATGCTGCCGCAGAAGGGCTCAAAGTGAGGAAGTGGGGTGGCACTTCGCGCTAGTTGGAAAGTTCATAGTCGAAAGTCAAAAGTGGGCTCGGGGTTGATTGTGTAGTTTTTTGTTTTTGTTATACTTAACCCATGAAAAAGGCGACAAACAAAAAGATGACAATCGACGATTTGGCGGTTATGGTGGCCAAGGGATTTGCGGGCGTCGATAAGAAGTTTGACGGTGTTTATAGGAAATTCGATGAAGTTGATAATAAATTCGCTGAAGTAAAGAAGGAAATATCTGAAGTTAAAAAAGATGTAGCAGAAGTAAAAGAAAATCTTGCTTCTACACGAAGAGATGTGCTTGCTATGGGGGATAAATTTACTTTGAAATATGAATTTCATGACCTCGCAAGTCGTGTTAGTTTGCTTGAGCAAAAAAGGAAAGTAAAAAGATAGTTGATTCGCATCAGTAAAGGCCTTATGCTAAACTGATACTTATAATGCGCGTAAAAAGTCTCGAGATTTCTGGGTTTAAATCGTTCGCTAAAAAGAGCGTTTTTGATTTTGGGGCAGCTATTACTTCGATTGTGGGGCCGAATGGCTCGGGTAAGTCGAATGTGGCGGAGGCACTTCGTTTTGTGTTGGGTGAGCAGTCGCTCAAGAGCATGCGTGGCAAACGCACCGAGGACCTGATCTTTAACGGTTCAAAGTCTGCTGAACGCCAGAACCGTGCCAAGGTCACCATCATTTTCGACAATCGCGACCGCACTTTTCCCGTGGATTTTGACGAGGTTGCCATTGCGCGTGAGATTCATCGTGATGCATCAAGTGAATATTTTTTGAATGGTTCGTCGGTGCGTCTTAAAGATGTTATTGAGCTTCTCTCTGCGGTACATATTGGCGCGTCGGGGCACCACATCATTTCTCAAGGTGAGGCGGATCGTATTTTGAACTCATCCCCCAAGGATCGTCGCGCGATGATCGAGGACGCACTCGGACTCAAGGTGTATCACTGGCGCATCGCGGAGAGTGAAAAGAAACTCGTGAAGACCGAGGAAAATATGCGCCAGAGTGAGTCGCTTCGCCGTGAGATTGCACCGCATATCAAGTTTTTGAAAAAGCAGGTGGAAAAAGTTGAGCAGGCACGAAGCTTGCGCGATGAACTCACGGGTCTCTATGATGAGTACCTGAAACGCGAGGAGGCGTATTTGAAACATACCCGCGAAGCACAAAAGATTGAGCGCGAGACGCTTGAGGGTGAACTTCATACAACGAACGAAGAACTCGAGCGAGCCGAGGCTCTCCGTGGGGCACGACATACCGAAAGTACGGAAGCAAACGAGCTTTTGCGTGTGCGCGGTGAGCTTGGCAACATCCGTCGCGAGCGTGACGAGCTTGCCCGCAAGATCGGCCGCCTCGAAGGCATGATCGAGATGGAGGAGCGCCGCTTGAACGCACCCGTTGAATCGCAGGATAAAATGATTTCCGCGCGTGAGAGCGAGAGTATGGCACAAGAGCTTTTTACCGAGCTTGGCTACGCAGAATCGAGCGAGGACTATTTGTATATCAAAGGCGTGGTATCGCGCACACGCACGCGTATAGGACAGTTCCTGGAGCATTTGCGTGGTGATGCAGGTGTGTCGGCGCGGAGCGAGGAGGCACGCCATGCTATTGACGGACTCAAGGGCGAACGCGAGGCGCTGGTTGTCGCACAGCGTGACCTTGAGGTAAAGAGTATGCAGCTTGAGGCGCAGGCGCGTGAACTTGAAAAAGCGCTCGAGGCAAAGCGCGCCGAGACTTCTGATGCCGAGCGTGCGTCATTCGAGCTTCGTTCAAAAAAACAGGAGCTTACCCTCCGTCTCTCGATGCTCCGCGACCATGCGGAAAATTTTGCACGAGAGGAAGTCGCGTTTCGTGAGGAACTTCGCGAGGGGGGTATCCTTGTCGGGCGCACGATTCTCGACTATGTGAACTTTCCTCTTGATGTGGAGCAGGCGCTTACTGAGTCACGCGCTGAGCAAGAGGCCCGTCGCAAAAAGATCGAGCGCACCAAGATCCGCCTCGAGGATATTATGGGTGGCGGTTCAGGGGAGGAAATAATGCGTGAATACGAGGAGGCCGTCGCGAGGGATGAATTCCTTGCGAAGGAGCTCCAGGATTTGGAGGCGAGTGCTGAATCACTCCGCGCTTTAATGCGTGAGCTTGAGGAGACACTCAACGGACAGTTCAAGGAGGGCATTTCAAAGATTAACAAACAGTTTAGTGAATTTTTTGCATTGATGTTTGGTGGCGGCACGGCGTCACTCCAGGTGTCCTACGAGAAAAAGAGGAAGCGATCCGATACTGACATCGCCGAAGGTCCCGATGAGACCGAGGGTGAGGAATCAGAAGAGGGAATCGAGGTTTCGATAGCGCTTCCTCATAAAAAAATCCGTGGGCTTCAAATGCTTTCGGGCGGCGAACGCGCGCTCACCTCTATTGCGCTTCTCTTTGCGGTGTCACAGGTCAATCCGCCGCCATTCCTCGTGCTTGATGAGACCGACGCGGCGCTCGACGAGGCAAACTCGCGCAAGTATGGCGATATGATTGAAAACCTCGCGAAATATTCTCAGCTCGTCGTCATCACGCACAACCGCGAAACGATGTCCCGCGCCGGCATCATTTATGGTGTCACCATGGGTTCCGACGCCATCTCAAAACTCCTCTCCATCAAGTTCGACGAGGCTGCACAGCTGGCAAAGTAAACAAATCATCATATGCAAAAAAATCTGTCACCAGAAGAACATTATAAAAGTCTCCCAAAAAAACGCTCTGGGTCTAGCGTTCTATTTTTGAATGAAAAAGGAGAATTGCTTATAGTAAAACCGAGTTACAAAAGTGGGTGGTTACCAGTTGGAGGAACAGTTGATGATAGCGAATCTCCGAGTGTCGCAGCACAAAGAGAGACAAGGGAAGAGATCGGACTTGATCTTATTCTTTCTGATTTTAAAATTATATCCATCTGCTATGTCCCTGAAAAGGACGCACGGACAGAGGCATTTCAGTTCGCATTTTTTGGTGGGGTGTTAAGTAATGAGCAGATATCACAAATCAAGCTACCGAGCGATGAACTTGAGGAGTTTAGGTTTGTTCCTCTTGAAGAAGCAAAAACTATGCTTTCGCCAAGGTTGAGCGATAAATTAGACCTCTATCTTGAGGTAGCTCGAGATAAGAAAGTTGTCTACTTGGAATCGTAATTTGTTAAGAAAGAACGACAGAATTACTAAAATTTATTAGGGATAGAGTTTTTTAAAAAATGAACTACGAAAAAGAATTGATGGTAGCGAAGGATATTGCGCGACAAGCGGGGGTTATTATGCTTGAGTATTTTGATGGGGAGCAACAAGTTGAAATAAAATCGGACGAATCCCTGGTAACTATTGTAGATAAAAAGATTAACAGTATGGTCATTAGGGAACTTAAAAAACATTTTGACGATACGGTAATAGGTGAAGAAGAGAGTAGTGGCGAGTATGGAATGAAACGGCAATGGTTTTGTGACCCCATTGATGGAACAAAAGCATTTGTGTTTGGTGTCCCGACGGCGATGTTTTCGCTTGCTCTTGTCGAAAATGGACGACCAGTAATGGGTGTTGCATATGATCCTTTTCTTGATAGGTTATATAATGCAGTGAAAGGCGAAGGCAGTTATTGTAATGGTAAGCAGCTTCATGTGTCAGATAAAAATATTGCACAAGCAACCGTTGCTATCTCTGGAAAGATTGCAAAGTTAAGAGGTCCACACATCGAGCGATTGCTTGATAAAAAAATACGACTTATTTCACTGAATGGCGCGGTTTATAAGTCGTGCCTAGTCGCACGCGGGAAAATAGAGGGATACATTGAAGTTGGGGTTGGTGGTCACGACATGGCAGCAGTAGATCTTATTGCAGAAGAGGCCGGAGGTCTTGTTACGGGGCTTGATGGGCAGATTCTTGATTATCGTGAGCCCTTTAAAGGGGCTATTATCTCAAATAGGGTTGTTCATGATGAGCTTGTGGATAGTTTAACGGAATAAGTTGGTAGTTAGCATAAAATACATGGAAAACATTAAAAAAATTCGAACATACGCTTTTGATTTTGATGGAGTCATATCAGGGTATGATGGATTTAAAGGCGTATTGCATACAGGAGAGCCCATAGAGGAAGTGGTAAAAGTTATCCGCATTCTCAAAGAAGACGGGCACAAAATTCTCATTCATTCTACCCGTGGGGAGGAGTTATTAAAAAAGTATTGTACCGAGCATGATATTCCTGTTGATTACTTTAACAGAAACCCAGAGATAGAAGGGGAAAATCCAGGTAAGCCAATTGCGTATGTATATGTCGATGATAGAGCAGTGTGCTACAAAGGACAAAAAGCAGAAGAGCTTGTAAAGGAGATATATGAATTCAAAGCCTATTGGCAATAATCTAATACAAATATTTTAGCGGGAAAATAAAAAGTCACAAAATAAACCCTGCGCAACGTGTGCTGTGCAGGGTTTATTTTATATTTATTTTTTCTCGCTCACCAATTCGTAGTCGATACTCTTGCGTTCGAGGTCGGTCATTTTAGTGCGGGTTTTGAGGAGTATGTGCTAGCGAAGTTATCCACACCCTTGTTGACTTCGGAGTCAGCCTTTGCTAATATTGAAATATAAAGATCGCGTAGGTCTATCTGCGCAAAACAATAATTTTAGTGATTATTAAGAAAACCCCCTCGATTTGGGGGTTTTCTCATATATATGCTATTGTTTTATACATGGAAACACCTTTTTCGCAATTATTTAGATTTGCTTACTTCCCTAAATATGAAGAGGCCATTAAGCATCTTGCTGAAACACTTTCTGACTCAGAACCCTGGGATTATTCTGACAGCCAAACACAAACTTTTGCGATTTTAAAAAATTATCTAGAGTATTATTTCCGTAGATTAAAAGAAGAAGGGAAAGTTAGTTACTTTAATAGTAATAAGCTCGTTGTGTTTAATACAGGGCTCGTTACCTCTAATCAAGAGGATATATACGCTTTTTTCGAAGCTTATTCTGGTACTAAAAAAGACGCTGCCCCATTTTTCTTCAAAGCTTTTTTAAAAGAGAGTGATCCAAGAATTCTTACTACTTGTGGTGATGATTTACCCCACCCTGCAAATTTTTTCGAAAAACCTGAACTTTTATTGCTGAATCCAAAATATAGAATAACACCTGATATTGATCATATTATAAACGATAATAAAGAACGTTTTCCTAATCATCTTAAAAATTCTGATCCTGCAGAACTTAGGCGTCAGTTGCATGGTGCGATAGAAGACGTGACTAAAAAAGTTCGAACTAATTACAAAATTGCTATTCCGCAGTACTTTGCTGGGAAAGTTCAGCTTTTGTTACCCCTGTGCTTAACGGCTGGTTCCCCAAACCCAGATCTGGCTCTTGTGATTAATAAAATTCAAGGACAAGAAGTATATTCCGCGATGACCTGTTTGACATTAAAAATGGCCTATGGAAACGCCCGACTTATTGTTAAGCCGCAAAGTGATTGGCTAAAACCCTAATTAATTTTTAATAGAGATCGTCTTGCTGACTCGTGGTCGATATTTTTTCGTTCAAATAAAGAATATGCTAAGTAGAACAAATAACCCAAGAAAAACAGAAGCCAGGGTAGACTTCTGTTTGTATATTCAGTATTAGAAAAAAATAATGTTGAAAAAGTAGCCCCAACCCAGATTGCTATCAAAAATGAAATATATTTTAGAAACATAAATACACCCAATAACATATCACTCAAGATTTCTTGAGGATTACTGCAAATTCTCCATATTAATAAACCCAAAGGTAAAGATAAGAGCAACACCCAATCTATTGGAGTGATATTAACACCTGAAATATTTGTTCTAATGAATGGGGTTGATATAGACACTTGCTTGACTAGAAAGAACAATGGAATAATAATAAATGTAAAATAGATAGATGATATTATAATCAAAAATAGTTTTTTCATAACTACTTTTTCTCAGTTACCAACTCGTAGTCGATGCTCTTGCGCTCGAGGTCGACGGATTTGACGCGAATCGTAACTTTGTCGCCGAGGCTGTATCGCTTGCGCGTGTTCTTACCGATGATACGATAGTTTTCTTTTTCGAATATATAGAAGTCGTTACCGAGGTCGGCGATGCGCACGAGGCCTTCACACTTGGTTTCATTTTCTTCCACAAAGACACCCCACTCAGCGACACCAGAGATAGTACCGTCGAATGTTTTACCAATACGTTCGTTCATATACTCTGCTTGCTTGAACTTGATAGAAGCGCGCTCAGCGTCAGAGGCGAGCTTTTCCATTTCTGATGAGTGTGCGGAGAGTGAACGGTATTCATCCATTGTCTCTTTTGAAATAGGGTCGTGCGTGAGGTAGTGCGCGAGGAGGCGGTGTACCATCACGTCAGGATAACGACGAATAGGGGAGGTAAAGTGTGTGTAGTGCTCAAAAGCGAGGCCGTAGTGGCCAATGTTCGCGGTTGAGTAGATTGCTTTTGCCATCGTGCGAATCGTTGCGGTAGAAAGCATCATTTCCTCGGGTTTACCCTTGATCTTGTCGAGGAGCGCGTTCAGGTCGTGCGGTGAGACGTGGCCATTTTCGACAGGGAGCTGGTATCCGATACTTGCAAGGAAGCGGCGAAGTTCTTCGAGACGCTCTGGTTTTGGTTCGTCGTGGATGCGGTATACAAAGAGGTCGCCTTCGTGTGTTGCGTGCTCGCCCCTCATTTTCTTTTCACCGATGATGTCTGATACGTACTCCGCAACTTTTTTGTTGGCAAGAAGCATAAACTGCTCGACGAGCTTGTTGGTGTCCTGCATTACTTTTTTGTAGACACGAATAGGTTTCTTGTTTTCATCAAGGACGAAGCGTACCTCCTCGTGTTCGAATGAAATAGCACCTTCTTCTTTGCCTTGTTTAGCAAGTTTCTTTGCTAGCGTGTTGAGGATTGAAAGCTCATCATAGAAAAGTCCGGCACCTTTATCAAGAATCTCCTGCGCTTCTTCGTAGGTAAAACGTTTGTCGGAGTTGATGATGGTGCGGCCAAACCAAGAGTCTTTTACCACCGCTTTTGTTCCAGGGTTGCTAAATGCCTCGGGGGCAAACGTAAATACAGCGGAGAAGACGAGCTTGTCTTCTTTTTGATTGAGCGAACAAAGGTCGTTGGAGAGGACTTCAGGAAACATGGGGATAACACGGTCAACGAGGTAAATCGACGTGGCACGGGTGCGCGCTTCTTCGTCGATTGCGGTGTGTGGTTTTACATACGCGGAAACATCGGCGATATGCACGCCAATCTCGATGTCGCCATTGGGAAGCGTCTGCACAGAGATGGCATCATCAAAGTCCTTTGCATCGGCAGGGTCGATGGTAAATGTGGTGATATCGCGGAAGTCACGACGTTTTGTTGCTTCTTCAGCGATGAACGCAGGTGCTGTCGCCTTGAGAGCGTGTGCTTCTTTTTCAATTTCTTCAGGCAACTCAAGAGCAAGGCCTTTTTCAAGGACAATGGCGCGGATTTCAGTTTCGTTTTCGCCGACATTACCGATGACCTCCACAATCTTTGCAGTGGGATTCTTTTTTGGGTCAGTCCATTCGAGAAGCTCAACCAAAACTTTTTTCTTGCTGAGATTTTCCGCCCCTGGTGTAGGGATGAGGAAGTCCACATAGATGCGGTTGTCTTGAGGCACAAGATAGGTCGAACCTGCCTGCGCAGGCAGGCCGTTTTGGTCGATAGTCCCGACGTAACGTGTTCGTGCACGGTCGAGGATTTCTACAACCTCACCCGTCTGTTGCATTTCGCCCATTTTGGCATTAAGGCGAACCTTCACGTGGTCACCTGGGAGCGCGGTGTTAAGGAGCCCTGCCTCAATGCGAATGTCTTCCTCACGCGGGCTATCCTTGCCCCGGGATACAAAACCGAGCCCTTTGCCCGTGGTAGTGATGATGCCTTCAGCGTAAGGGGAAACGGTGGTTTTTTCTTCATTCATATGATTTTTACAATAGCATAAAAGGACCTATTTTGCATTGTAAGAATAAAGTTGTAAAAAAAAACATCAATGTGTTATGGTGAAAAAGTCGGTTGAAGATCAACCGACTTTGTTCTTTCTCAAAACTCAAAAGGAGTAGCAAATGAAAAAATTGCTTGCAGTGCTCTTGCTATGCTTGTCGTTCGCTCAATTAGCGAACGCAGTAACCGCATGGTATCAGCCAACGCCGTATCCAATGAAGAAGATGGATGGTTCCGCAATGCCCCAGGATATCAATATTGTGCACGCATGGGGTGGGTGGTTCAATAATTCATATAATCTCACACTTGTGCGTGATGACAAGCTACAAATCGGCGGATGGGGCGATACGTATACATCCCCGATCAGATTTGATCTCGTGGGGTTACCTGCAACCGTTGATAGCGCATATCTTTACTTGTATGCACTGCCCTCTGGTTCGGCGAATCCATCACAAGTCTCGCTCTGGCCTATTACTTCGGTATGGGATCCTGCTACTGTTGGATGGAACAATTTTCCATCAACTTCAAGCGGGTACTATTGGCCAGTTTCGACGGCAGTGAACACATGGCGAGGGTATACGATTTCCGGATGGTATGCCGATTGGAAAAGCGGCGTACGTCCAGACGATGGTATCCTCATTTGGCCCTATAATAATGACGGCACACAGCGCTTCGACAAATTTGTTTCCTCGAAAAGCACTGATGATGGACACCGTCCAATATTGGGGTTGACCTTTACTCCAACTCTCGAATTCAAGATGCCACTACCAGGAGGATATTCATGGTTGGTGACAAATGAGGTTGGCGGATATGAGTGCATGGGGCAATTCCCGTGGCCAGATGCAGCGCATCAGGGGAACAATTACTTTGCCATCGATATCGCCTGGAATAATAGTGGCGGTGTTTATGGGCAATATAATACTCCCATATTGGCGGCTGCGGGAGGAAAAGTGATTGAAGTAGGTGGTGGGAATAACAACGGTGATTTAAACGGTTTCTATGTTGTTATTGACCATGATAGCGATGGAAACATAAACACTGGATTTACCACTCGTTATTTACACCTGAATCAAGCTGCGGCGAGGGCGAATGGTGCTCTTCTTTCTGTAGGTAATTCTGTGAACCAAGGTGACCAAATCGGCATTATGGGGACAACAGGGAAAACCCTGGATGGAAACCCTACAAGTACAGGCGTTCATCTGCATTTTGGCGTTCGCTACAACAACGGTGGCTCATCAACAATTTCTGAGTTAACGAAGGTTCTCATGGAGGGCTTGCTCCTCAAGAGTTATCAAACGGAGTGCACGATTGATCCAGTAACAGGTATCCCAACTGGTCGGATCCGTCGCTATTCTTCAACACTAACTCCAACTGGGTACTAACCTTTCTGAAAAAGTTTGAACCGCACTTACTTTGTTTGTGCGGTTCTTTTTATACACAAAAAATGATATATTGGAAAAATGAAATCAAAAACTTTAACAATTTTTATTGCAATAATAGTCGTCATCATCTCTGTAATTTTGTTTGTAAGATATCAGAGCATAGCTTTACTAGAGCATGAGTTTAAATCAACTGGAAACTCAGCAACCATGGCTCAGGCAAAATGGAATGTGTATATTAACACTAAATATGGATATACATTGCAATATCCACAGAGCGTCTATCTCCAGCCGAAACAAGAGGAGGAAAGATTACCAACTGAAGAGAGTTCTTCCATAGAAATGGGTAGACGAGGAACGGCAGATGTTGGAATTCAAATATCAGCGTGGACACCGTACACGTATCAAGTCACAGATAAAACAGCTCTCGAATACAATAGAATTGCCAACCTTGACCTGAAACCTTTTGCTGAGACTTTGCGTAAGAAATTTGTAGATGATAAAAATCCTAACTTTCCAAACAAAAATATCGGAGGGCTTGAAGAAATCAATTTTTCTGGACACAAAGCATATGCTGCAACAGTCACTGGTTATATGGATGGATATGGAAGTGATACATTCAGATATATTTATTTAGATGGTGGAAGCCATAAACTCGTACTTCAGTATTCTCTGAAAGGAGATTTATCTAAACAGGTTATCGACTCATTTAAATTTACAGAATAAGCTTTATCCCTTGAACTCGTCATAGCTCGATTTGACTATTTTTAGCCTTTTTGGTAGGATGCTTGTCATGTTAGCAATCAGATTACAGCGTGTTGGCCGCAAGAACGATCCTTCGTTCCGCGTCATCGTTACAGACTCAAAGATGAAACCTAAGACGGGAAACTTCCTTGAAGTTTTGGGTTCTTACAATGCTCGTCAGGGCAAGCCCGTTATCAACACCGAGCGTGCAAAGCACTGGCTCTCAATGGGCGCACAGGCCTCAGGGACGGTACACAACCTCCTCGTTGACCTCAAGGCAGTTGCAGGTAAGAAGGTAAACGTCCTCGGTAAAAAAACTCCTATTGTAAAAGAGGTTCCCAAGGAGGAAGTAAAAGCAGCTGCACCCGTAGTTGCTGCAGCTCCCGCTCCAGTAGCAGAAATTGTACCTGAGGTAGTCGTAGAGGCCTCTGTTGAAACTCCAGCTCCCGAGGTTGCCGTAGAGGCTCCCGCAGAAGTAGTAGCAGAAACTCCTGCTCTCGAAGTAGTTGCAGAAGTTACTCCTACCGAAGAAGCTAAGTAAGTATCTCTTTAAAAAAACACCTGCAGGAAACTGCAGGTGTTTTTTAATTCAGCTGATCAACTGACTATGTATACGGTACTATAGTACCGTATACATAGTCAGTTGAATAAGGTATCTTTTTTTAAGAGAATATAGTAAACTATTTTTTAGCAGCAGCATGCTGAAATGTTAGAAATTAATGACAGAAACACATAATATGACACAGGAACCAGATGTAGCATTTCTTGAGTATGTAGTAAAAGCGCTTGTGGATCACCCAAGCGACGTAAAGGTAACCCGCGTAGTGGACGAGATGGGAGTCCTCATCACCCTCGATGTAAATCCAGGTGATATGGGTAAAATCATCGGCCGCACTGGCAATACCGCAAAGGCAATCCGCACGCTCCTCCGTGTGGTGGGAATGAAAAACAACGCCCGCGTGAATTTGAAAATCAACGAGCCCGATGGGGGTAAAGGCACTAGTGCCTCAAAGACCGTAGATGAGGCAATTGACGATTTGAAGATCTAGAAAAGAATATTAAAAAGCACCTTTTCAAAAAAGGTGCTTTTTAATTATGCGCTTGACACAGGATATGTTTGTATATACAATGTATATAATCATATAAATATGAAGTATTTCAACTGGAGTTCCGAAAAAAACAAGAAATTGATAAAAGAACGAGGAATTTCTTTTGAGATATGTTTGGTAAAAATCGAAAGTAAGGATGTGCTGGATATTCTAGGTAGCATAAATCATCCTCATCAAAAGATATTTGTTTTAGAAATTGAGGGCTATGTTTACGCAGTACCTTTTGTAGAAAATGAAGAAGAAATTTTCCTAAAAACTATTATCCCCAGTAGAAAACTTACCAAGAAATATTTAGCGTAAAAATCATGAAAAACATAAAACTCACCAAAGAAGAAAAGGATATTTTAGAATCAGCAGAAAGAGGTGAGCTTCTTTCTGTTAAAAAAGGAAATCTTGCACAATATTCAAGAATAGCAAAAGCAACCTTGGCGAAAAATAAGACCATATCAATAAGAATTTCAGAAGTCGATCTATTAAAACTTAAAGGCAAAGCGGCTCAGGAAGGTATGCCGTACCAGACGTTGATATCTTCTTCACTCCACAGGCTCGTTAGTTAGACATACTATGATTCGTTTTCACATCGTCAGTATTTTCCCCGAAGTCGTGCGCGCCTATATGGACGCGTCGATTCTTGGTCGTGCACAGGAGAGCGAGCACATTGCGGTGACATACTCCGACCCACGCACCCTTGCGGGTAACAAGTGGGGCAAAGTTGACGACCGTCCGTACGCTGGCGGTCCTGGTATGGTGATGACGGCCGAGCCACTTTTGCGCACCCTCGAAAAGATTGCAAAGGGGATTGCACGCCACAAGAATACAAAAACAAAAATTATTCTTTTTTCTCCATCGGGAAAACAATTTACGAATGTGTATGCAAAAAATCTCGTCACCAAATACACTGACATCGTCCTTATCGCCGGACGCTATGAAGGTATCGATGCGCGCGTAAAGAAAATTTTTAAAGCAGAAGAAGTTTCTGTTGGACCATTTGTCCTCACGGGCGGGGAAGTGCCCGCAATGATTGTCGTCGATGCCTGCGCACGACAGATAGAAGGCGTCCTCGGCAAACATGAATCAGTCGAGGAATTACGCACCGCATCTCCCGAGGTCTACACCCGTCCCGAGGTCATAGAATGGAAAGGAAAGAAGTATCGCGTCCCCAAAGTCCTCCTCGGCGGCGACCATGCAAAAATAGAGGAATGGCGGAAAGGGAAGCAGAAGTAAAATTTATTGGTTTGGTTGTTGTTAGAAATACAAAGTGTTATACTTTTTATATGGCAAAAGACTGGACAAAACTCTATAAAAAATATAAAGGAATGTGGGTTGCTCTTGATAGCGACGAGGAAACCGTCCTTGGTTTTGGTGTGACCGTAAAGGAAGCAGTATCAAAAGCAAAACTTAAAACAACACATATGCCGTTTCTTACTCGCGTGCCGACAACGCTCGATGCATATATCGGCGCTCTATGAAATTTCGTTATGCAAAATACGGGCAGACATTGCGTCCTGTCGTACCGATAAAGCTAAAGAATGGTGACAAAGAAATTGGCTATCATGTCCTCGTTGATTCTGGTGCCGATATGTGTTTGTTTGATGCAGAAATAGGCGAAGCTATCGGAATTGATATCAAAAAGGGGAAGATGAAGGAAGTTATTGGTGTGGGAGGGAAGGCGTCGGTTTACTATTGGCACAAAGTTTCCATTGAGGTTGGAGGATGGGAATATAAAATTGATGCAGGGTTTATGCCGAATGTCTCTGGGCGAGTAATGCCTTACGGTATTGTTGGGCAACTAGGGTTCTTTGAATTTTTTAAAGTTATTTTTGATAGGGCATCAGAAGAAATAGAGTTAAAAAGGAAGGCTGCATAGAAAATGCCCAAGAATAAACGGTGCCTGACCCCGTTTCCTACAAGTGAAGCTTTATCAAGGTTAAACCTTGATAAAAAAGTACGGCACTTTGTTTGTCATTATTTTTGTGTTTGGTATACTTGAGCTATGAAAAAGGCAGTACATAAGAATGTAACTATTGACGACTTGGCAGCCATGGTTGCAAAGGGGTTTAATAGTGTTGAGGAAAGATTTGTTGGTCTTGAAAAAAGTATTGATAAAAGGTTTAACAAGGTTGAAAAAGAGATAGGCGAGGTTAAGGAAAAACTGGAAAAGGTTGAAGAGAATCTTAATACTACCCGTATGGATGTACTCGGCATTGGAGACAAATTTGTCTCCAAACATGAATTTAGCCAACACTTGGTTCGTTTTAGTTTGCTGGAACAAAAAGTAAAAACAAGGAGGTAGTTTTACATAGGCGAGGCCTATGTAAATACTGTTGCTTATATGGTGAAATAGGCGTACCATATTGATATGAAAAAAATAGTAATTTTAGCTTTATTATTGACTGTTGGTTTTCTGTCGTTCGCAACCTTAGCAGACGCAAGCACAGTTCGCGTAAAGGGCTATGTAAAACCATCAACGGGCAAATATGTCGCGCCTCACTATAAAACATCTCCAAATAAAACAAAGATTGATAATTATTCTACAAAAGGAAACTACAATCCGCATAGTGGCAAAAAGGGGACAGTGAAGGCGTATAAATATTAAAAACAAATTCTCCCTTAGCACTACTTCATCAATAGAAAATGAACAACAAAAATGGATTTATTCAAATACCAGTACTCGTAGCAATAATTGTAGGTGTTTCAGTTTTGGGTGGAGGTGGATATTTTACTGTGAAAAAGTATCAGGGTTATCGAATAAGTCAGATTGATAAAGAAAAGGAAACGCAGGAAAGAATTGAGGAGCAACGAAAAGTTCTTGATGATGCAAGAAGTGAAATAGAAAAATTATCTACTCAAGCTCAAGAAGCACAAAGGCTGCAACAGGATTTGGTAAAACAAGTCCAGTCACAAAAAAACTCACAATCTAACAGCCTATCAATCTCCTCGAGTGAAATAGCAAAATATATAAGTGGTGTAATGCAAATTACTTGCGGAGATAGTTCTGGGAGTATTAGTTTGTGGAAATTTTCAAGTGGGAATGTGCCAGCATATGCAGGCATGACCAATGCGCACGTGATAGAGGGGGCAACTGGGCATTGCCTCCTATTCCCTGGGACAGACAGTGAGACGCAGATAATGTCATCGGCTAATTCTCAAGAGGTTTATAAGTGGAATAATTTTGCTGATGTTGCAATTTTGCCAATAGGTAATCCTTTTAAGCCAAAAGATAATTGTAGCGGACTAAACTGCAACGAGACTTTATCAAGAGATGAATTAAATTATTCTATTTCAACTCTCCCAAAATGTACAACAAAAATGCCAGAAGGTTCTCCTATTGTTACCATAGGATTCCCTGCTTTTGGAATGCAAGAAAATTCATACTACGGCATTACAGCTAGGGCTTCACATAAAATAGTAAGCAACGGAATCATAAGTGGCTACAATAACGAGGATTCTTCTGGCAACAATCTTCCCTATAATAACTATTATGTCTCTGCAAAAATTGATAGTGGTAATTCTGGTGGAATTGCTTTATCAAAAACACAGCAAGGGCTCTGCGTTTTGGGAATACCAACATGGGTAAGTGTCGGGAATTATGAGACTAACGGCTTAATTCAAAATATCCATAATGTGATGTATAAAAAATAAAATCATGATACAAAACAAATGTCAGCACGAATGGAGAGATTCTCACAATTACATACCACCTGGTGGTGGTTCAGTACAACCAATGTATAAGTGTAACCAGTGCAATAAGGAATTACCTGCCAGTGAAGTGTTTCAACTTGAAGCGCTTGAAAACCAGAGCGAGACTTTAAAGCATCTTAAGGGTTTCCAAAAATACATTGCTATTGTAGCTGTTGTAATTTCTTTGATTGCCCTAGTTGTTTCAGTATTAAGTAGTTGTAGATGTTTATAAAAGATTTAGTTCCATATAACTCCTTTAGAATAAGGATCGATTTGCGTTTGACACCATTTTTACCTTCTGGTATACTGTTTTTAACGGTAATTTGATTGCGTTCCTGGCGCCGTATACAATTTTACAAGGTCTCGTTTGCTCGTTACCCTTACAACACATCAAAAAGGTGGTATTCACTTGCCTTTTTGTTTTTTGTCGTTTGGGGAGTAGACATAATATAGTATTCATCACCATATGAGAGAGAAGAAATACTTCGCGCGCTATAAAAAGCCGCTCCTGCCGCTCCCGAACCTCGTTGAAACTCACTTGAAGTCATACAAATGGCTTCTCGAGACTGGAC
>MHUW01000020.1:19598-19872 GCA_001823575.1 Candidatus Yonathbacteria bacterium RIFCSPLOWO2_01_FULL_47_33b | reverse complement strand
GCCAACTTCAGAAGGGCAGAGCTCAAGTCCCCATTCTTGTGCTTTTTGATATATTTCGTCAGTTGTCGCACCAGCTGATAATCCAAGGTCTCCGACCCTAAGGTGCACGAGCGCGATACGCTCACCACTCGGAAGCATAACAAAGTCAGGGCTTTCTAAAAGCTCTGCTGCATATGTACTGATTTGCATATTTCTCTCCGTGAGTTCTTGGACATAGTCATCCTTTAATCTTCCGCCAATTTCAATATTGAACGTCTGGAGTTTTCCTTCAGGG
>MHUW01000020.1:0-19569 GCA_001823575.1 Candidatus Yonathbacteria bacterium RIFCSPLOWO2_01_FULL_47_33b | reverse complement strand
GCTCGATGTTTTTCTGAAAGATGCCAGGGAAAAGCGGGCCGATGTAGGCTACGGTGTCGGGGGTGATTTCGGTTTGGGTGATGGCGATTTGGTCGGGGGTGCAGTCGAAAACAATAGGTGCGTCTTCTTTTGGATCTCTCTTTGTGCAAAGCTCGGCGATGCGAGGGTCTTTTTCATAGCCAAAGCCTTCGATAGGGGTGTCGATTTCGTAGAGAAAAATGAGGTCGTCTTTCGTAAACTGTTCCCCCTTTTCTTGCTTCTTCACAAGCGCGGTCACGTGTTTCATATCTTGTGACTTTTTGTCGAATTTCTCTCCGCCGGGAAGTGCGTGGTATTTCTCGGTGGCAACATCCACGAGTGCGGGTTCAAGCTCTTGGCGATGGTTCACACCGCGCACTTCGGCAACACTGTCGCCATCCATACGGATTGCAACACGCGGCTCGCTGTAAGTCCCCGAGGTACTGCGCGTATAGTACACATAAAAATCTCCGCCCTGGAGGTGACTGTAGGCACTCCCTTCGGCGGTGCACCAGCCCGTGCCTTTGCCACGAAGGTCTTGCTCGATGATGTGGTAATCAGAACCTTGGTCGTATTTTATCCATTCTCCTTGGAGTGATTCGCGGTTAAGCTGTCCTGCTGTTTCGATCTGCGCAAATGTGTAGAGCTTGATGAAATCTTTTTTGTCGATAAGTTTCGCAAGCTCCTCGCGCTTCTCTGGTTCATCGGTAAACTCTTGATGCCCAATACCTGTTGTAAGCATGCGGTAGGTGAAACCAAGTGCTTCAGAGTTAAGCTCGGGAAATGGCGCAATGGTGTAGTCAGTACGTTTCGTATATTCACCCTTCTCTTTGTCGAGTGTTCCCATCTTTTCGAGATTGCGTACAACAAAATACCGGAACCATGTCGGATACTCTGCGTCATTTTGTTCTAAATAGTCGAGCCATGCGCCGAGCGTGCATTCTTGGATGTCGCGCTTTTCCAAGGCAGCCCCTCGATACTTTTCCAGAACAGATTCTTCGTCCTCCGTCGCTCTTTCTACATCAGCACCACGACCTTGCTCTACGGCAATACGCTTTTCTGATTCATACAGGCCGTGGGCGATCTTTGCCAGCGTGTCCTCGTCGTCAGTGTCTATGACAAATTCTTTAACAATTTTGTTTTTGAGAAGCTCCCAACCACGCTCGTCTTCTACGATCCTGTCGATACGATTGAGGTATGCCTGAATGCGCTCCTCGCGAGAATGTGGGGCGAATTTTCTCTCCGTGTCATGCCGAGCGTTTACCACAGCCCTCTCCACAGGTTTGGAACCAGGGAGATCAGGGTATTTATTATTGAGAAAGCCAGGATTTTCCATAAGCATATAGTATCAAAATTTAGTTGTTTAACGAAACAGTTCGCAACTGCAAGCTCGCACATCCAAATAACCTCTTTCCCCTACTGACTATGTATACGATACTATAGTATCGTATACATAGTCAGTAGGGGAAATCGAAAAACTAGCAAAGTTTGAAAACCTTTTTGATCTGCTCTACCCCTTCAACATTTTGTGCCGTAATAACGCGGATATGCTTTCGTGCGTCAAAACATTCTCCAACAAAATCAATTTCTTTTATGCATGGGTACGGCGTGATGAACACTGATTTTTGATACTGCACGCACCCGAGTTTTTTGAGAACTAGGTTTATTCCCCGTCGTGCCATCTTTTTTTCTTCAGGAACATCAAACATCACTAAGCGCCAGAGCCCGTCCCATTTTTTCTGAGATGCAATCTTCATTGAATCAAGTTGATATCGTTTTGCACGCTTACTACCTAGAAGTGTTAGTGAGTAATACTCCTCTCCTTTTGTCGTTTTCTTTTTCACGAAACCATTCTTCTCAAGCCGCACAAACGACTGCTTTATCTTCCATCGGTCGCGATTATTTTTAGGAGTGAAATATTTAAAAAGTTGTACCGCATTTGGGGCGACGATAGCCGTCGTCAACAAGCCAACACCCAAAAGTATATTGAGTATCATTTCCGTCCGCTCGTTTCGTGTTTGTTTCTCCATATTTTAAAGTGACTATGTATACAGTACTATAGTATTATATACATAGTCACTGTTAAATGCGAGGATTTTATTTGTTTTCTTTTTTGGCTACTCTGACACGACACGCAAGACCTCTTCGATTGTGGTGATTCCTTGTGTTGCTTTCATGATGCCGTCCTCGAGCATGGTGGTCATGCCCTCTTTTTTCGCTTGCGCTTCGATTTCAACGGGGGTTGCATCCTTGATGATCATGTCACGGATCGCCGGCGACATTTTGAGAATCTCGTGAATACCTACGCGCCCCTTGTACCCATCCTCGCATTCGTCAGACTTTTGAGGGCGATAAAATGGTACTTCACTCCATTTTGCATCGGGGGCCACAATATTCTCGTCCTTCAAGGCTTTCATTACACGATCAAGGTCAACCGACTTTTTGAGCGTCTCGATACCCTCCGCATCTAAAAAGTATTTTTCTTTTATCGTGCAAAGACGACGCACCAAGCGCTGTCCAATAATGACGTTTACCGTCGACACAATAAGGAACGGCTCGATGTCCATATCAAGGAGGCGTGGCATAGTTGCCGCTGCAGAGTTGGTGTGAAGGGTTGAAAGTACGAGGTGCCCCGTGAGCGCGGCATTGACCGCAAGCGATGCTGTTTCATTGTCACGGATTTCACCCACCATAATAATATCTGGGTCTTGGCGCACAAGAGAACGCAGTCCACTAGCAAACGTGAGCCCTATTTCAGACTTTACCTGTGTTTGATTTACGCGCGCCATCTGATACTCGATTGGATCTTCAATCGTTGAAATATTTACGTCTGGCTCATTCAAAATATCAAGAATAGTATAGAGGGTCGTTGATTTACCGGAACCTGTAGGTCCCGTCGTCAGTATCATACCAACACGTTGCCTCGTCGCTGCATAGATGCGCTCAAGCCCAACACCATGAAACCCTAAGCCCTCGAGCGTAAACCCTGAAACCGACTCGCGAAGGAGGCGCATGACCGTCTTTTCGCCATAATAAACAGGAAGCGTCGACACACGAAACGCCACCTTTTCCCCAGCGGATTCAATTTTGAAACGTCCGTCTTGTGGCAAGCGCTTTTCATCGAGCTTCAAGTTTGCAAGAACTTTAATACGCGCGACAATACCTGGAGCCGCAGTTTTTGGCAGCACCATCGCATCGTGCAGCAAACCGTCGATACGGTAGCGTATAACCACCTGCGTATCCATCGGCTCGATGTGAATATCTGATGCCCCCTGAATGATGGCGTGATTGAGGAGCGTATCCACAATCTTGACCACCGGCAAATCCTCTGCAAGTTTTTTGAGATCCTCTTCGCTCTGGCTTTCCTCGCCCCCCTCGGCAACCATCTTGAGCGCACTCGCCTCTTTTTCGATGATGTCACCGAACTCAGCCTTGAGGCTTTTCTGGTATTGCAAAAGCACCCCTTTTATCGACTCCACATCAGTGAGGCGCGGAAGAATCTTGAGGCCTACTTTCTTTTTTACAAACTCGATAGCGGCGAGGTCATCGGTGTCGAGCATCGCCACCTCGAGTGCGGTGGTTGTCTTTTTGAACGCAACAATGTTGTGCTTGCGAGCGATGGGCTCGGGGATGAGTGAGAGAACCTCAAAATCAATCTTTTGTCCCTTGAGTCCCACAAACGGAATCCCCAGAATGTAGGCCTCCGTGCGGCGGAGGTCATCTTCGGAGATTTTACCATCAGATACTAAAATATCTCCGAGATATTGTTTCTTTTCCCCAGCACGCTTTTCTGCAGCATCAAGCTCGGTGCGTGGCACAAGACCCGCATCAATGAGAAAATCCTTGAGCTGTTGATTGTTAACGGTCATACTCTTACCTATAGTATACCCCCACACCTACTTTTCGTATAGTGTTTGTAAAAAAAATGAAGAGCATCAAAATATAAAATAATAAAAAATCAATGCGCCGATGTAAAAGTAGGTGTGGGGGTATACCAAATATTATGTGAGTATAAGTGTGGACAACAAAGAAAAACAGCAGCAAAATAAATCTCGCTGCTGTAAAATACAAACACTTATTTAAAACGGTTAATGAGTCATTCCCTTCAAATGTTCCGCAAGGAGTCCTACTGTTTCTTCAAGATAACTCCGAACACCTAAATTGGTAACAACCTCAGGGGTACAATGCTCTCCGTCTTTAACCACCTGAAGAATACTTTCATTCCCCCCTGTCATGGTAAAGAATATCTTGGTGACACCTTCGTATCCCAACATCTTTAAAAGGCAGACCATTTTCGTGCAGAGCCATTCGGGAAGCTCGTTAACAATCACCACCCTAGGCGGGTCAGTGTCAATAATGACCGGCGACTTATCAAGACGTGTCGTGACCGCGTTGACTTCTATCTTCATGCCCCACCCTCCTTATGCGAATTTTAAAAAACGAATACATCAATATCTGATGTTACTGTTTTTCATTATATCACAAACTCACCAATTTTGCAACAGTAAAAAGAAAAACGGCTATGAAACATAGCCGTTTTGTTAAAAATGGTCAGATAAAGACTTCGATACGAACAGGGACAAGTCCCTCTTCGAGAGAACCGAGTTTTTCTGCTGCCTTTTTGGAAAGGTCGATCTCGCGAGAATATCTACCGTTCTCTTTGGTGTACGGACCACGGTCGGTCACTACCGCAAAGACGTATTTCCCGTTCTCGACGTTCGTCACGCGGACTTTGGTGCCCAACGGCAGGTTACGGTGGGCAACGCTCACCTTTTCCATATCAAACGGTTTGCCGTTTGCCATTGGTTTCCCGTCAAAGTACTCACCGTACCACGACGCTATCCCGTGAACAACTTTTTTAAGCCTGCGACCTTGAGTGACATCTTTCTCACCCTTATTCGAAGCAGTTTCGTTAATATGTATCACCCCTTTTGCACTCTCGTGCACAATATGGCTGTTGTCTACACTCAGAGTACTCGGAACGAGATATCCAGATAGGCAACCAAAAAAGGTAATATATACCAGCGACAAAACACTATACTTTTGACTCAATTTACTTCTCCTTACATTTCATGATGAACAAAAACTCCTTTTTGAACATAACACAAAGGGAGTTTTTTGCCAAATTGTAGAGAATTTTTGCGAAAAAACTATGCGGTTAAATCGTTCGAGGGGGTAGAGATAAAGGTTTTAACACCCTCAAATTCATCTGCCAAACTTTCACCGTTCAAGACTTTTTCAACCTTTTCAAGCACTTCACTTGGTTCAAAAACCGCCTTGATGAGGAATGCTCGAGCACCCAACTCGCGCGCACGCAAGATCTCAACGGGTTGGCCTGAGTTTGAAATAATGATCACGGGGATCTTTGAAAGCTCGGGATCCTTATGGATGTCTTCCAAAACCTCAAGGCCGTCTTTTTTAGGCATTAAAATATCCAAAAGAATAACGTCAGGCTTATACCCTGCTATCTTTTCCATGGCGACTAAACCATCCTCGGCCCCCATCGCATCGTAGCCGTTTTTTTCGAGCTTCTGCAAAAGCACGTCACGAAGTACGTTATCATCTTCAACAACAAGTATTTTTTTCTTTTCCATATAATTTAAATAATTAAAAACGAACACACAAAAGCTCTAGTAATAGGTCAGCTTTTCCTCAACAGGAATAAGCGCCTCTTTAGTAGGGATAACAAAAGTAAAGGTTGTGCCCTTGCCCTCCTCTGACTCAACCGTAATATCTCCGCCGTGGCGGGTGATAATATTCTTCACAATAAACAGGCCGAGGCCCGAGCCGGAGGTCTGTAAGTGTATAACATTCTCCGCGCGGAAGAACTTTGAGAAGAGGCGTGTGAGCTGGTTTTTGGGCACACCGACGCCGTTATCGCTCACCTTCATTTTCAAATAATCTCCTTCAACAGAAATATCGAGCACGACCTTGCCGCCAGGATTGGTGTACTTGAGCGCATTGTCCAAAAGGTTTTGTACCGCGAGCGACATCTTCTCTGCATCAAATACAAAAGGTTTCAGATCTCCTGCACTGTTGCGAAGCTCAACATCAACATCACGCTCTCTGGAGGCAAGCTTTGAACTATTAATAATCATATTGACCACCTCCATCATGTTCGCCTCTTTAAAGGCGTAGCCAAAGCGCCCGTCCTCAATACGCGCAACATTCAAAAGATCGTTCACGAGACTAATCATTTTTTGATTAGTCTCGTATCCGCGCATAAGGAATTGCAATTGCTCGGGATTAAGAGGCCCCATATCACCGTCGATGACGAGTTTCATCGCCCACTTTACTGCCGAGAGTGGTGTGCGGAGCTGGTGTGCCGCAATCGAAATAAACTCACTCTTACTCTTGGAAATCATTTTCTCGCGGGTAACATCACGGATAACCTTGATGAACCCGTGCATCTCGCCTGTTTGTGGGCTAATGATAGGTGCCGTAATCACTTGGAGTTCTTTTTCAAATGGCTGCCTAATCATAATCTCATGCACATCGGCGGCGTTGAGTCCCGAGACATCTTTGGAGAGCTTGCGCACCCCGGGAACGAGGCCTGGGTATGACACACGCGCAAGAGACTCGAGCTCGCCCTTGGTGGTATCCTCTGGTTTAATCTTTTTCCCAACAACACTACCGCGCACAAGCCCGAGCATTTCTTCTGCGGCGTAATTGATACGCATGATGGTAAAGTCGCTGTCGTACTCGATGAGCCCACTCGTGAGGTTCTCGATCACGGTTTCAATGTGTATCTTGGTCTTGTTGAGCTCACTCGTCTTTTCCTCAACGGTCTTCTCAAGCTCTTTGGAGTACTGCTCGGTAATCTTTCTCTTGTCCTCAACGGCTTTAAACTTTTCCTCCTCGGTTTTTTGTCGGTTACGATCAATCTCACGAAGGTCTTCCATCATAAGAGAGAGGCCCACCATAAGCTCTGTGAACTCGTCTTCTTTCTCAGGAACTGGGATATTCACTGAGAAATCACCAGTTGCAGTCTTTTGCAAAACTGGTGTAAGGCGTGACAATATTTCAGCGGTATTCTTTTTGTAGTTCTCGAGTGCTTTTTCAGTCGTGATGTCACGAAAAACAAGGGCTCCTTGTGGAACTCCCCCCAGAGCAAGTGTTTTTGCGGACGCGAAAACAGGGTACTTTCTCCCGCTTTTCGACTGGAAATACATCGTATGTCCTGCTGGAACAACAAAAGGCTTTCCTAATTCAAAGATGGCGTGCATAACCTTGTTCTCTCGAGGCACAACCTCCTCATCAATGTACATATCAAAAACCTCGTCGATATGCTTCCCCAACATTTCACCCCCGGTATAATCCAAAAGGAGGTTGGCGTGTGGATTTGCCAAGGTAACTAACCCTTTTTCGTCAAAAAGAATAAGCCCTTCAGCAATAAAGGAAAAAAGGGGGCCGTATTCTTTTAAACTATCCATGACAGGGTTAATAATGAAAGATCTTTGTTACTAACGAACGAACGCTTACGCCTCGACTTCTTTAATGGCCGCAAGACACTTTTCGTAAATATTTGGGGGGATCATAGGGAGGTTATGCTCGCTTGAAGCGTGCTCTGCGGCCTTGCGCATAATCTCCTCAGGAGTCTGGCCAAGGAACACGACGTCGCAGTCAACACCAATCTCTCGGCACGTAAGTTTAAGTTGTTTCATGATTCTTTATATATGTTAATTCTCTTTATAAAAACGCACCCATCGTCTGGTTAGGCTATTCTTTAAACCAAGCGATGGCTTCTTCTTCGGTGTTGAAAAACTTGATATCCTTTTTCCCGGTGGCAGCGATTACAAAGGTGGCAAGAGTCTTTACAAATACATTTCCTCCGTAGAGTGCTGTTTTCTTTATTTTATCATTTTGAAGGAACTCAACCCAAATTTTTCGTGCCGCCGAGGAGAACTCGGTGGACTGATGGAGGTCGATGAGCACAAACTGAGCTTGTCCTCCCTCGATATAACTTTTTCCGATCGTACTCAATCGCACCGCCTCATCGGGGTCGACCGGGGTACACATCGTATAGCGGACAATATTGTCCACACAGGACACCTCGTTTTTCGGTGTTCCGTCAGTGCATTCGGGGGTAGTGTCAGACATGGTGGTCAAATATATAAATTCCTATAATAACAACAGTATACCGCGGAGCAGTAGTCACCGCAAGCGACGACACAGCAGCAAGCATTTTAGTGGTCAGCGTAGAGGTTTACGGAGCCGTTGATCTGTGTAGGATCGCACCAGACAGTACTTTTAAAATTACCAAGATTATTGCCTCCATGGGTAATCCATTGTTTATTTCCACAACTCAACGGGTGGTTTGTTGTTTCGAATAACGTAATAAGGTCGTAATCCTGTGATTTATTGGTTATCCCCGCCCCTAAATAAGGGCGGTATCCATAAAAATATGAGGTTCCTGAATAAATACCGAGATAGTTCCCTGTAGTAGCATTAGCTGGGTCTTTAGGGAGTACGCCAATGTAGGTAGGTACTAGAGCCGAAGTTAGATTACCCCAACCGGCGTTGCCTGTGGCACTCCATGCGTTAGAGGCTACGGGCGGATAGTAACCATAATCATGGTAATACAGCGTTAAAGCCTTACGAATCTCCTCAAGCGCTTGCACTCTCTGCATATCCCGCGCTTTTGCACGTGCATCATTCACCGCCCCCAACACCACACTCGACAAAAGGCCCATGATCGAGATGACCACCAGAAGTTCTATGAGCGTGAAGCCTTTTTTGCGGGTGGCTACCATGATTACTGGTTTCGCGAAGGAAGCTGATTTAAAATCTCGGGAGGAAGCGCTGCGCGTTCTTCCTCGGGGATGTCCTCAATATAAGTAATCGTGTTCTGAGAGGCACCGACGCCAGTCATGTTCATCACCACAACTGCGGTAAGGATGAGGAATACCACGGACATCCCGAGAAGCACGTAATTTGCCTGCTCTTCGTCCTTAACGAGTCCGGTTTTCATAACCAACTCGACCATCTTGGATTTTTTAGCGGTGTCACGAAACGTGGGAGCGTTGAAACCTGTATCTTCTGGATTAAATTGTACGTCAGACATAGTATTTTTTATTATTATGATTATGTGTCTATTATACAAGACCCATGTTATTTTGGCTAGCCACAAAACAACAAATTGTCCTCCATTTGACACCTACTCCCCTCTTTTGCTATAATATATAAGTAATGTCCGTCTCGAAAACGGGCAATTTTTTTAGCCAAAATAACGAGCAACGCGAGTATATTTTTCTAAACCCAGCCTTCTCCACCGCAAATTACCCGCCTGGCCTCCTTGAGGCAAGGAATAAAAGTAAAGAACGTGGGGACTTTCCATAAAAGAAGGCTGGGTGATGATTTTAATAGTCACTATGCTCCTTTAAAAACAATCATGTTGGACTTAAAAACCATGGGGTCGGCGCTGGAACAGCTTGAAGCAGATCGCGGCATCCCTCGCGAGAAAATCATTGAAGCTATTGAGCAGGCACTCGCAGCTGCCTACAAAAAGGACTATGGCAAGAAAGGCCAGATTGTCCGCGCACACTTTGACACCAATTCAGGCAAAACTGAGTTTGTGCAAGTAAAAATCGTCGTTGAGGAATCGGCAGTTCGTATGCCTGATGACTCTGACGAAGAGGCGATAGAAAAGGAGGCAAAACTCAATGAGGACCTTCCTGAAGAGGAAATGATTTCTCTTCGCCGTTTTAGCCCTGAGCACGACATCCTTCTCGAGGATGCACGTCGTATGAAACGTGACGCCGCAGAGGGTGACGAGGTTATCTTCCCTCTCGAGGCGCACGACGACTACGGTCGTATTGCTGCACAGACTGCAAAGCAGGTTATTATTCAGCGTATTCGTGAAGCAGAAAAGGTTTCTATCATCGGTGAATACGGCACCAAACAGGGCGACATCGTCCAGGGTACGGTCCAGCGTATGGAGCGCGGAAACATCTTTGTTGACCTCGGTAAAACTACCGGTATGCTCGCATACGAAGACCAGATTCCTGGCGAGCGTTACAAGCAGGGCGAGCGTATTCGTGCATACCTCTACAAGGTAGAGGAAACTCCTCGTGGTATCGACGTCCGCCTCTCGCGCTCACATCCAAAAATGATTGAGAAGCTCTTTATTCAAGAGGCTCCCGAAGTAGCGGCCGGGACCGTACAAATCAAGGCAGTTGCTCGCGAAGCAGGTTCACGTGCAAAAGTTGCCGTGACTTCAACAGATGACCATATTGACCCTATCGGCTCATGTGTCGGCCAGCGTGGCGTGCGTGTTTCAACCGTGATGAGCGAGCTCGGCGGTGAAAAAATTGACCTCATTATGTGGTCTGAAGATCCTGCAAAGTTTATTGAGGATTCCCTCTCTCCTGCAGAAGTGCAGTCAGTGGTGCTTGACGAGGCAAATCACCAGGCGACCGTAACTGTTGCTCCCGACCAGCAGTCTCTTGCTATCGGTCGCGGTGGTCAGAACGTACGTCTTGCGGCAAAGCTCACCGGCTGGAAGCTCGACATCATTGGCGGTGCTGGCGAGGTAGTCGCTGAGGCAACTACCGACGGCGAAGTATCTATAGAGGAAGCTCCTGCTGTTGAAAAACCTGAGGAACTTACGGTGGAGACACCCGCTGCAGAACCTGAAGCAACGACAGAATAACCCTCTGACTTTAAGACTTTTAACTTTAAGACTAAAAACTATGATGAATCTTTGGCACGATGTTTCAATGGGGAAAAATGTTCCCGAGGAGATCAATGTTATCGTAGAGATTAACAAAGGCTCTAAAAATAAGTACGAGATCGACAAAGAAACGGGACTCATTGCGCTCGACCGTACCCTTCACACCGCACAGGACTACCCTTTTGACTACGGTTTTGTACCGCAGACACTCTGGGACGACGGCGATGCGCTTGATGTCGTACTCCTTACCACCTACCCTCTTCTTCCAGGAATTCTCGTAGCTGCCCGCCCGGTAGCTATTATGCACATGGTTGACGGAGGTGAAGCTGACGAAAAGGTTATCGCCGTACCCGTTGGTGATCCGCGTTGGTCAGAAGTGTCTGACTTGAAAGACATCAACAAGCACACGCTCAAAGAAATGGAGCACTTCTTCCTCACCTACAAGCAAATCCAGAAAAAAGAAGTGTCAGTTTCAGGATTCGAGGGAGCCGAGGCTGCACGCACAGCGGTTACCCGTTCTATTAAGCTTTACAACGACAAGTTCGGAAAGTAGTAACCATTACAAAAACACCCGCCGAGCGCATACGCGCTCGGCGGGTGTTTTTGTAATCCCCTTGTGCTTTTGTATCCCTCTTGGTGTATATAACTGGGTACAATATACTCTTCATTCGTTCGGAAGTAAAAATGAGTACATTGTTTACTTCACTCTCTCATTTGAGTATACTTATAGACATACCGCAGGATTCATTCTGTGCGTAGTAATTTGCCCCCAAATAATATCAAAATCATTATGAAAAAAATTCTTATTTCTAGTGCTGCATTCGCAACCTTAGCTATCTCAGGCGCAGCGTTTGCTCAAGACGCGGGAACAGCACCTCGCCCACTTGTTCCACCAGTTCGTCAGGAAATCCGCGAGGAGCGCAAGGACATGCGCGAAGAAGTTCGCGAAGAACGCAAAGATGTACGTGAAACGGTAAAGGAAGAGCGTAAGGACATGCGCGAAAACATTCGTGAAACAAAAAAGGATGCACGTGAGATTCAGAAAGAAATGAAAACTGAACGCAAGGACATGCGCACCGCAACCTCAACAGAGGCACGCGCAGAGTCTCAGAAACGCATGGACGAAAACAAAAAAAATCTCGAGGAGAGTCGCAAAAAAGCTGGTATCGAGCGCGCCAACTACACCATCAAGCGTCTTGAGCGTCAGGTTGTTGCAATGGATAAACTTGCAACACGCATCGCAGAGCGCCTTGTTCTTATCAAGTCAAAGGGTGGTGACACAACCGCCGCCGAAGCAAAGCTTGCAGAGGCACGTACTGCTATCACTACCGCAAAGACAAAGGTAGCGACCGTCACAACCGCACTTCAGGCAGCAGTTGCAACAGGGAGCACCGCAACCTCTACAGAGGTAAAAGACCTTGTTAAGACAATCGCTCCACAGGTTCGCGAAGCAGAAGCGTCAATCCGCACCGCAGACAAAGCACTTCGTGCCACGATGAAGGTTCGCATCGCTCGCCCTAAAGCAGCTCCAACCACGTCTACAACCGGAACAACGACGACAGGCACTACAACAACCCAGTAAATTACGAACACTAATCAAGAATCCCTATGGAAGAACAAATTAGTCAACCAACAGCAAATCAGACGCCACGCGAAGAAGAGTCTTCAGTGGGGCCACTCATTGGTATCGGAATCATTGCCGTACTCATTGTCGCTGGCGGTATTTACTTCCTCTTCTTGAAATAGCTCCTTACAAGAAACCGCCCGGCACGCAAAGCGTGCCGGGCGGTTTCTTGCTAAAAACACACGAAAAAGGTATTGTGGATTTCTATGACTGACATCAAAACAACCATAAAAGAATTACCAGAAAGCGAAATTGAGATTCTCTGTGAAGTCCCCACCGAAGTATTTGAAAAAGAGCGCCCTATCGCCCTTAAAAAAGTGGGTGAGGAGGTCACGCTCCCAGGATTCCGCAAAGGACACGTTCCTGAAGCAACCCTTATTCAAAAGTTTGGCGAAGCACTCATTCTCGAGGAAATGGCAAACCTTGCTATTGATCGCGCATACCCTGAGATTCTCAAGAAGCATAAGGTGCACGCTATCGCGATGCCTGCCGTTGCTGTTACCAAGCTCGCTATGGGCAACCCTTTCGAGTTCAAGCTCACTTTCCAGGTAATGCCCGAGATTACCCTTCCCGACTACAAAACAATCGCTAAAGAAGTAATGAAAGGAGAAGAACCAACCGAGGCGAACGACGAGGAAGTTGCTCAAGCTGAAAAAGAACTCCTCAAGCAATTTGCGACTAAGGACGCTGATGACAAGGAAGTAATTCCGGAGCTAACCCTTGAGCTTGCGCAGAAATTTGGCCCCTTCACGACGGTAGATGAATTCAAAGCAAAGATCCACGAATCGCTTTCACATGAAAAGACCAACCGTGCACGCGAGAAGAAGCGTATGCAGACGATGGAAAAAGTTGCTGACGGTATGACCGTGAAACTTCCCAAGGTTCTCATTGATGGAGAAATTGATCGTATGCTCGCACAGTTCCGTCACGATGTTTCACAAATGGGTATGAAATTTGAGGATTACCTCGCAACCACCAAGAAAACAGAGGACGACCTCCGCAAAGAATGGGCACCCGATGCAGAAAAGCGCTCAAAGGTGCAGATTGCTCTCGGTAAAATCGCTGAAACAGAAAAACTCGAAGTCCTCAAAGAAGACCTCGACCGTGAAGTCAACCACATTCTCGAGCAATACAAAGACGCCGACCCCGCTCGTGCTCGCATCCACCTCGAAATGATGCTCACCAACGAAAAAGTATTTCAATTCTTAGAAGGACAGAAATAGTCAAAAAGAAAAACTGGCATCATGCCGGTTTTTCTTTATCACAATATATTCGTGCGTTCGAAATGATTTAGTACCTATTCAAACAGATACGAGTGTGTTCCGATATCAACCAAAAGGAGTACGAGAACATCTTTTTCCTTACGATACAAAAGTAACATATCATTCTGAATGTGGCACTCGCGGATACCCGTGTACTCGCCTTTCAGCTCATGGTCTTTATATTGAGGAGCAAGTTTCTCACTGTTTTTAAGCAACAAAACTATTTCATCGAGCTTCTTAACATTAAAATCCTTGTGCTGAGCAACACGCTTAAGCGACTTTCTGTACTGGTTCGACGGAAAAACTTTGTACATGTGAGTTATCTACCAAGAATCTCACGGTGCATCTCCTCTACATTGTCGTACCCCTTAATCTTGCCACTTTTAAAATCTCTGAGTGCTTTCTCCGCATCACGCACCAGCGCACGTTTCTTTTCCTCGGGCCAATAGTCAGCACTCATTACAGGGAATGGAATCGATTTTGTGTTTACAACCTGAGCGAGAAAGAGCTTTACCCCCGTCGACATGTCCAGGCCCATAGACTTAAAGGTCTTATTTGCCTCATTTTTCATCTTCTGATCCAGCCGAATTTGCAATGTTGTGTTCATATGAGAAGTATACCGCCATAAAAAATTGCTGTCAATACATTGTCATTACAGTCGTATAATATACTATAGGGTTTTATGCGACATGGCACCTGGAAATGAGCACGGGGACCTGAAAAACAAAAACCCTCAGTCTGCCGAAGCAAACTGAGGGGTGAGGACACGAAGCCCGAAGGTTCAAATGGTCAAGATTGTGTTGCGGAAGACCCGAGTGCCAACGTTAATGTGGTTTTGAATCTCATCGAGATACCAGGCGTCCACGAGCCACTTGTCACACGAACTCCAGTACACACTGATAACAAAGAGTACTTCGTTTATCGATACATAGAAAATGTTGACGTCGCCGTCGTTCAGGAGTTCGCCGTGTTTGCCGTTTGGCTGAAGGTCGATTATTGTCGCAATCTGATCAAGTGTGAAAACATGCGTGCGTGTTTCTTTAATACCGCCCAGAATTTCATCAATGATCTTCCTGTCAGGCATATTGCGTGGGAGTATTGAGCTCTTTATCCCATCAAGTCCGCGGTACGGCATTGATTTCTTTTGCTCAGGTATGATACGTTCCTTAAACGTAGGGTTTACGTATAGCCCTGTGCGGGTTTCGAAATATGCGTGTGGGTCAAACAATTTTTCCGTAGTTGTGCTGCTTACAGTAGTGGCATTCATAGCACTTTCTCCTAAAATTGACTGCGATTGAGTATTTCTAACCCTTAAACTTCAAAGGACGAGCTAAAACAAGTGTAGCACCTTTTGACCTTTTTGTCAATCATTGCGCCCATGTAAAACTGTGGTATTATCCCCTTATGTCATATTTAATCCCAACTGTTATTGAAAAGTCATCGTCGGGCGAGCGCGCGTACGATATTTATTCACGCCTTCTCAAAGAGCGCATCATTTTCCTTACGGGTGCCATTGATGACGATGTTGCCAATATCGCCATCGCCCAGCTCCTATTTCTTGAGTCTGAGGACCCTAAAAAAGATATTTACCTCTACATAAACTCTCCTGGAGGCTCGGTATCAGCAGGTATGGCCCTTCACGACACGATGCAACACATCAAACCAGATGTTTCTACCATTTGTGTTGGTATCGCCGCATCCATGGGAGCGTTCCTCCTTTCGTCAGGAGCAAAAGGAAAACGTTTTATTTTACCCAACGCTGAAGTGATGATTCATCAACCACTTGGTGGCGCCGAGGGGCAAGCATCAGATATAGCAATCAGTGCAAAACATATTTTGAAGATTCGCGAGAACCTCAACAAAATGCTTGCAAAGAACACCGGCAAACCTCTCTCCCAAATAGAAAAAGACACCGACCGCGACTTCTTTATGTCGGCAGACGAAGCAAAGAAATATGGCATCGTCGACGAAATCTACAAACCAAAGAATCCGAGGGGGTAAACATCAGTCGAAAGTCAGAAGTCAAAAAGTGGACCCGAAAACCGTAAGGTTTTCGGGTCCTGACTTTAAGACTTTTTACTTTATGGACTTTATAGACTGTTAGCGGTAGTATGCAAGTGTACCCCCACACCTACTTTTTTGCATATCTCCGTCTTTCAAAACAAGCTAGGAACAACAGTATTTCAGTCCAAAAGTAGGTGTGGGGGTGTACCCATTGTAATTTAAATTGACACTTTATCAGTAAGCTAACCGCCCGCAGATCTGGAGAAAACCATGAATCAGAAGATTCTGAATTAGCAAATTCACGCCTTGGGCGCAGAATCTTGGACGTGAACTGATTTGTATTTCGAGGCTTGGCGGGCTTAATTATGGACATTAACATTGCACTTACGCTTGGCGGCGTAATGGCGATTCTGGTAGGTATCCTTCTTGGCTACCTTTTGCGTTGGTTCCTCTCGGTCAGCAAACGCGGATCCGTTGAGGTTGAAATCAAAGAAGTGCTCCTCTCCGCAAAAGAAGAAGCGCAGAGCATTATCGAGGAAGCCGACCGGAAAACTGAAGCTCGCGAAAAAGAGCTTCGCAAAGAAGAAAAGGAGATAGAGGAGCGCCTCAAGAAAACAGAAGAGCGTTTTATCAAGAAAGAGGAGTTTCTCGACAAGCGTCAGCTTGATATAGATGAGGAGCTTGAGCAAATCAAAGTAAAGTCTGCCGAAATTGAAAGGATAAACAAAAAAATACAGGCAGAAGGAGACGCGGTTAAACGCGAGCTCGAACGCATCGCGCATTTTTCTGAAAGTGGCGCGAGGGAGGAGCTCTTGAAACGCGTTGAAAAAAATCACGAGGAAGATATACTCGTGCGTATAAAAAAACTCGAGACTGAGGGGGCGTCACGCCTTGCAAGTACGGCACAAAGCATCCTTGCCACCGCAATCCAGCGCCTTGCGACATCTACCGCAGCAGAGGCAATGACCACTACCGTATCTATTCCCTCAGATGAAATCAAGGGAAAGATTATCGGTAAAGAAGGCCGTAATATAAGGACATTTGAACGTGCCTCGGGAGTAGAGCTCATTATTGACGACACGCCTGGTTCAATTGCCATTTCATCATTTGACCCTATTCGCCGCGAAGTAGCACGCGTAGCCCTCGAGGCCCTTATCGAAGATGGTCGTATTCAGCCTGCAAAAATTGAAGAGGCGGTGGAAAAAGCACATGAAGAAGTAAATAAAATTACGAAAGAAGCTGGAGAGCGCGCTGCGTACGAGTGTGGTGTCTTCAACCTTGACCCGCGCGTATCCGCAATCCTTGGTCGGCTTCATTTTCGCACAAGTTACGGACAAAACGTACTGCAACATTCGATAGAAATGGCGCATATTTCGGGGATGCTCGCAGAAGAGCTCGGCGCTAATGTTGCCGTCGCCAAAGCAGGTGCACTCCTGCACGACATTGGTAAAGCTGTTGATCATGAGGTTCAAGGAACCCATGTAGAAATTGGTCGACGCATTCTTCAAAAGTTTGAAATTGATCCGCAGGTCATCCAAGCGATGCAATCGCATCACGAAGAGTACCCATATGAGACGATTGAATCGATTATTGTGCAGACTGCTGACGCTATTTCAGGTGGTCGCCCTGGGGCGCGCAGAGACTCGGTAGAGAGATATATTAAACGCCTCGATGACCTCGAAGGAATTGCTCGTTCCTTCCCCGTAGTCGAAAAAACCTATGCCCTGCAAGCCGGAAGGGAGCTTCGGGTATTTGTGAAGCCTGAGGAAATCACTGATCTTGAGGCAATAAACCTCGCCCGCGAGATAGCGCTTCGTATTGAAAAGGAGCTCAAGTATCCAGGGGAGATCAAAGTTGCGGTGATACGCGAATCACGCGCAGTCGAATACGCGCGCTAGGCTCATTTTGTAGGTTTTTCTATGAAACAAAATGGTTGATTTGGCAATGTTTCAAAAAACCCTTGCGCCTATTGCACAAAAAAACATAGGGGGGTATACTTATTACTAAGGAGGTCTGGCCCGTGTCGAAAGGGGCAACTCCGCTTCCGCCAAGAGGGCGGACAGGAAGTCACGGGTGAGAAAGCGAATACATGAAGCTTTCGCAAGACCGGAGCGCGACGGCGCGAGGTGGGGTCGCACAAAATCGCACAAGCGATTTATATGTGGCAGAGACTCGTTTTAGTATTACAAGGTTAATAAAAAGATTATATTATGAACAAAGCAGCTATTGTTGAAATTATTCACGAGAAGATGGGTGGTACCAAAGTATCAGCAGAGCAGACATTGGACACGATTCTTGAGACTATGGTAAAGACACTTCAGAAAGGTGAGGAAGTATCAATCGCAGGCCTCGGAATCTTTTCTGTAAAGCCACGTGCAGCTCGTACCGCACGCAACCCAAAGACTGGTGAGGCTATTCAGGTAAAGGCAACGAAAGTTCCTAAATTCCGCGCCGCAAAGGCCCTCAAGGACGCAGTAGCTAAGTAAGCCACTCCGTTTCTCATACAAAAAAGCCGTCACATATTGTGACGGCTTTTTTGTATGAGAAACGGAGAATCGTTCACAGATATAATAAGAGTTGAGCGCTACGCGCGCTAGGTTTGCTTGTCCACAAATCACTAAGTCTCTTCGGATGAGTACCTCCTCACAGACGTAAGTGTTTGCCGGCCCCACCTCGTGTTTTTGCGTGCTCGCAAAACATCACTGCGGTTCACAAAACTGAAAAACAGTGCGCAGGCACTGTTTTTCTTTACGTTTTGTGCGGGTACGGAGAATCGAACTCCGGTCAAAGGATTGGAAATCCCTTATTCTACCATTAAACTATACCCGCAAACGAGCTACGGATATATACTCACATATATCCGCGCGTAATGACACAATACCAAAAACACGCGGGTTGTGCAATTGTATTACACAACCCGCGTGTTTTTGGTGTCCGACTTTATAAACTTCGAATCAGCTGATTCGTGTCTTGGACATAAAAACTTTCAAACTTTTTGACTATTTTACCCAATGATTGAGTGAACCTTGGATACGATCTCATCAAGTGTAAAGTTTGCCTTCACCATGAAGTCCTTTGCGCCAAGTGCCATTGCTTTATCGAGATCCTCCTTTTGACCGAGGTTACTGAGGATAATAACAGGCACACCAGCAAGCTTTGCGTCTGCTTTGATACGTCCAAGAATCTCAAAGCCGTCTACACCTGGCAAGATGAGGTCAAGGAGGACAATGTTCGGTACACGCTGCGCAAGAATAGTAAACGCCGCCGAAGCCTCAATAGCACTCTCTACATCAAATCCCTCACTGGCGAGCTTGCGAACAAGGAGTTCGCGGAGGAACTTATCGTCCTCAACCACCATGACAAATTTTTTAACGGGAGCTGCATCAGCAGGGGCAGGAGTTTCTGTGGAGATAGGAGCAACGACTTCAGAAGTTGCGACAGGGGTAGGTGTAGCAACTGGTGTTGGTGTAGGATCTACAGCAACAGGAGTGGGTGCAGGAGTACTTGGTGCAGGCATATCGCTTGTAGGAATATCTTTTATTTGTAGGCCCCACTCAGTAGCCGAAACCGTCTCTCCGGCGAGAACACGCTGCACCTTATCAAGAACCTCATTAGGGTCGAATACCGCCTTGACGAGGAAATCTCGTGCTCCAAGCTGTTGAGCACGTTCAATCTCAAGAGGTTGTCCGGAGTTTGAAATAATAATAACTGGGATAGCGCTGAGGCTCTGATCTGCGTGGAGTTCTTCCATAACCTCAATACCACTCTTTCGTGGCATCAAGATATCAAGAAGAATAAGGTCAGGTTTGATTGCACGCACCTTCTCCATAGCAACGACGCCATCTTGGGCACGATCAACAACATACCCGTTCTTTTCCAGCTTTTCTGATAAGACATCTCGGAGCACATCATCGTCCTCGATAATAAGGATTCTTTTTTTCTCTTCCATAAGTAAATCTATTGTACTACAAAAAATAATAACAAGCTAG
>MHUW01000019.1 GCA_001823575.1 Candidatus Yonathbacteria bacterium RIFCSPLOWO2_01_FULL_47_33b | reverse complement strand
TTTTTGGTTTTTTTGTGATATAGTAGAGGGCAATGAACACAAACAAAATTCTGAGCAATATATTGATAGGGGGGTTATTTTTGGTCCTTTTCATACCTCTTTTCGTTTCGGACGGAATGTTCTTTCCATTTATTACGGGTAAGAACTTTGCATTTAGGATCATTGTAGAAATACTCCTTGGTGTATGGATCGTACTCGCGTACCGCGATTCGGCATATCGTCCCACCAAGTCACCTCTCCTTATTGCAGCAGCCTCGTTTGTGGGCATTCTCGCGCTCGCGGGGGCACTGGGCGAAAACCCGTACAAGAGCTTCTGGTCAAACTATGAGCGTATGGAAGGCGTACTAAGCCTCCTTCATTTCTTCGCGTACTTTGTAATAGCAACAACAGTTTTGGGGGCACGAAAGAAGTGGGGTGCATTTTGGAATACTTCGATACTCGTCAGTTTTATTATTGGTATCTACGCGTTGTTTCAGTTTGGTGGGGTACTACAAATAAATCAGGGAAGCGCTCGCGTTGATGCAACCTTTGGCAATGCAGCATATCTCGCGGTCTATATGCTGTTCCATGTGTTCCTTACGTTGTTTATGATGCTTCGCGCAAAAGGGCATACTATTGGAGGGATGATTGCGGAGAAAGCTTCGGTGTGGATCTACACACCGCTCATACTTCTTGATGTGTTTGTCCTCTATCACACGGCAACCCGCGGAGCCATCCTGGGTCTCATTGGAGGACTCCTTCTTACATCGCTTTTGATTGCCATTTTTGAAAAAGAGCGCACTGGTCTGCGCAAAATTGCGCTAGGAATCCTTGCAGGTATCGTGCTCCTTATTGGTGGATTCTTTGTGATGAAGGACACACAGTTTGTGACGAACAGCCCCGTCCTTGGGCGTTTTTCGTCAATATCTCTTACCGAGACGACAACCAAGTCGCGCTTTATGGTGTGGAATATGGCATACCAAGGGTTTAAAGAGCGACCAATGCTTGGGTGGGGTCAAGAGAACTTCAATTTCGTGTTCAATACATATTATGACCCCAATATGTATGGGCAGGAGCCATGGTTTGATCGTGCTCACAATGCGTTCTTTGACTGGCTCATTGCGGGCGGTATCTTGGGCCTCTTCGCGTACTTATCGCTCTTTGTCCTCGCCATTTGGTATCTATGGAGAAGGGGTTCAGCGTTCTCTGTTGTTGAAAAAAGTATTTTCACCGGACTCCTCGCCGGATACTTCTTCCAGAACCTCTTTGTGTTTGACAATCTGATGAGCTACGTAATGTTCTTCTCGGTCCTTGCGTACCTCGAGAGCTCAAGAGGGGGAGAAGTTGTCGCCCTAAAGAAAAGTGATAAGAAAAAAAATGAAGAGGCGACGTCTCTCGATATTTCAATTGCTCCAGCAGCAGCAATTCTTGTTGTCGCTCTTATATACTTCTTTAATGCTAAACCTTTAGCGACCAATTTTATGCTCATTGAAGCATTGCAGCCTCAGCAGGGAGGCCCTATGGTGAACCTTGAGAATTTCAAGAAAGTGTTTGCCTACGACTCTTTTGGAAGTTCGGAAGGGCGCGAACAATTGAGCCAGATTACCATGCAAATCCTCGGCGCTGAAAAGATCGACAATGCAACCAAGCAAGCATTTGTTGAACTCACCGTAAGCGAATTAAAAAAGCAGGTTGATACGCATTCCCAGGATGCGCGGTACCAGCTTTTCCTTGGTTCATTTTTGAGTCAACTTGCGCGCTACAATCCTGCGAGCTATGACGAGGCCCTTGTGTATCTAGAGAAGGCTCATGAACTCTCACCTAAAAAACAGGCAGTCATGTTTGAGATTGGGAGCTTGTCTTACAATAAAAAGGATACCGTGAAAGCAGAAGAGATGTTTAAGCAGGCATACGAGCTCGCCCCTGCGTATCAAGACGCTGAGAATTTCTATGTGCGCGTACTCATGGACAATAAGAACTACAAAGAGATTGAGCGCGTTCTTGTGGCACACGTGGCACGCACACCCAACGAGGCTGATCCACACACGAAGCTCTCGGCACTCTATTTTGAAATGGGCCGCCGGGCAGACTCAATAGCGGAAATCGAGCGTGCGATACTGCTCGACCCAGCGTTCAAAGACCAGGGAGAGTTCTATAGTAAGGAGATTAAAGCGGGAAGAAGGCCCTAAATCTTCAAAAACTTGACCCCCACACCTACTTTTGCATCGTGTTTTTTGTTGCAAATTTTATTGGTGGATGGCACCTAATTTTCTGTTAAAGGCAGTTTCTCGGAAACCTAATGGTTGAAACACGAGGCAACAATGTAAAAGTAGGTGTAGGGGGTTGACTTTTTTTGAGAATCTGCTATACTGGATTAGTAAGTGAGTGCGCAGGGGGCAACCCTTGGGCGATTCAACAAACGAATGTCTACATAAAGCCCCGCGAAAGCGGGGCTTTATGTTTTCCCGTCCGTACTTGGTGTTTTTGTTAAAATCGCCTACAATACAAAAGAAGCTCGTGCGTTCCTCTGGCTAGCGGCTGCACTCACTTATTAGACATTTGTTGGAGCTCGTACCCGCTAGCCAAAAGAGTGCAGAAGCCCTGCTCCGAGTATCAACTCGGAGCTTTTTATCACCATATGACACTACGCATTAAAGAACATATTCCTCTTGCACCCATGACCACCATGCGGGTCGGGGGTAGCGCGCGTTTTTTTGCACGCGTTAAAAGCCTTGCGGATTTACGTAGTGGCGTGGCGTTTGCGCGCTCACAAAACCTGCCTATTTTTGTGTTGGGGGGCGGATCCAATATTCTCGTACCCAGCAAAGGGTTTCCCGGGCTCGTTTTGAAGATTGAATGCAAAGGTATCTTCTATGAAGAGGAGGGTTCTTCATCGCACGTTATCGCGGGCGCTGGGGAGGTGTGGGATGAGGTCGTGCGCGATACGGTTAAGCGCGGGCTGTGGGGGATAGAAAATCTTTCGCTCATACCGGGAACTATTGGTGGTGCCGTCGTGCAAAACCTCGGTGCGTATGGCGTGGAGGCATGTGATGCGCTCGCATGGGTAGAAGCATTTGATATGCAAACAATGAAAATAAAAAAAATTTCACGCGACGAATGCGCATTTGGTTATCGTGAAAGTATTTTTAAAAAAAACAGTAACCTCATCGTCGTGCGCGCTGCATTCAGTATTTGTCATGACGGTACACCACACATTGAATACCAAGATGTAAAAACTTTTTTTGCGGAGAATAAAATTGAGGAGCCTGCGCTCGTAGATATTCGCAAGGCAATCGTTGCTATTCGTACCGCCAAAATGCCGTCATCGCGACTTGGTACGGCGGGGTCATTCTTTAAAAACCCTGTCGTTTCAGCGGATGAGTTTGCACGGCTCGAAAGGGCGCTTCCTGGGATAAAGGCTTATAAACAAGAGGATAATACCGTAAAGCTTTCTGCTGCATGGCTTTTAGACAAGGTTGGTGGCTTTCGAGGGCACCGCCAGGGTGATGCTGGTGTGTATGAACATCAGGCGCTCATTCTTGTGAATCACGGTGGTGCAACCGCAGAAAATATTTTGTCACTCGCGCAAGAAATGAAAAATATTATCAAAGAAAAAACAAATGTGACGCTTGAAGAAGAGGTTGTGATGATGCGTGTGTGATGAAAGAAAAAATTTTTGTTAATAAAATTTTTTTTACAAAATTAAAATAAAAAAAGTTATCCACAGTTTTATTTCAAAAAAGTATTGTGTTTGTTTTTTGTATGCGCGATAATATTAGTAGATCAGTACAACAGTGTATGAAATAAATTTTCATACATAAATGATCCGATAGTCGCACATGATTGAATAAAGTTTTACTTCGCGGTTTACTTCATTTGATCGGTCGAAGATTATTGTAGATAATAAATTTGCATATAAGTTTGATGACGCATCACCGCATCATCAAGCGCAACACAAAAACATGGCAGCAAAAAAGAAGGTAGCAAAGAAGACAGCTAAGAAGGCTGTAAAGAAGGCAGTAAAGAAAGTAGCAAAAAAGAAGGTAGCAAAGAAGACTGCAAAGAAGCGTGCATAATATCGCTTTAGCAAAAACCCCTCCGACTATATTAGTTGGATGGGGTTTTTGCTTTTTAGGGAGGGCTGAGAGCCTTACAAAGGACCGCCCTTCGTAGATACGAAGGGCGGTCCTTTGTAAGGCTCGGCGGGGGTCGTTTTTTATGCTAAACTACCCCTATGTCATTTTTTACATCTATATTTGGAGGCGACACAACCAAGCGCTATCTTCCAATTGTGCAAAAGATCAATAATTTCGAGCCGTCAATGCAGGCCCTTTCCGATGGAGCCCTCCGCCAGAAAACGTCAGAATTCAGGGAGCGTCTTGAGGCGGGCGCAAAGATAGACGATATTCTCCCCGAGGCGTTTGCCGTAGTTCGTGAAGCATCACAGAGAACTCTTGGTCAGCGCCACTACGATGTGCAGCTCATGGGCGGGCTTGCACTCCATGAGGGCAAGATTGCCGAGATGATGACGGGCGAAGGAAAGACCCTTGTCGCAACCCTCCCTGCGTATGTAAATGCAATCACGGGGAAAGGAGTGCATGTCGTCACCGTGAACGACTATCTCTCACGTCGTGATGCGACATGGATGGGGCAGATCTATGCATTCCTCGGTCTCTCAACGGGGGTGCTCAATCACGACTCATCATATCTCTACGACCCCGAGCACAAAGACAAGGATGCCGAGCGTGATGAAGTAGGTTCGTTTAAAGTTATTCACGAATTTATGCGCCCGTGTTCAAAGCGCGAGGCGTATGCTGCGGATATTACCTACGGCACCAACAATGAATTTGGTTTTGATTATTTGCGTGACAATATTGCATACGCTCCCGAGGACCTTGCTCAGCGTGAGTACCACTACGCAATCGTGGACGAGATCGACTCGATTTTAATCGACGAGGCACGCACCCCGCTCATTATCTCAGCACCATCAGGTGATGCAGAAAACCTTTATGAAGTATTTGCCGGGATTGCCGCCAAGCTTAAAGAAGGGGAGCACTATACGGTGGACGAGAAACTCAAAGCAGTACAGCTCACCGATGAAGGCATCAACAAAGCCGAGGAGCTTTTGGGCATTGATAATATTTATACTGAACGCGGCGTAAAGTATGTGCATCATTTAGAGACGGCGGTACGAGCGCAAGCACTTTTCCATCGTGACAAAGAGTACGTGGTGCGCGAGGGTGAGGTAATGATTGTTGATGAGTTTACGGGCCGTATGCAGCCAGGTCGCCGCTGGTCAGAAGGACTCCATCAAGCAGTCGAAGCAAAAGAGGGGGTTAAAATCCAGCAGGAGTCACGCACTTTTGCGTCTATTACCTTCCAAAACTACTTCCGCCTCTATGAAAAGCTTGCGGGTATGACCGGTACGGCCGAGACCTCGAGTGAAGAATTTTTTAAAGTGTATGGACTCGAGGTGGTCAAAGTTCCTACCAATCGTGGGGTAGCGCGTATTGATCGTGATGATCTTATTTTTCAGACAGAACGAGGCAAGTTCCAGGCTATTGCGCGCAAGGTTAAGGAGCTTAATACAAAAGGACAGCCAGTGCTCATTGGTACGGTCTCTATTGAAAAGAACGAACTCCTTTCAGAATACCTCAAGCGTGAAGGGGTGCGACACGAGGTGTTGAATGCAAAAAATCATGAACGCGAAGGTGAAATCATCGCACAAGCAGGCCGCAAGGGTGGGGTGGTTATTGCAACCAACATGGCAGGTCGTGGTGTGGATATCAAGCTTGGTGGTAATCCGGGCTCGCGCGAAGAAGCAGAGGAGATCAAGGACCTCGGCGGACTTTTTGTGCTTGGTACCGAGCGTCACGAGGCGCGACGCATCGACAACCAGCTGCGTGGCCGTGCAGGCCGCCAGGGTGACCCAGGAGAGACGCAATTCTTTGTCTCAATGGAAGATAGCTTAATGCGGGTTTTTGCGTCTGATGTCGTTAAAAACATGATGGGCAAACTGGGTATCCCCGAGGACGAAGCCATTCAAAACAAACTCATTTCTCGTTCGCTTGAGACCGCGCAGGAGAAAATAGAAGGTTTCCATTTTGATGCCCGCAAGCACGTGCTTTCGTACGATGACGTCATGACCCAGCAGCGCGCCTACGTGTACGGTGCTCGTCGCGAGGTGCTTATGAACGAGGGGGCCCGCGCTTCAACGGACACTGCGCGGCATGATTCTGCAGAATCAGGCGCGAAAGCATACCTTGCCGAGATAGTTGCGGGTAATCCAGAAATACTTGCGCATATTGACCAAAAGATTGCCGCGATTGGTGAAGAGGAATTTTATCGCGCAGTCAAACGTCTCATTTTGCAGGTCATTGATATGATGTGGATGGAGCATCTCGAGTCAATGGAGTACATGAAATCCTCGGTCAACCTTCGTGCCTATGGTCAGCGCGAACCGCTCGTTGAATACAAAAAAGAGGGACTCCGTATGTTCCGCGAAATGAAAGAGTCGGTACAAGGCGAGATTCTTCGCATACTTCCTACTATTGGTGCCGGCGCTTTTGTAAAAGAGGAAGAACAAGCACGCAAGGTTGTCAAACAAGCGCTCGAGATTGGCGGGGGAGAGAGTGAGAAACCTACAGCAGAACCTATCCATGTAGAAAAAATAGGACGCAACGACCCCTGCACCTGCGGTAGCGGCAAAAAATACAAACACTGCCACGGAGCGTAATAGGGATATGGAATACCTAACAGGGCAACAGGAAAAGGACGCGATAGGTTGGATGAGGAGAGCAGCGCGCGTTGCTGAAAAGGCCCTGTGTCTTGAGACAAAATGTGGAACGGTAATTGTCTGTGACGGTGAAATAATCGGAGAAGGGTACAATGCGCCCCCTTTGGATAAAAAAGAAGGACGAATCTGTGGCAATGAACCTGGACCAAGCAGTTGTGTACATGCCGAATGGCGCGCAATCATGGGCGCGTTAAAAAGTAATCCTGAAAAGATACAAGGATCAAGACTCTATTTTGTAAGGGTTGACGAAAATGGAAATATCAAGAAATCAGGCAAACCATATTGCACGGTGTGCAGCAGGTTGGCGCTTGATGCCGGTATTGCAACCTTCGCTTTGTGGCACGAGGAAGGAATTATTGAATATCCTACCGACGAATACAACAAGCTGTCCTACCAGTCCTCTTTGTAAGGAACTATAATATAAGGGTAAAATATGTACTACCATAAACTCGTACGCGATAAAATAATTGAGCGCATCGAAGCGAAAGGGGAGAAGGCGGTTTTTCATATTGCCGACGAGGCGGAATATTGGGCAAAGCTCAAAGAGAAGCTAAATGAAGAGGTCGCGGAATTTTTGGAAGCAGAGAGTATTGAGGAACTTGCGGACATCGCCGAGGTACTGGACGCCATAATGACACACAAGGGTTTTAATAAAGAAGCACTCGCGGTCGAACAAGAAAGGAAAGCAGAAGAGCGAGGGAGGTTTGAAAAACGTATCATTTTAGATGAATCATAATTATGAGAACCATACAGCCAGGTATCTACGAACACCATAAAGGGCACCAATATCGGGTGTTGGGTGTGGCAGAGCACAGCGAAACGCTCGAAAAGATGGTAGTTTACCAAGCACTTTATGGTGAAAAAGGGCTTTGGGTTAGACCTCTTGCTATGTTTTTGGAGGAGGTTGAGGTGGCTGGTAAAAAGACACCAAGGTTTCAGTTTTTAGGGGTCAATGGCTGATTTGGACGACAAAACACCAAAATGTACTTGTAAAGGCCTCTCCTAAAATACCCTTGTTAAACAAGGGTATTTTACCAATTTTTTAGAAAATACCCTCTAAAAACCGGTCAAAATGCTTGACTTTTTGGCTCGACTATGCTAGTATAGACCTATCGTCAATGAAGAGTAAGTGCACCTTTCGTTAGGTGCCTTTTTCTTTAAAGAAGTTCTTGGGCGATATACAAACACGGCGTTCGGCAAAGCACACATTGCCATTCTATGAAAAAACAAACAATACAATTCGCTCGTGGGCTCGTGCTGCTTCCTTTTTTTACCGCCAGCTCACCATTCGCGATGTTATATGAGATGAACCTCTTTTCGAACTACGCCGTAGTAGAGGAGTCGGTATCGCTTGCAGAAGAACGTGCTGGCAAGATTGATGCTTACTTTGCTAAGCGTGGTATGCCTCTTGAGGGGCACGGAGCGAAGTTCGTTGCTGAGGCAGAGAAGAATGGTCTCGACTGGCGCCTTTTGCCCGCGATTGCGATTAAGGAATCTACTGGTGGTAAGTTTGCCTGCGGGTACAATCCATTCGGATGGGGCTCATGTAAGATCGTAAAGTTCAAATCATGGGACGCGGCTATTGAAACGGTGGCGCATAACTTGGGCGGGAATAATCCTGTCACCTCACGCTACTACAACGGCACAACCACCGAGGAAAAGCTCCACCACTACAACGGCTCAGTTGTTCCAACATATACTGGCGAGGTGCTTGAGTTTATGGAACTCATTGAGAAAACTGAAGTTAACAAAGACAGGGCGTAAGATTTAAATAGGGGAAAATGCAATACCGCCACGAGTTGAACAATTCGTGGCGGTATTGCATTTCCAGGAGTGCGTGATATTATTCCTGTCAGGGTTTTTGGACTTTTAAAAGGAGAGATATGATGTCTGAGGTGCTCAGCAGCAAAGAAGTAGACATGAAACTCGCTGAAATCGCCCATCAGATGGTGGAACAGCTTAATGACCGTGACCACCATCTCGCTAGGGGGCATGATGGCCTGATGGTTTGTGCAGACCGACATCTCTATCGCTTGAGGATCGAATGGGATAAAACTCTGTTGCTTCAGGGTGTTACGTGTGAACGTGACCAGTGTAGAAAAACAAGCTCGATTGCAGAGTGGAAATTCTTTTGTGAAAATGACAAGGAGCGTCTGATTGAAACATCTAAGGTCAGATGTCCTTGGTGTGGCTGGGTCACTGCTACGAGTGAGCACCCAATGTTATCACGAATAGCATGGGTTGTCAGTCACGCATATGCATTACCCGAGGATTTCCTTCCGGACATCACGTATGATAGCAACGTGTTTTGTTCTAAAACCTCTGTTCCGGGGTAAATAATTAAACCGCCGTGAGTCTCTATGACTCGCGGCGGTTCTTTAATTTATTTTTTCGTACTCGTTGCGGTCTTTGTTTGTGCTGCCTTTTCGCGTGCTTCACGAAGGCGTTTTAATTGGGGGACGATTTTTTCGATATCCGTAGCGCTCTTGAATCCATAATAATTTTCATCCCAGATGATGAGCGCAGGAAGAGTGTTCTTTACGCCATAAATTGACTTGAGGGTTTTGACTGCCGACAGGTCGAGGTTGTAATCAAACGAATAGATACGGAGCTCAGGGTATTCTTCGCGGAGTTTAGTGAGTACGTAGCCTTCGCGCTTGCACTCATCACAGTCGCCTTTGTTGGAGTAGAAGTAGATGATGGTGATGGGCTTTACGCCACACTTTTCGTTGACCTGCTTCACAAGGAGCGAGTCTTTAATCTGGAGGAGCGAGTAATATTTTTTGAGGGAAAGCACTTCGGGGTTTTCTCCGCCGAGGTTGTCCTCCATGTACGAAAGCTTTTGCGTGAGCGAGTTGAGTTCCTCGGAGAATGCGGTCGAGTGGTCGATTGCTTTACACGACGATTCTTTAAGAAGTGCGAACTGTGTCTCGGACGAGAGGAGGTCAAGGGAGATCTTGTCTTCAATTGACTTTACTTCGCTCAATCGGCGTTCAGCAAAGCGGTTGCTCGCCAAAAGAGCACCGAAAAATACCATGGCTGTGATAACAAAGGTGAGTATGTATTTTTTTGTTTCAATTTTTGCGCGCATAATGTTTATATGGGTTTATCGCCAGTTAGTTCCCTTTGAGAAGAGTACATTCCATACTGCACGAGTGAACCAGAGTGGTGCCACAATACCATAGAGTACAATGAAATAAAAGATACCAGTGGTCGGACGGAAACGACCCTCGGCGAGCCGCACTCCATTCCAGATAATAAAGAGCCCAAGCCCGAGAAAGACATATGATAGAAGTGCCATAAAGTCGGTGTTGAAAAAGAAAGAATCAAATTGTGGTATAGCAAACGAAAAACCTGTCGTACTGATTTGAATCGCTTTCTCGAGCAATCTTTGTATTGAGTGAAAAGCAATGAAGCCGAAATTGTAAAGGAAAATAAAGACACCAAAGAACGAGAGAGGGAGGGTAATCATACCAAGGATGCCATATTCACGACGGAAAATCATAAAACGATAATCGAGCGTATTCTTCATCGTGCCGTATGCCCAACGAAGACGTTGACGATAAAGTTTGTAGAGTGTGTCGGGGGTTTTGGTGTGCACCTGCGCCGTGTGTACGTTACGAATACGCATGTGGTGTGCCTGCATACGGAGGGCGAACTCCATATCTTCGGTGTTGTGCGCTTTTTTGTAGAGACCAATCTTTTCGTATACTTCTTTACGAAAGATAGAAAAAGGCCCCGGGGTTACGTTGATGGCGTCGAGTGGTGAGAGCATGCGCTTCAAAAAGGCACCCGTGTGGTACTCGGTCTTCTGCATTTTTTGGAGCATGGTCTGTGGCTCGTGAACGACAAGCATTGGTGTCGCGGCCATCATGAGCTTGTCCTCGTTAAATGCGCGGGCAATTTCGAGGAGGGCGTCCTTTTCAACAAACGAGTCTGCGTCAAGGCAGCCAATAAGCTCAGAGTTTGATTCCTTGATGCCGAGGTTCACGGCGGTGTGCTTGCCGCCATTTTCTTTTTTGATGAGCGTGATTTGAGGATTGTTGGCAAATTTCTGGATAACCTCCCACGTATTGTCGGTCGAACCGTCGTCGACGATGAAAATGTTCAGTTTATTTTTGGGGTAATTTAAACGCAAGAGCGAATGAATGGTCCCCGCAACCGTCTTTTCTTCATTCCAGCAGGGAACAATGATGGTGGTCGAGGGGTAGTAGGAAAGCTTCTTGTTCTTAGATTTTTCTGTAAGGTTGCCACGCTCCTCGAAAAAGGTAATGAGAAAGAACACCTCGAGGTAGAGGGTTACAAAAAGGAATACATATAAGATGCCGTTGAAAAATGCTTCGATCATAGCAATGAAAGAGCCCGTTTGCCGGGCCTGAACATATGTACATTATACCATTTTTTAAAAATTCTCGCAAATAGCGTATTAAGCAAAAGGGAAGCGTGTGATATTATATCTGTATGGGTTTTTCAATCATCAAAAATGGTGCCGAGCTTGCGACGACGACGCTTCGCGAACACGCACTCGAGATACTTGAGGCGGGGTATCGTGCGATTCTTACCAAAGAAGTCGTGCGCTCGGAAGTGGAGATTGACGGCAAGGTGCTCAAGGTCGGTGGGCAGTTATTTCACCTCAACGCGTACGAGCGCATCTTTTTTGTGGGGATTGGAAAATGCGCCCTTGATGCCGGCGAGGCATTTGAAGAAAAACTCGGGGCGTTCCTTACGGACGGAATCATTTTGGACGTACGTGGAGCAACACTGCGCAAACTCCGCTCGCAAGTCGGCACCCACCCATTTCCCTCGGAGACGAACATTGCAATCACGAAGTCCATTGCTGATCTTGCGGAGGGGCTCACCGATCGTGACCTTTTGATTACGGTCATTTCTGGAGGCGGATCCTCTCTTTTGTGCCTACCGAATGATATTTCTTGCGACACCCTGACCGCAATCACCAAGTCCCTCATGGAGCAGAGTGCAACTATCGCCGAGGTTAACACGGTGCGCAAGCACACCTCGCGAATCCAAGGGGGGCAGTTTGCAAGAATGGCATACCCCGCAACCGTTGTGTCGCTCATTTTTTCGGATGTTCCGGGGAACGATATGAGTATGATTGCATCGGGCCCCACGGTTATGGACCCCACAACTGCGGAGGATGCCCATGCTATTTTGAGTAAATACAATATCGCCGAGAAGTGCGGGATTCCTCGTTGCGAAATCATTGAGACCCCTAAAGAAAGTATGTATTTCGAGCGTGTTCATAATCTCTTATTTGTCACCAACGTGAAGGCGCTTGAAGCGATGAAAAGTGCGGCTGCGCAACTTGGCTATGCGGCGCGTATCGAAAATGCGGAGCTTCAGGGAGAGGCGCAAGATATTGGCAAGCAGTTGGTTTTGGAGGCGACCGAGCCAAAAACCTGCCGTCTGTTTGGCGGCGAGACAACGGTCACCGTGAAGAAGCCGGGCAAGGGTGGTCGCTGTCAGGTGGCCGTACTTGGAGCACTGCCGCACGTTAAAAAGGGGCAAGTGTTTATTGGTGCCACGTCAGACGGTTGGGACAACACACCATTTGCGGGAGCAATCGCTGATGAGGCGACACTCGCACATGCAAAAGAGCTTGGCATGGACCCCTTGGTCGCGCTTGAAGAAAATCAGGCATATGCGTTTTTTGAAAAAGTTGGCTCGCATATCGACACCGGGCGCACAGGGGCAAATGTTTCGGATTGGTATTTAACACTCACAGAATAAATTATGATGATAACAATAGACAGGGCAGAGACGAAAGAGGTTTTTGATTCTCGTGGGCGACCAACGATAGAGGTTATGCTTGTGTCCGGCGAGCACATGGTGCAGGCGAGCGTCCCTTCGGGTAAAAGTACGGGGTCAAAAGAAGCTCTCGAAAAAAGAGACAAGGACGGGAGGGGCGTGGAGGACGTACTCCATCTTTTGCGCGAAGAAGTATTCCCGCAGCTTCTCGCGAGAACATTTGAAAACCAGCGCGCACTTGATGACTTTTTGATAGAGCTTGACGGTACGCCCAACAAATCACGCCTCGGTGCAAATGGTATCCTCGCGGTAAGTATCGCCTTTGCAAAATTGTCTGCGGCGAAGAATAAGCTACCCGTCTGGAAATTCATCGCAAAGAGTGAAGGATTTACTGCGGGATTTCCACGCCTCTATATGAACGTACTCAATGGTGGCGCCCATGCTGATTTCAAGTTGCCGTTTCAGGAGTACATTGTTGTGGCAGGAGGTCTTGATTCAGTAAGAGAGACTTACGCTCGTGCGAAAAAACTTTTTAGCAAACTTGGCGAGATTGTCCGTGAAGAGACGGTGGAGGAAGTGCCTTTTGGTGATGAGGGTGGCTATGCGCCAAAGCTCGCCACCCTTGATAGGCCGTTTGAGATACTCGCAGATCTTATCGACAGCGAACCTACTTTTTTCCTCGGTATTGATGCTGCAGCCACGGAGTTTTTGAACAAGGAGGGATATCGTCTCATTGGTACAAACTATCCGCGGGAGGCTTTGAACGAAGTGTACGGTGACCTCATGAGCCGTTTCCCATTGCGGAGCATAGAGGACCCTTTTGCTGAGGATGATCCACAAGCATTTGCGAAACTTTTAGCAGATGCCCCTGAGGGGACGCTCGTGGTAGGGGACGACCTCACCGTTACCAACCCAAAAGTCATTGCCGAGATGATTGTACTGCACGCAGGCAACGCACTTATTATCAAGCCCAACCAAGTCGGGTCGCTCTCTGAGGTATATGACACGATACGCCTTGCGCATCAGGCGGGATGGAAGACCGTCGTCTCTCATCGCTCTGGCGAAACCGATGATTCATTCATTGCAGACCTTGCGGTGGGGGTTGGTGCATATGGCCTAAAGGCAGGCGCACCCTCGCAACAGGTGCGTGCGGTAAAGTACGAACGATTGGTTCAGATTGAAGCTGAGTACGCTAACGTGTTACAATAGGAAATTATGAAGATTATACATTTTTACAACGAAGATTGGGAGCAAGGATATATCGCAGAGAGGCTTCCTGGTCATGAGATAGTATTTCTCAAAGGCACAACAACAGACCATGCGGATTTTCGCGATGAGGGAGCAGAAGTTCTTTCAGTGTTTGTGAACTCACCCGTCAACAAAGATGTACTCAATCGTTTTCCAAACCTAAAACACATCGCTGCGCGCTCGACGGGGTTTGACCATATCGATACCGCAGAAGCAAAAACACGCGGTATTACGGTCTCGTACGTTCCTGCGTATGGCGAGAATACCGTCGCAGAGTTTGCGATGGCGCTCCTCCTTACGGTTTCGCGCAAAATGTATGAGTGTGTAAAAAAGGTGCAAGACGAAGGACTCTTTTCTCAGGCAGGGCTCCGCGGTTTTGACCTCAAGGGTCGCACCATCGGTATTCTCGGCACTGGGCGCATTGGTGCGCATATGATTCGCATAGCAAAAGGTTTTGAGATGAACGTCATCGCCTTTGACGCGTTCCCTAAAGAAAGCATGGCGCAGGAGATGGGTTTCACGTATGTATCGTTCGACGAGCTCCTGGCGCAGTCGGATGTCGTAAGTGTTCACTTGCCGTATATGAAGGAGACGCACCATATTTTGAATGTCGACAACATCAGTAAAATGAAAAAGGGGAGTGTGCTCATCAATACCGCCCGTGGCGCACTTGTAGAGACAGAAGCATTGGTAAAGGGCCTGCGTGAAGAGATTCTCCTGGGGGTAGGACTCGATGTTCTCGAAGAAGAAGCGTTCATCGAAGATGAAACCAAGCTTATTTTTGATGCACACCCAAATGAACAAGCGCTCAAAACCACCCTTGCCAACCACTACCTCATCGAGCACCCACGCGCTATCATTGCGCCACACAACGCGTTCAACACCGATGAGGCAATCAAGCGCATTCTCGACACCACGACGGAAAACATCGCAGCGTTTAGCAAAGGCGAAGTAAAAAATCTTGTCCCTCAGAAATAAAACATACTAACTATGCGCCTCATTGCTAAATGGATTATCGTCGCCCTTGCCCTCCTTGCCCTCCCGAGCTTTATTCCGGGCATCGCTATCGCTTCGTTTAGTACGGCGCTTCTCGTTGCATTCTTTTGGGGGTTGGCGAACCTCATCGTGCGACCAATCATCCTTATGGTGCTTCTTCCTATAACGATTCTCACGCTTGGACTTTTTTCGTTCGTGGTGAACGCCCTCCTCTTTTGGGGTATCGGAAATTTTGTGGAAGGATTTGAAGTCGCAAACTTTACCGCAGCATTTTTGGGCGCCCTCGCAATGTCCGTAGTGAGCGTCCTTGTCGGTTTCCTTTTGAAAGACCGCGACGACGAATAGCTTCATTTGTGCGCATCAGTGTTTTTTATGGAAAACCTCACCATCGAACATATTATTTCTTTTGTTGAAATACACCGCTACACGGGGTATTTTATTTTGTTTTTGGCAATGTTGCTTGAAGGGGAGATTTTTCTGATTATTGCGGGGATGCTCGCCAACCTCGAGGCGTTTGAGTCGGTGACGTATTTTGGATATCGCTCCTGGGTGTCGTCCTGGGAAATGTGCTGTGGTACTACCTCGGCTCGATACTTAAAGACAAAGCCTTTGCTCAGAGAACGATTTCTTGGGCAGAGAGAGCCATTACGTATTTCTTGCCGCGTTTTCGAGAACGGCCGTTCAAGTCCATATTCTTTTCAAAATTCATTTATGGAGCAAACCGCGCAACGGTTATTATGTCGGGGGTGCTCAAGGTGAAGTTTGAACTTTTCTTGCGCGCAGAGTTTTTTGCGTCGATTCTTTGGGTGTCATTGTACCTCGCCGTGGGACACTTTTTTGGTTATGCCGCGGTTCATATTACGCGTAATGCATCGCGGTTCGCTTTGTTGATTGTCGTTTTCGTGGTAGCATTCATTTTACTTCAGAAGCTCTTGACTCTTTATTATGAACGACGAGAACACCAAAAACTTGAAAAAGATAGTAACCCACAGCGGTAATTTCCACACTGATGAGGTTTTTGCGTGCGCGACACTCGCTCTTTTGAACGACGGCGCCGTAGAGATAGCACGCAGTCGCGACCCCGAGGTCTGGGCGACGGGCGACTATGTGGTGGACGTGGGAGGTATATACGACCCAAAGATAGGGCGTTTTGACCATCATCAAATGGGCGGAGCCGGAGTGCGCGAGAATGGCATTCCGTACTCATCAATTGGGCTCGTGTGGAAAGAATACGGAGAAAGCTTGACCCACTCGGCATATGCCGCACGCATGCTCGACGAGCGCTTGGTGCAGCCTATTGATGCGGGGGACAATGGTATCGAAACATTTTCGATTATTGGTGCCGTAGCGCCACTTTTGATTCATGATGCGATTAGTGCGTTTCGTCCTGCATGGAACGAGGACCGCACCGAGGACGAAGGTTTTTTTGAGGCATTTGAAATGGCAAAGAAAATGCTTGCGCGCGAGATTGTCCGTGCATGTGCCGAAGAAGAGGGGAAACACCGTGCGGAAGAGGCATACGAAAAAGCGGAAGACAAACGCATTATCGTCCTCGAGGATCACTATCCATGGTACGAGGCACTTGGTTCAAAATCAGAGCCACTCTATGTGGTAAAACCCGACCGAGGTAATACCGGCAAGTGGAAGGTTGAGACGGTGCGCAGTGATGTGCATGCATTTAAAAATAGAAAAGACCTCCCCGTGTCGTGGGCAGGCAAGCGCGATCAAGAGCTCGCAGACGCTTCAGGCGTACCCGACGCAATCTTTTGTCACAACAAGCGCTTCATTGCGGTTGCTGGATCCAGAGAAGGAGCGTTAATGCTCGCGAAGCTCGCAGTCGAAAGTCTATAAAGTCCGCAAAGTCGAAAGTGAATACAGGAATAAGTGCATTGAATCCATCCAGGGATTGCGAAGAAGTGTTTTTTGTGTTATTTTATATTTCTATTCAATTAAGTCAGGAAGCTCATGAATTTGAGTGACTTTATAGACTTTCGACTTTAAGACTTTTAACTATTTTATGGCATTTATCGACGAACTCAGTATTTATATGAAAGCGGGCGACGGCGGAAACGGCGTTGAGCGTTGGAAGCACGAAAAAGGCAAGGAATTTGCCGGTCCTTCGGGCGGTGACGGTGGTCACGGTGGAGACGTGTACGTACGTGCTATTCGCGACGTGCATATTCTCATTAAATATCGCCATCAGAAAGAATTCTTCGCAGAGCGTGGCGGTGACGGCGGTAGCGACAGTCTTCACGGCAAGAACGGTGATGATTTTATTCTCGATCTTCCTATCGGTTCTATTGTGCGCAACATGCGTACGGGCGAAGAAGTTTCGCTTTTGAAAGAAGGGGAGAAAGTAATGGTCCTCAAGGGTGGTCGCGGTGGCTACGGCAACGAGCATTTCAAAACCTCAATCAACCGCTCGCCCAAGGAGCATATTCCTGGCACGAAAGGTTTTGAAGCAGAGTTTGAAATCGAACTTCAGATTGTTGCTGACCTCGGGCTCGTTGGTTTGCCCAACGCTGGCAAATCAAGCTTGCTTAACACCCTCACGCGCGCCAGCGCAAAGACTGCCGACTATGCCTTTACCACCCTCGAGCCAAACCTCGGTGAATGTTTCGGTTTTATTATTGCGGACATTCCAGGGCTCATTGAAGGTGCATCAGAAGGTCGCGGTCTCGGTCATAAGTTCCTCCGTCATGTGAAGCGCACCAAGATGCTCGCGCACTTAGTGTCCCTCGAAAACGAAGATCCTCTCGCGGTGTATGAGACGGTACGCAAAGAACTCGCCGCCTACGACAAGGAGCTTGCAGAAAAACAGGAAATCATTATTCTCAGCAAGACCGATATGGTAACTCCCGAACGCGTGCAGGAAGTTTCTGCGGCAATGAAAAAAGCACACCCCAACACTGCTCAATTGTTTGCCATTTCGATTATTGACGACGAGGTCATGAAGTCATTCCAAGATGAACTTCTGAAGCTTCTCAAAGCAGCAGCCTAAGGGTTTTCATATAGGGTATCCCCATATGAAATTGTTTTGCTTAATCAAGGTGAGACCAGACCTTGGGGTTTGATCGCAAAGATGTATAATTAACATATGGCAATATTAAATACTGAGATAGTAGGTAAAGATTCTCCTGTGTGGGTAGGGTTCCAGCACTTTTTCTTGTTTATAGTGAGTTTTCTAGTTTTTTCACTGGTTCTGCAACTCCTAGGACTTCCTTTTGGAAATTTTTTTGGCTTTTTCTTCGCTGATTTTTGGCAAGGATTAAGGCTTATTGCGGTGGCTGGATTTTTTGCTATGCTCGTATCATCAATGATATTGAGGAAGAAAATTCTTTCTGCAGAGAATCCGAACAGAGTGGTAATTATGAGTCTTATATACTTTACCTTATTGCAGGTATGGATATCGTACTCACCCTATTTTGGATACTTTGAAGACGCAACCACGCGTTACGAAGTAAGCGGCAAAGATTATTTCTTCGAGCAACCTACCTGGCTGCTTGTCTATATGGGAGCGTATTATTTTACAGCAAAAATGTTCCTAAAATGGAAGGGTAGTAACGAGCCTTCTCTTAAACAGGTTATGTTGTGGATCACTCTCATTATTGCCCTGTTATGGATTGGCGGTTATTTTTTCGTGTACCTTTCTGAATTGTCTGCATAGAAACTTGCGAAGGACCGTCCTTCGCGGATGGCAGATGTGTTGTAATGTTAGCTATTTAGTGCTCTTTTGAGGGCTGAAACCTTCATATTTCTGTGCTATACTCCCCTTTATATGAGTTACAAACTGACGGTTGGGCTGGAGGTTCATGCCGAGCTGAAAACAAAGACAAAAATGTTCTGCAATTCTGCGAACGACCCTTTTAACGCAGAGCCGAATGTGAATATTTGTCCTGTGTGTATGGCGCACCCGGGTACATTGCCGGTTATCAACCGCGAGGCGGTGAAGCATGTTTTGCGTGTTGGTACAGCGCTCGGGAGCAAGCTCGCGGATTTTACGGAGTTTGATCGCAAGAATTATTTTTACCCCGACATCCCAAAGGGGTACCAGATCAGTCAGTACAAATACCCGCTTGTTTCGGGTGGTGTTTTAAATGGCATCGCTCTTGAGCGTGTGCATCTTGAGGAGGATACCGCAAGCTCTTCACATGAGGGGAGCGCAGGAAGTCTTGTCGACTACAATCGCGCGGGTGTGCCCTTGATGGAGCTCGTGACGACACCAACCATCAAGACCGCCGAAGAGGCGAGTGCGTTTGCAAGGGAGTTGCAACTCTTGCTTCGCACGCTCGGTGTATCTGATGCGAATATGGAAAAAGGCGAGATGCGTGTCGAGGCGAATATTTCAATATCAAAGACCGATGACCTCGGCACGAAAGTTGAGGTGAAAAACTTGAACTCATTCCGTTCCGTTGAACGCGCCATTGCGTTTGAGGTAGAGCGTATGACAAAGATTCTCGACGGCGGTCCGGGTGAGATTGTACAGGAAACGCGCGGATGGGATGAAACCAAACAGGTTACCTTCTCACAGCGTAAAAAAGAAAGTGCACACGATTATCGCTATTTCCCTGACCCTGATTTACCAAAATTAAAAATCAGCGAAATTCCTGAATTTTCACACGAAGCACTATTGGCAACGATGCCTGAGCTTCCTTGGGAAAAACGTCATCGGTTGGTGCGCGAGTTTGGGGTGAAGCCTGAGAATGCAGAGGCATTTGTTGCCGATGCACTTATCGGTGGTCTTTTTGAAGATGCGGTAAATGCGATAGGTGGCGACCGCCCTTCAAGTGCACTTATTGAAAACTACATCACCTCTGATTTGGTGGGGCTTATGAAAAACACCGGCACCATCGGAGGAATAACAGGCCTTACCCTTGCGGACCTCATAACCATGATTAAACTCGGCGACCTCTCTTCGCGTGGGGCAAAGGACACGCTTGCTATTATGTATGCCGAAGGTGGCGCACCTCGTACCATTGCCGAAAAAAATGGCTTCATCCAGAAAAATGATGTTGATGCGCTGAAAGCTATCGTCGCTGAGGTAATTTCTGCGAACCCTACGGTTGCTACTGACTACAAGGCGGGCAAAGTCGCACTCCTGCAATTTTTTGTAGGGCAGGGAATGAAAGCATCAAAAGGTTCCGGAAACCCCGCAACCCTCAAAACACTCTTTGAAGAGGCGTTAAGGTAGAGGTAATTGCGATTGACAGTAATAATGACAAAGTATATACTTTGTCATATATGAAAACAGCGGTACTTAACATCAAAATAGACCCTAAGGTAAAAAAGGAGGCGCAAAAGGTTGCTGATGAGCTTGGGTTTTCTTTGTCTGCGATTATCAATGCGTCACTAAAGAATTTAGCTCGAAGCAAAACAGTTTCGTTTTCGGTTTTGGAGCCGTCAGCAAGACTCAAGAAATCTATCGAGTCTGCTCGTTGTGAACGTGCGCAAGGAAAGTCTGTTGGGCCATTCCATAACGCTGAAAGCATGATAAAGTCTCTTCGCTCCTAGTTTGCCCATTTAATTATGGTCATTACCTACAGTCGTGTGTTTAAAAAGATGCTTCGTAAACAGTCAGAAGTGATAAAAGAAAAATTTTATGAAAGGCTTACTTTGTTTATAAAAGACCCACATTACTCATTGCTTAATAATCATGCACTCGGTGGTAAATGGGTCGGGTGCAGAAGTATCAATGTTACCGGCGACATTCGCGCGGTTTTCGAAGAAATAGATAGTGAGCATATCGAGTTTGTTGATATTGGCAGCCATAGCGAACTATATTCATAGGGATAAAAACACGCAATTGCGTGTTTTTTACTAAATTGTGATAAAATATACGCACATTTACTAATTGATAACCACGGAAAGCATTATGAAAAAAGTACGCGTAGCTATTAACGGATTTGGGCGCATTGGACGCGCGTTTTATAAACTCGCACGCACGCGACCCGAACTTGAGATTGTGGCGGTGAATGACCTTGGTGATCCTGAGAACATGGCGTACCTCCTCAAGTACGATACCGCGTACGGCAAGGCTGATTTTGATGTGACGGTCGTGCCGGCATCTGATGGTGTGGAGCCAGGCTTTATCGTTGACGGAGAAAAGGTAATCCTCGTACAGGAAAAAGATGCAACCAAGCTCCCTTGGGGCAAGTATGATATCGATGTAGTTGTTGAGTCTACTGGTTTTTATACAAGCTACGAAAAATCAAAAGTACATCTGGATGCTGGTGCAAAGCGCGTGGTCATTACTGCACCAGTGAAAGGAGAGGATGCGCCAGGTATCACGGGCGTCACGGTGCTTATGGGTATCAATGACGAAAAGCTCGCTACTGCTCAGATTTCCTCGAATGCTTCATGTACCACGAACGCTGCATCACCACTTATCTGCATTTTAAATGAGACGATTGGTATTGAGAAGGCGATTTTGAATACGACACATGCATACACAGGTACGCAAAAAATCGTTGATGGCCCTGGCGGTAAGGATTTTCGTGGAGGACGCGCCGCAGCGCAAAATATGGTTCCCGGTTCAACGGGTGCGGCCATTGCCGTGACCGAGGCAGTGCCAAGTCTTGTAGGAAAGTTTGACGGTATTGCGGTGCGCGTACCGGTAGTTGCGGGCTCTGTTGCCGACATTACTTTTATTGCAAAGCGAAACACTTCAGTAGAGGAAGTAAATCAGATTCTCCGTGATGCTGCAAAGGATCCACGATGGGAAGGTATTTTTACGGTGACAGATGAGCCTATTGTATCGTCTGATGTTATCGGACAACTTTATGGCGCCATTGCAGACCTTGAACTAACACGCGTTGTAGATGGCAATCTCGTGAAAGTAATGTCATGGTACGATAACGAAATGGGCTACACGAATACCCTCGTACAGCACGTTGTTCGTGTTGCAGGGTTCCTTGAATAAACAATGAAAATCTATATCGGCACCGATCACGCAGGGTTTGAGCTCAAAGAGGCACTCGTGCCGTTTTTGAAAGAGCTTGGGCATGAAGTGGAGGATATGGGCGCGCGTTCGTTCGAGGCGCTCGATGATTATCCAGATTTTATTCGGCCAGTTGCCGAGGCGGTTGCACTGAACCCAGAGTCGCGCGGTATCATTCTTGGTGGGTCAGGGCAAGGAGAGGCGATGTGTGCCAACCGTGTTCCTGGGGTGCGCGCAGCAGTGTACTACGGCGGACCTTTTGATATCGTTGTTCTCTCGCGTGAGCATAACGATGCAAACATTCTCTCTCTCGGCGCACGCTTTGTTGATGAGGATGAAGCACGAGAAGCAGTACGTCTATGGCTCGAAACACCTTTTAGTAGCGATGAAAAACATGCTCGACGTATAGGGGAAATTGACGCTTAATCTTATGATTGAAATTATTCCTGCTATTATGCCACGCGACTACAACGACCTTTCGGGGACGATGGGTCTCTTTGTTGGTGTCGTACCCTTGGTACAGCTCGACATCATGGACGGCAAATTTGTGCCGAGTCGCACCTGGCCGTACCCTCACGATTCTTTTTTTGATGCAATCGTTAAGGAGGAGCAGGGTATGCCTCATTGGGAGGATCTTGATTTTGAAGTCGACCTCATGATAGGGGACCCTGAGGCATGGGTTGCCAAGTGGGTTGCGGCAGGCGCACGGCGCATTATTGTGCATGTGGAGTCTATGCAGGAGTTTGAGATCATTCGCTCTGCGGTACCGAGTTTGGTCTCGCTTGGCCTTGCCATCAACACCACGACGCCGATATCTGCCATCGAGCCATATCTCGACCGCGTGGAGTTCATTCAGTGTATGGGTATCGCGCGTATTGGTTTTCAGGGGGAAGCTTTTGACGAACGTGTCCTTGAGCACATTCGTGCTATTCGCGCATTGCGCCCAAAACTTTCTATCAGCGTTGATGGTGCGGTCAATTTCGAGACCGCAAAGCGCCTTGTCGAGGCTGGTGCGACACGTCTGGTTTCCGGCTCGGCAATACTCGAGAGTGGGGACGTGCGCGAGGCTGTCATGAAGTTAAAAGATTTGGTACAATAGGAACAATGATTAGCCACTAGCCGCTAGTGGCTAACAACTAAACAACTAACCCGATGGCACACCTTCACGACGATAAAACAAAATTCCTTGAAGAAAAGGCGCTCGAGATTCGCACGTCGATTGTCGAGTCGCTGGTCGAGGCAAAGAGCGGGCACACGGCGGGGCCGCTCGGCATGGCAGATATTTTTACTGCTTTCTATTTTCATATTCTCAAACAAGACCCTAAGAATCCCACCTGGGAGGAGCGCGACCGTGTAGTACTTTCTAATGGCCACATTTGCCCCGTGCTCTACGCGGTGATGGCACATGCCGGGTATTTCCCCGTCGAAGAATTAAAAACACTTCGTAAGTTTGGCTCGCGTTTGCAGGGTCATCCACATCGTGAATGGTTACCTATGCTCGAAACAAGTTCAGGACCCCTCGGACAAGGACTTTCGCAAGCAGTCGGTATGGCACTCGTTGACCGCCTCGACCGCGGGCACAACTCAAATAGAACGGTGTATTGTTTCCTTGGTGATGGTGAGCTCAACGAGGGGCAGGTGTGGGAGGCAGCAATGCTTGCCGGAAAAGAAAAACTCCACAACCTTGTCGCTATCGTCGACCGCAACAATATTCAGATTGACGGCTTTACGGAAAACATAATGCCCCTCGAGCCCCTCGCCCTCAAGTTGGCTGCTTTCGGCTGGCACGTGCTCGAGATAGATGGCCACAACATGGAATCAATCGTTGATGCTGTTGACCAAGCCCGCGCAATTTTTGAAAAGCCCTCAGTCATCATCGCGCACACGATTCCGGGCAAGGGGGTCGAGATGTTCCAGCGTGACTACAAATGGCACGGCAACCCACCCAATAAAGAACAAGGCGCAAACGCCATGGTCGAGCTCCGCACCCTGGGCGGACAAATCATGAGCGAGCATGAATAATATGATAGGGAAGAAAATAGCATACTACGTGCAATCCTTTCTGAAATTTTTATCAGTATTTTTTATTGTAGTAGGGGTTCTTTCACTGGTAGCAGCCATTATTTTTTGGTTATTAAACAATGACATTTTTGTTTTATTTGCCGTTCCTGGCGTCATCTCAATAATTTTTTCATTAGTATTTTTACTCTGTTTTTTGTTAGTTAAGAAAATATCACCCCGATATATTTCAGCAGAGGAATTAAATCAAATGCAAGAAGTTATTGTAAAACAAAAAATTAAAGAGGCTCTATCTTATGAGGATTATCTTAAAAGGGTTGCCCTTCTTTTTAAAAAAATAGGAGCAGTATTGGTAGTTATTTTTTTAGTGTTCCTTTTATTAGTAGGATTGGCTGGTGTGGTGGAGGGGGTTGGCGGTTTAGGGATACTTCTTGGAGGGTTAGGATATATAGTGTTTAGTTTGTACGTAACGGGGTTTTTATTCATAGCAAATCTTATTTCTCTCACTTACAAATTCTTGTCAAATCGTTCAAAACAGCGCATGGTGAGCTCACAGATATGAAGATTAATTTCCTTTTCTCGGAGATGTACGATTTTCTTTTTAGTCTTGATGATATTTCTGTAGGGAAAATCAATAAATCAATCGGTCTTTTGGAAAAATATGGTCACACGATTCGCTACCCGCATACAAAAAATATTTCTGCTGGTATATTTGAATTACGGGTAATTGGGGTAAATAATATAAGAATATTCTTTATTTTTAAAAATGAAGAAGCGATTATCTTGCATGCAATTATAAAAAAGACACAAAAACTCACACACAAAGACCTTGACTATGTGATTAGTTTGAAAAACAAGTTGTACTAATATAACATATATGGTATATTAAACATTATGAAAATGAAAACATTTGCACAATTTAAAAAAGCTTCTATGAAGCGCCCTGGTGTACGCAAGGCGATGACTGAGGCCGATTTAGAATTTGATCTCATTGAAGCTATTATTAAGAAGCGGGGCCAGAAAAAGCTTACACAAAAAGAGCTCGCGACGGAAATCGGTGTGACCCAATCTGCTCTTGCTCGGTTTGAATCAGGGCGCAGTAATCCGACGCTTTCGTTCATCCAAAAAGTTACTGCTGGTCTTGGGCTTCGCTTGATGGTAAAATAAGCATATGAACCTCAATCCAAAACTTTTTGATGCAGATGTAGAACAGGCGCCGATTCGCCAAGGATTCGGCGAGGGCTTGCTTGAGGCAGGGCGTGCGGATGAGCGTGTGGTGGCGATGTGTTGCGACCTTACCGAGTCGACCAAGATGGATGCGTTTGCCAAGGAGTTCCCTCAGCGTTTTTTTGAAATGGGTATCATGGAGCAATCAGCAGCATCGGTGGCAAGCGGTATGGCGGCGATGGGCAAGATTCCTTTTGTTTCTTCGTATGCAATGTTTAGTCCCGGTCGCAACTGGGAGCAAATACGCACGACGATTTGCTACAATGACCGCCCCGTAAAAATTGTCGGCTCACACGCGGGTGTGTCCGTAGGCCCCGACGGCGGTACGCATCAAGCGGTGGAGGATATCGCGCTGACGCGCGTGATCCCGCGTATGGTGGTCATTACCCCGTGCGATAGTATCGAGGCAAAAAAAGCAACGCTCGCGATGGCAAAGACAAGCTCGCCAACATACATTCGTCTTGCTCGCGAAAAGACACCCATCATCACGACCGTAGACACACCGTTTGAAATCGGCAAAGCACAGATTTTTTATCGCCCCGAGGGCGTGAAGGTTTCAGTAGGCATTATTGCCTGTGGGTCGCTCGTGTACAACGCTATTATGGCAGCGCACGAGCTCGCGGGTGAGGGGATTGGTGCAGTGGTAATGAATATCGGCACCGTGAAGCCGATGGACCGCGAGGCGGTGATTGCTCTCGCAAAAGAGTGTGGTGCTATCGTGACCGTAGAGGAGCACCAGGTAGCTGGCGGTATGGGCTCTGCGGTTGCCGAGATACTTGCCGTAGAACATCCCACACGGATGAAGTTTGTTGGCGTGCAGGATGAGTTTGGTCAGTCGGGTACCCCGCTTGAGCTCATCGAGCATTATGGTATGGGCAAGGATTCAATCAAGGAGGCAGTAAAAAGTTTGATATAATTTTAATAATATGAAAAATAATATGAAAAAAATAATAGGCGTTGTGATGGGAGTAAGTTTTTTAAGTGCTATGGCGTACACTGCGTTGGCGGCAGATTTTTTGCAAAATACCACAACAAGCCTAACCAATACCACGACGGGGTCTACCGATACAATGACTACAACGTCAACTAGCGATACGACAGACACGACCGTTAAAACAGCAGACACGCAAGTCACCGCAACGCCTACCACCGACACCATTACCACATCTACAGTTAATACCGCCACGGCACCCACAACCCAAATCACCTCGACGCAAACCCTCGCGCCTATTAAGGCCTATGTAGTATTACAAGGTGGTGATACAACTATCTCAGGAACAGAGCGTGTGGTGGTAAAGGTAAGTCGCAAGGCTCAGTCTGTGGGGGTGGGTATTACCCCTGCGGGATCGTCAGTTGTGATGCACCTTGGGCAGGCAACGTTTGATCCGGCAAGCGCACAATGGGTATATGCATGGGACTCTCTTTCTCGTACGCAGAATGGCTCGTATCTTTTGTTTGCAAGAGTAGAGGATTTTAATGGTGTAGTGACGCGCAGTAGTGCAATACAGGTCACCGTAAAGAACGAAAAGAGTGAGGAGGCGGTGACCAGCAATACATCAACCAGAACAGCACCTGCCGTTACGAGCACGCTTTCTAATCAAGAATATTTGAGGAGGATTGAAGCTGAAAAACAAAGGAGGTTGGAACAGGCACAGCAAGCACTTTCGCTACAGGTGGAAAAGTCTGTAGCAGAAATAAGTGCACAGCCTGCGGTAGAGCAGAGGGTTATTTCAAAGACAGGGATAATTGGTACCACTGCTCGCCCCTCAAAATTAACAACCCCTGTCGACTATGAAAAAGTAATCAACGAAAAGTCACAAGAGCTTAAAGACGCCCTCGAAAAAGGCGACACCGCAAAAAGACAAGAGGTCATCGCGGAGATTGTGCGCACCGCTCGCGGGGGAGAAGCACCAGTTGCAGGAGCGGTAGATCCCCTAACACAAAAAGTTGAAGACAGCGTCCTCAAGCTTGAGCAGGTGCTCACCGAGCAAGAGCGTGGCGTTGTGGACGAGACAACCTTCAAGGTTGAAGCGGTGCAGGTGGCAGAAGTAATCACCAAACCAGATGGCACGCAGACCGCCAGCAAGTTAACCTTCCGTGGTAAAGCACTTCCCAATAGTTTCGTAACCGTGTATATCTTTAGTCTCCCTATCGTCGTCACGGTCAAGACCGACAGCGAAGGTAACTGGAACTACACCCTCGACAAGGAGCTTGAGGACGGTAACCACCAGGTGTATGTCGGTATTACCGATGTAAAAGGCAAAGTCGTCGTAAAGAGTAATCCTCTCCCATTCGTAAAGACCGCAAGCGCTATTACGGTGGAGGAGGCCCTCGCGATACCACAGGCACAAGCCGCCCCTAGTTTTGTTCAAAATAATTATTTCTATGGGATCGTTACGGTCATCATCCTCGTCCTCATTTCAGTCTTTCTATTCCTCGGTGTCAGGATGAGCAAGACCACTGAATAGTCCATAAAAATGTTCAAACGTATCCCCAGCTATTTTTCTCAAGGATTTCTTTTTGCCAGGAACAATCCGCAGATTATCTATACGATTTTTCTCATTATCGTCATTCCTTTGGCATTCCTGGCGAGCGGACAGAAGTTCCTTTCGGTCGCAAAGAGTAACCAGGAGCGCCTAGAAAAAGAGCGCGTAGGAGTTATGCAGGATATTTTTGTTGAGCTCGCTTCTTCTCGTATGAACGAGCCAGCGTTTCTGCAGGAAAGTATCGAGCGTATTAAGGCGCAAAATGAACAGTCTATCAGCGAATTCAAAGTCCTCTCGCTCGACGGCGGCAAACGTACCGTCATTGCATCGCTTAACAAAGAGGAGGTTGGGACCGCTGACGAAAACAACGATTTCATTTACAACGAGGTGGGGGTCAAAGGCGATAGTTCAAAACTCTTCACGGTGCCGGTAAACGGTGAGCGACATTGGAACGTGGTACGGGGAATCGTTGATCGTGAGACCGGGGTACTCTCAGGAATTTTGCTCATTAGTGTGTCGATGGCATCAGTCGATGCGATAGCGATGCAAAATATTCGTAGTGCATATTACTTCCTCTTTTTTATTGTTCTTGCTATTTCTATACTCCTTTTGCGTCAGGCAAAGATTATCGACTACACCGTCCTCTACAAAAAACTTCAGGATATCGACCAGATGAAAGACGACTTCATCTCAATGGCGGCACACGAGCTCCGCACCCCACTCACGGTAGTAAAGGGCTATGCCGATATGCTTTCAGAGTCACAAAACCTCAAAGACGATGACCGAGAAAATACCACGCGCATTATGGCGTCGGTGGATCAGTTGAATGCGCTCATTACTGACGTCCTCGATGTTATTCGCCTTGGGCAGGGAAGAATGACGTTTAATATGGCATCAATAAATGCAACGCCTATCATAGAAAAAGTCATCGAATCGTTCCAGTATGTAGCACGCGAAAAAGGCCTCGAAATATCCTACGAGAAAAAGGACTTGCCCAATATCAATGTGGACCCCGAGAAGCTCCGCCAGATTCTCGTGAACATTATTGGTAACTCTATTAAATATACGCCGAGCGGTTCAGTAAAGGTTTTTGCAGAAACAGAGCACAGCATCCTTTCAATCCGCGTGCGTGATACTGGCATCGGCATCTCCGCCGAGGACCAAAAGAGTCTTTTCAGTAAGTTTTTCCGCGTGCGTTCAAAGGACACCGAGGATATTCGTGGTACCGGCCTCGGCCTCTGGATAGCTGCACAAGTCGTCAACAATATGGGCGGCAAAATCTCCGTCGAGTCCATAAAAGGCAAAGGCACCGACTTTGTGATTTCATTCCCGGTGGTGAAATAAGAGCTCTAAAATATAGAGCAGTAAGCCATTGACACAATTATAGCATTTTTGCTATAATCTCAGTATGTTAGAAATGGTCGAATATTATTGAGTAGGTTATCTATATGTCCATAAAAAATTTTGAAATTCGTTTCTTTGATGAAGCATTAGATTTCATTTATCAACTCTCTGAAGCAGATAAAGCTAAGATTTTAGCTCATATCAAAACTATGGAGACAGATTTTGATACCGTTTACACAAAACTGCTCAAGAGTCCCATCAGAGAGTTGGTCGTCAAAAAATACAGGCTGCTCTTTTTTATAAAGAAAAACACCATCTATTTTGTACGAGGATTTATCAAAAAGAGTCAAAAAACACCGATACAAGAGATACATAAAGCAGAGGATATCTACAAAATGATGCAATAAAAATATGAAAACAACAACGAAAACAAAAACACTTAGGCAAGTTCTTGATAAAGCACTTAAATCTCCGGAATTTAAAGAAGCCTACAACGAAGAAATTTTTAGGCTTAAAATGGCAGCTGAAATCAAGAGTCTCCGTCTTCAAAAAAAATTAACCCAGGAAACTTTTGCCAAGAAAGCACATATGCCACAGTCAGTCGTTGCTCGTATTGAGAGTGGGAGATATAGTATCTCGTTGGATACACTCAATCGTGTCGCGCACGCCCTAGGAAAAAAAGTTCAGCTGGGATAAATTTAGAAGAAAAAGCTAAAAAGTAATTGGGATAAAACCCGAGGCATTGTTTGAGTTTTTATTGCCCCTCTTATTTGCAAATCATAAAATAACTATGCAACATCAAATGAAAGTAGCTACCGAGCCATTTGAAAAAATTGTTCGTAAAGAAAAAGTGATTGAATCGCGTCTTTATGACGAAAAACGACAGCAGATTGCCATCGGCGATGAAATTGAGTTTAGTGAGAATGATCACCCAGAGAACAACGTCAGGGCGCGAGTAACGGACATCCTTCGGTACCCGTCGTTTAAGGAACTTTTTGCAGACCACGAGCCTACTCTTTTTGGCGGAGAGAGCAAGGAGTTTTTACATAATGAAATCAAACAGTTTTATTCAGACGAAGAGGAACAAAAAAATGGAGTAGTCGGATTTCGAATTGAGGTGTTTGATTAGGGTCATAGCATAAAAGAATAAAAATATGAAAAAGAAAATAATTTTCCTTGACGGAGATGGAACCCTTTGGTACCCAAAAGCAACTAAACGAACCCAGAAACCTCACTGGATATACAATGACCCCTTAACAAAAGATAACTACTTAGAACACTTAGAGCTTACGCCAAGAATTAAGGAGACGCTTGAGATACTTAGCGATAAGGGGGTTTATCTTGTTGTAATTTCAGCAAACCCATATGCCGAAGAGATTGCCGTTAGAGAGATTAAGGAAAGGCTCGAATATTTTGGCCTCGTTAACTTATTTCACTCATACCGCTCTTCTCTAGGCAGTGATCCCCAAGGGAAAGCTGGAATTATGTTAGAGATTATAAAAACACTAAACCTAAGTAAAGAGGACGCATTAATGGTTGGCGATAGTTATCACTATGATTATTTAGCAGCCAAGGATGTCGGCATTGATTCCTTTTTTATTGAAAACGAAGTTTCGAAAATACCTGAAATAATGCCTCATGATTTGCAAAGCATTAAAGAAGTAAGTGATTTGCTAAATATTGTAGAATAATTGGAGCAACCCTAAAAACAGGATACGCTGGTGGGGGAGCGGGGGATCAAGCTCTCGAGTGTCAGCGTATTGGTATTGCTCGCGCTATCGTCAAAGACCCACAGATACTTCTTTTTGATGAAGCTACCGCAAGCCTCGACACCGTGAATGAAAAATATGTTATGGATGCGATTAACGAAGTTTCAAAAGGCAAGACAACCATCATTGTCGCGCATCGCCTTTCTACGGTTCGTAATGCAGATAAAATAATTGTTATGGAAAAGGGCAAAATTGTTGCCGAAGGGTCCCACGACGAGCTGATGACCAACTCGCCGCACTATCAAGACCTCGTCGCTCATCAAATATACGAGAAAGGGGAGTAGGTATTTACCCAATAAGTTTTCGTGCTTCTTTCTTGATTGACGCAAAATCTTTTTTACTGAGCTCGCCTGCTTTTTTCTTGAGCAAACTAGTATCAATCGCACGAATGTGGAAAATGAGGGCTATAGAGGTTGAAGTTAAACCATTTTTTTCAGTTGGTGTGATAGACAAGGTAAAAGGAAACCTCAGGGCCGCTTTGTTGCTCGTGCAGGGGATGATGGTTACTATCGTTTTTGTTACCGACGCCACGATGACAGCCGGACGAACGCCACTTTGCTCATGGGTGCCAAGCTCTGGTATATGAACAATCCAAATATCACCAGGCTTCATGTCGGCTAGAAATTATACTTACGCATAGACTTGGCTGATAAAATATCCCAAGTGTGAAGCTCCTTTTGTAGATTTACAAGGTCTTCAAAGTTTCCAAGGTAGCTTGAAATAGCACGTTTAACAATCTCGTTTTCTGTCACACCGAGTTTTTTGGAGGCAATGCGTACCTGTTTCTGCATTTTTTCATCAGATATTTTCATATGTATATGCTAGCATATGGCGAAATTCAGCGCAATAATAATAAAAAATCGGGTGGAGAATGAATTCTCCACCCGATTGGGGTGCTATTTGAAACTTACTTCTTGCGACGCGAGATGCCGACGAGGGCAATGAGGCCGGAGCCAAAGAGCCATACTGCTGGCGGGGCGGGAACCGAAGGGGTAAAGGTTGCCAAGCCTGTGTCTGAAATGCCGGACTGGGCGACGTTGATGGGTATCAGATACTCATCAAGACCGCCCACCCAGTAGGTCATTCTGCTGAATGAGCGACGAGTATGTGCGCAGACCAGTTGAAGGTGTTGCACTTCAAGGTTGAGTGTACCGCCAGAAAAGTTTGACTTTTTGCTCAAAAAATGCTATTATTTTTTGAGTATGATAGTAGTACATTGAAAAGTTTTCAACAACATACAACCTCTGTTCTAAGGAGATTAACATGTTAATTAGTCATGATCAGTCACGCAAATACTTTTGTGTGAAATGCGGGTGGACGACGTCCGGCATTGTACTCAAAGATAAGTCCCAAGACCATCGATGGTGTATGAAATGTACGTCCCCACTGTTGCGTTGTAATCATTGCTTCAAATTTACAACAGGAACCATTCGTGTTTCTGGTGTATTCTGTGATCACTGTAATAAAGTGGTTACAGAAGATGCACTTGTTGTTCAATCTTAACTCAGAAAAGGAGGTTATTATGTATCCTAAGTTACTTGATGGAGCAATATTACGAGGACGTCACAATTGTGAGTACCCAAGTGATGCTGACCGTGTTGCGGTTACTCTGTATGGCGAAACCTATCTGTTAACACCAGAATTGTTCCGAGCACTATCATTGTGTGATGGACTGACGCCCATTTGTGAAATTCCAGGGCTCGATAGTTTGATCAAAGAAATCCCTGCTTGTTTCGAAGTCATTGAATTAAATGAAAAACCAAATGGTGGTAGGCAGAATCAATTGGTTGAAACATATGACTTGGTTGCACCATGTAGACATGCCATATGGCATTTAACAAGAAAGTGCAACATGAAATGCAGCCATTGCTACTACCTCTTTGATGATGGAGAGCCCAAGAAACAAATGTTCTCTAACGAGGAGATACTAACTACTGCACGCAATCTGTCATTACTTGGCGTTGAAAGTGTTAGGCTTTCTGGAGGGGAAGCAAGCATTAATCAGTCTCAGTTTGAAATGACCGTTGATGTCCTTACCCGAAAATACTGTATTCCCATAGTCTTGAATACTAATGGTTGGAGACGTCAAGATTTTGTAGTAAAAGCACTTCAAAATAATCCGTTCGTCCGAGGGGTTCAGGTTAGTTTAGACGGAACAATGGTTTCCCATAATACTTTGCGTGGGGTTCAAAGTCACAAGGAAATTGTCTTGAACATCGCGAGGTATTTAGATGCAGGGATTCATGTGCGGGTTATAAGCATGCTTACTGATGATTGGATGAACAAAGAAAGTCTTAAGGAGGTGTGTAAATTGGCCTCAGACTTAGGGGTGAAAGACTGGGTTATAGAAGTTCCTTCTGTAACAGGAAAGTGTATAGATGATGGGACCAAAAGAGTGCAAGATATTGCTGATTTAGCATACAAGCTGTTGCTGTTTCTGGAAAAAGGAAATCACTCCATTAAAAAATTTTCCCTAACACAAGTGTTTGACTGGCCTATGTTACTAGATCGAGAACATAAGACATTGCAAGACCCAGCATGTTCTCATGATTTAGGGCTAATTACCTTTGGCCCTGAAGGCGTTTCTTATTGTACTTTGTTTCAGAAACAATTTGGTGAGAATATGTCCCATCTTGGCCACTTGCACACGGATCAATTCGTGGAGATATGGAACACAATTGCTCGCGTGCGGTTATCACGTACTATCTCTGATAATACAAGCTGCAAAGAATGTAACTTGTTTCAAGTCTGTCAAGGTGGATGCCCCGGGCAATATACAGACGCGGTTCGTTTTCAGGGCTGTGATAATCATTCGAAAAATCTTGCTCTTGCAAAGTTACAGTTCTTTGAACGGATTGGTAAGCCGATTCAGTTATGGAGGGTAAAATGATAGAACTAGAACCAGCTGTTGTGTCTAAAAAACATATTGATTTTCTTTATGGATGTTATTGCTCAGAGGCTGTCCAAGGAAATTTCCAGCCCACTAAGACTATCAGTTATGAAAGAATCGCTGAAAGCCTTCGATTACAAGATGAAATGTTCAAATATGTATTCATCATTGTATATAATGGGTTGTACGTTGGCTATGCTTATTCCTATCTGTCGCGAGCATTCAATCACTTTGAAATTGGTGTGACCGTAATGCCAAGCATGCGACGTATCGGACTAGGCTCCTTCGCTCATCAGGTGTTGATTGCGTGGACTCTTGAAAACCATAAGACACATAGACTTACGGCATATGTGTCTTATGATAATACTGCAGAACGCATAATCCTAGAGAGGCTTGGTTTCCACCTCGAAGGAGTAATGCGGCAAGCTGGCATTATTAGAGAGGCTCTACACGATATTGCAGTCTACGGGGCACTTAGAAGTGAGCTTGCGTTAATGTGTAAAACATAGTAGTATTATTGTGGGTGTTTGCGTTGACGAATGTAAGTGGACGCCTCTAGCCCGTAATCTTAATAAGGAGATTGAAATGAAAAAAGAAGTTCGCAAGACAAGCACTTCGCAGGGCGGATGGGGTGATCCCAATGATCTTTCACCATTCAAGCCCAAGCCGTTGAAGAAATAGGTGGCCATGCTACCTAAAGCCCGCACTAGAAATCGCGGGCTTTTTATTTTGTGCCACTACACTTTACTTTTTGTCTTTTTTAATCTAGTCTTAGACTCAAGATATATTATTTTGTACTGTTAGATTTGAGGTTTGACATTATATGGAATACATGTTAGTTTTGCGATAGAGGTTCTTATCAAATTTAGAAAGGAGTGCAATCATGAAAGCAGAATACAAAGTTGAATTATACACAGGTATCCGTCCGACGGGGGATCTTACAATAGCAAACTACATTGGTGCGGTGAAGCCTCTTGTGGAGCTCCAGAAACAAGGCGCCAAATCGCTGGTGTTTGTGGCAGATATGCATTCTTTGACGGACAATGAACCTGCGGTGGCAAATAAATTTTGCCGCGAGGTCGTTGCCGACTATTTGGCCTTGGGGTTAGATCCCAATAAGACAAATATCTACATACAATCATCAATCGCTTATCAAGTGAGTTATATGACAATGCTGTTGGCGCGGCACACTTCGGTTTCGGAATTATTGCGAGTGCCGACACTCAAGGATAAATTAAAGAATACTGAACACCCTGAAACAGCAAATGCTCTTTTGTTTCTTTATCCAGTAATGATGGCGGCTGATATTTTACTTCAGCGTGCTAAAAGTGTCCCCGTTGGAGAAGATCAACTTGCACACATGGAGGTTGTTCGTCGACTTGCTCGTGATTTTAACGCTAGATATGGGGATGTATTTCCTATTCCTGCAGTACAGCAAGTTAAGTCGTTGCGCATCCTTTCATTGAAAGGGACTGGGAAAATGAGCAAATCAGTTCCAGGTGGGGCCATTTTTCTTACTGATGACCTTGCTAAGGTTGCAAAAAAGATAAAGTCAGCAGAAACTGCGACTGAGGGTGTAATGACTGATAGCCTACAGAGCCATATAACTCTTGCGAAAGAGTTGTGTGGTGATCCGGCAGTTCATTTGAACATAGACTCAATTATCAGTGAACATTTAGAGGGTAAGCAAGTAATGGGGGTGTTCAAGGATTTATTAGCTACAATTGTAGTTGATTTTTTACGTCAGTTCCAGACGCGTCGAGCTGAAATTGTGAAGGACCCTTCATACATAGATAGTATTCTCAAAGAAGGGGCTTCCGTGGCTTTAGCGAATGCAGAATCAACACTTGACCTTGTGCGAAGCTCGATGAAGTGACCCGTAGCGGTTATACCTCGTTCGGTTACCTAAGAGACCCTTGATTTTGAGGGTCTCTTTTTTATTTTGCTTGACAGAATTTTTTGCTGTGCTACTCTTTATTTAGTTCTTCGATAGTAGTAAATCCTTTGATATAGGTCCCCTAGGAAAACTAGGGGGTTGGGCCTATATCGCTCGCCAAAATGAGCAAGGTGGTCTCTGCATTAGTGGAGACCCGGATTCCTCCGTAATCATGGGATAATTGATGTCGGCCGCAAGGTGTCTGAGTCAATAAGGGAAGCTTTGCTTCCAAAAAAGGGTGGTAACACGTAGACAAGACTCTTCGTCCCTTTACACAAGCTTTTTGTGTATGGAGACGAGGAGTTTTTTGTTAAAGCTTCTCAGGGTTTCTGTGTCATTGTTCTTTTAATATTACGAAAGGAGTATGTCATGAATACCAAGCATGTACTTGATGGTCAATACAAGCTTGAAACTCTACGGACAGATGGTTTGTCTGAGAGTGAACTTGGGAAGGTTGCTGAACAGATAAAGGCGATGTACTTGTGGTTCGCTCCAGACTCAACGGACGATGATATTCATGCACGTCTTTGCCAGCATGCAGAGGCGCACATCGATATTCTTACTCACGTTGAATCAGGCGAATGCCGTGGTTTTAGTGTTTATTATACCGAACAGATCAATGGACACCGTGTAATGTTTCGCGGAGGTACCATTGTTCGAGACAGGTCTTGCGGACTTTATAAGATTCTGCTCCTCAACAGTATTTCTGTTGAGGAGCAAGATTTTGTTGCCGCAATGACGCAAAATCCTCGAGTATATGAAACTTTGCGCTCACTCTCTTCTTTTGGTGTTGCGTATCCGTCAATGGGCGCTAACCCGCCCGAAGCTGTGAGGGGAATCGTTTCAGCGCTCTGCAAGGTTCCGAGTATCGATCTGGACACAATGATTGTTCATGATATCTATAACACGATCCGCAAAGATGCGGATTTCAAAAAAGCCAAAGACCCTCTTGTTGAGAAATTTTTTGCAAACAGTCTCAACGAGAACGATGGATTTTTTGTTGTCGTTCCGCTTCGTTAAAACAAACCTTCTTATGGAGTTTTTGTGAGACATGCTGCATTTTGCTGCATGTCTCTTTTGTTTTATAATTAACAATATTAAAATAATATGAATCATAAATATTCAAAAAAGAATATTCAAAAAATAGACTGCTCACCGTCGCCAAAGATTTTATTGAATGTTTGTACACACGGTAATGAGCGAGTCGGGCTTAAGGTCGCTAAGTATTTTAGCAAGACACAACCGCTGTGTGGAACTTTTGTCATTAATGTCGCAAATGAACAAGCAGTTAAAGCAAAAAAGCGCTTCCTTGATGATGATCTCAACAGAGTTTTTCCCGGTAGGAAAAATGGAAGCCGGGAGGAAGAACTTGCGTACAGGATGAAGCCTTTTATTGATGCATTTGATGTTGTTGTAGATATTCATTCTACCGAGTCAGGGGTTGCTTCTTCGCTCATAATCACAAATTATACCCCCGCAATGAAACCCTTATTGAAGGCAATTTCACCCAAGAGGGTTATTTATATGAAGGCAACAAAGTCGAATGCACTGATGTCCTCTGCAAAGTTAGGAGTTGGTTTTGAGTATGGGAAAGATAAAAGCACAAAAACGTACCATGATACCATTCGAGGAGTAACACGCCTGCTTGAATATTATAAAATGATAAAACCTTCTTCTCAAAAACAAAATAAAAATACCATTGATTTTTATGAAGTCGATGCTCTGGTGATAAAGCCAGAGGGGTTTAAGGTAATGTCGAGTATCAAAAATTTTGCCCTTCTTGAAAAGGGGAGTGTGGTCGGATACAACCAAAAGACCAAGGAAAAAATTTTTGCTAAAAAATCCTTTCACCCGATTCTTTTTGGGAAGAATACATATAAAACTATATTCGGTTTTTCTTCGAAAAAGAGAAAGATATAGTTTCCCCAGAAACAAAAAATCGGGTGGAGAATGTAATTCTCCACCCGATTGGTGCTACTTGAAAACTTACTGCTTACTTCTTGCGACGCGCGACACCGACGAGGCCGAGGAGACCACTTCCCAAGAGCCAAACTGATGGCGGGAGGGGGACCGACGGAGCGATACTTACCGTGCCAGATGCGAGGGTGAGACCTTGGCTGGCGAGAGGAACGAGATACTCGTCACGACCCGGACCACCAGAGGCGACCGCCATCAGGGTAGACCAGTTGAAGGTGTCGACGATGCTAGAGCAAGACCAGTTGCTAGGACACGAAGTTGAGGACATAATATCCCACACTTGCGTGTTTAACGAAGCAAGCGTATCATTGCCGTTCGCTTCCGCCAGCACCCTTAAGGAGGGATACAATTGAGAAAGATTTTGAGGACCAAGGTAGCTATCAAGAACCCATCCTGCTCGTGCATACTGTTCCGACGTAAACCGTACTGGTGCTCCTGCTTGTACTTCGGCGTAGGAGTAGTTGGTCATTGTCCACGATTCACCAGTATGCGATGGCGCATTGCGATCGCTCGACATGGCGAGGATTCCACTAGAGAACTCAATCAATCCCGCATACACTTGCGGATTGTCGCCCGCAGGGTAGGGAGTAGACAAACCTCCAGGGCCCGTAGCGTAGCCGTCATAGACGAGTGCGGCACGGGCAGGTGCAACAATGGCAACAAGTGCCATAAATACAAAGAGTATTGCGACAAGTTGTTTCATTTTGTACCTCCGTTGGGTTGGTTGCAAGAAGTTTTCAGGGAACTGCTACTACATCAAGTATAGAGCACTATGGTGATTTTGTCAATAGCTGGCGTGAGGGCGACTAGTTGAGAGGAAGGACACATTTTGTGCCCCATGAATAAGGGGTATAAGTAGCCCCCTTTATACATTTTTGATTGGTCTGTTGCAGATACCATTCGATTTGTGCCGTTGAGCATCCTGTTGCGCTAGTGCATTGATAAAAAGGTCCTTGATATGCCCTAGTCGCGCTTTCAATAACAATCTTTAATGTTGGGAGAGATGGGAGAAATTGCTTAACACCTGTGATTCCCGTTGGTCCCTCAAGTACCGTTGCGTTTTCGTTTTTAGTAGTACCAACAAGTCCATATCGACAAGTGCCGCTAGTATAATTCCCAAGTGTCGGGTAATCCCCGAGACAGTACATAGTAGTGTTGTTCCCCGTATCAGGATACGACCCCGTCCCCGCAGCGTCATACGCAAGTGCAAGTGCCTTTACATATTCACCCACAATCTGATTCCTCTGCGTATCATCCGCCTTGGTCCGTGCGCCGTTGAGTGCCGCCAACACCACCGACGACAACAGCGAAACAATCGAAATCACCACAAGAAGTTCAATCAACGTAAACCCGCCTTGCATTTTCTTAGGAAAATTCAGGTGGACAAGCACACGTTTGTTTCTCAATGACATAGATGTATTAATTATTTTACTCTCCAAAACTTTGCGCGGTCAATATTGACGAGAAAAAGAAAACCCAAGTTTTTCTAAGACGACGACCATCTCTCTTGTCTTAGGAAGTTTTGGCATATTTGTATGGCTATGCGGCAACTCGTACCGAAGAGAACGAGATTGTTTTGTGTTGGGGGATGGTCTCGCGGATTGCGCGACGGTCCTCGATGTGTAGCTCTATTACCTCATGTATATTTCTGAGCGCTTCATCGAGAGATTTTCCTTGCGTATAGCACCCCTGGAGAGATGGTGCATATGCCACATAGTATCCTGCCTCGTCTTGTTCAATAACGACGGGGAATTCGTAGACTTTTGTAAGATTTTTCTTCATAGGTAAATAGTACTATATCTTCCACGGTTATTCAATGTAGTGTAATGGTTCAATAACTTGGAACCATTACGAAAGTTTGACATTAACGCAAAAATAATGTACTCTATAAAAGTCGACTTTTGGGGTCGATTCCTTTTTAATCATTACATGGTTAAAAAGGAAATGTTCCTTCAATTAAAATTCTATGGAGATTTGCAGAGATGAGTGAAAATAACGTGCAAAAGGTTGTTGTTGTGGACGGCGGGAGTAAGAGCGTCGGGGTAGCGTTTCTCTTGGCCTTTATCTTTGGTCCGCTGGGGATGATGTATTCTACGGTGTCGGGCGGTATCATCATGTTGGTGGTCTCGCTCTTCGTCGGCCTGTTCACGCTCGGTTTCGGCCTGTTTGTTACTTGGCCTATCTGTGTTGTGTGGGCGTGCATTGCCGCAAGCAGCCACAACAAAAAGGCGTTGGCAGGGTTTGCTCGAGCATAAAAATCGCCATCATCTAGTAATTAAACTAAGGACAGTCATTTCATGACTGTCCTTTTTGTATACGTATTTCTGCACTCACATCTTTCCTGCTATGATAAGGAATATGAAGAGAAATTCTATTGTCGTTACCAATTTATCCAAGACTTTTTCGTTTCCCGTAAAGAATGCGAAAGCGGGGTGGGTGAAGAATTTGTTTTCACCAGAGATGCGGGAAATTACCGCTGTCGACAAGGTGTCTTTTTCGGTCGTGGCGGGGGAGCGCATTGCGTTCATTGGTCCCAACGGCGCAGGAAAGTCCACCACTATTAAAATGCTCACGGGGATTCTTTTTCCTACCTCGGGAACAGTTAGCGTCCTCGGCCTTGACCCCACGACGGATAGAAAGAAACTTGCCTACCGCATTGGCACCGTCTTTGGTCAGCGTTCACAACTTTTGCCAAACTTGCCGCTCACTGACTCCCTAGAATTTTTTGGGGTGATGTATGGGATGACTGATACGGGTATCAGTGCTCGCATTGAGGAGCTCACAAAACTCTTTGACCTCACGTCGTTTATTGATCAGCCAGTGCGCAAGCTTTCGCTTGGACAGCGTATGCGTGCCGAGGTTGCCGCTGCGCTCATTCACCGCCCCGAGATTATTTTTCTCGATGAGCCGACGATTGGGCTTGATGTGGTCGCAAAGAAAACGTTGCGTGATCTTTTGATTACCATCAACAAAGAGGAAAACGTAACCATCTTTCTCACCTCACACGATGTGGGGGACATAGAGTCATTGTGCGAGAGGACTATTGTCATCAATCATGGCACGGTTATTAACGACCTCCCCACCAAGGAGCTCTCGAAAGCTTTTGCGTATGAAAAGCATATTGACCTCATTCCTAAAACAAGCTTCGAGGATTTTCCCGCACTCCCCAAAGGCGCAACATATTTTCTGCAGAGCAAAGACAAGATAACGGTTACGGTGGATATCAACAAGCTGAGTGTGCAGGCTTCACTCAAAAAACTCCTCAACCTTTTTGAAGTCGAGGATGTTGATGTGTACAATACCGAGCTCGAGACCACTATTAGGCACATATATGAAAGAGATTCGACTCGCTAAGAAAATAATAACAACGCTGGTAAAAGACCGAATCCAATACCCGGGACGTCTTTTTGCTGACACTGCTTCCATCGCTGCGCGGTGCGGTATCTTACTCCTTCTGTACTCGTATGTATTCAAGCTGAACAACGGCGTGGTAAACGGTGCGACTTTTGCGGTGGTGGCGTGGAGTATGTTTTTTTACTTTTCTTTTTCGGTATTGGGGCTTCGAGGTATTGCACGATCTATCATGAAGGATGTCACTTCCGGATACATTGAAGTTTGGTTGAGTAAGCCCGTTACGTATTTGGCGTATCGCGCATGGTGGCAGATAGGGGCAGGAGTTTATCCGTTTTTGGTAACGACGACGATAGGGGTGCTGGTGCTAGTATTTACGGTGGGGATTCCACAAACAATGACCGCCGCGCTGTTCCTCCCAACACTACTCCTTACTTTTCTTGGTGCGATAGTGCTCACGCTTCTTGTTTATGGGGTTGTGGGACTCCTCGCTTTTTGGATAGAGGACATTGTCCCAGTGTTTTGGGTCGTCGACAAGGCGGTGATGATTCTCGGCGGCTCGTATTTGCCCGTTGCACTTTTCCCCGACCTTATGTACAAGATTGCACTTTACAGCCCGTTTGGTGCATCGGTTTTTGTTAGTCATACGGTGTATGAATCATGGGCAACGGTTTGGTTAAAATTGATTGGTATACAAATGTTTTGGATTCTTGTATTGGGATTGGTCGCGTATAGTATGTTTAAACATGCAGTAAAAAAAGTCTCCGTGAACGGAGGATAGCACTATGATGCAAGAACTACACTTCGCGCTCTATGCGCTCAAAAAGAATATTCAAAGTAGTGCCGAACTGCGGGCGAGCTTTTTGATGAATGTGGTTGGAATGACCATCAACAACACCGCTTTTATTATTCTGTGGGTATTTTTTGTGAAGTCAGTCGGCGTCATTGGCGGATGGACCGCTGCGGATATCGTAGGGTTGCAAGGTTTTACCGCACTCTGCTACGGGCTCACATTTTCTTTTGGTGCAGGCATTCAAAGACTGCCCGATTATGTCGCAACGGGAGCCTTTGACCGCTTTATGTTGTCGCCTAAAAATTTACTTTTGAGAATTGTGACTTCATCATTTAGTGCATCAGCGGTAGGGGATATTGTGTTTGGAGTGATTTGTCTGGGGATTTACGGAATCCTGATACATGCAAGTATCGCGCAGGCTTTGCTGATATTCTTGCTGGTGATACTGAGTACGGTTTTATTTTTTTCGGTTACCATAGTTATTTATTCAGTCAGTTTTTTGTTTACCGATGCAAGTTCAGTCGTGAATGGTCTCTTTGAAATGTTCCTCACCCCAGCACTCTTCCACGGGGGTGCATTTCAAGGAGCGATGAGAGCAGTCTTTATGTTTGTCATTCCTGCACTCCTCATCGGTACGATTCCTGTGGAAATAGTAAAAGATTTGTCGCTGGGCAAGGTCGCAATAGTAGCTGGTTTTGCGGTTGCTTGGTTTATATTTGCCATCAACATATTCAACCGCGCCGTCCACCGCTACGAAAGCTCAAACTTCATGACCTTTGGCGGGTAGGGGGGTATAATGATTAGATTATGAATCTCACGAACAATTACAAAGGGCTCGCGGGGGTGGAATATATTTTTGAATATTCGGATGCGGATTCTTTTGATGATTTAGATATGAGTAAGTGTACTCAGACATACGGTGTTTGTTTTTATGGTGATAAAATAGTAATAGGGTACAATGGTAAAAAGAAAAATTGGGGACTTATTGGGGGGACTATTGAAAAAGGAGAGACACTAGAGCAAACATTGGTGCGAGAAATACAAGAAGAAGCAAATATGGAAGTGATGTCGTTTCTGCCGGTTGGAGTTCAGAAGGTTATTGATACGCGTGACGATAGTTTTTACTACCAGCTTCGCTATGTGTGCTCGGTGCAACCATACGGGCCATTTGTATGTGACCCCGCTGACACGGTAGCAGAAATAAAACTTATCGACCCCGATGAATATAAACAATATTTTGACTGGGGAAGTATTGGCGATAGGATTATGGAAAGAGCGCGAGAATTAAAAGTTAATCTAAAGTAAGAATAAGTCCTAAATCATACCCTGTGCTACAATACGGCCTATATGTCTGAGGAAAAGCAAACAGAAAAAAGCCCACACACCGAAAAAGAGGAGATGAAAAAGGGGTTGCGGGCTATATGGCGACATGTGTGGCCATTTAAAAAGGAACTTACTGTCCTGGTGTTTTTGGGTGTTATTTCAGCACTGGCGAACGGGTTTGTCCCGTACGTGACGGGACGTTTCTTTGACACGCTTATTGAACTCTCTCAAGGGGAGCACACGTTGGTGACGAGCACACTCCCGCTCTGGGGAGTTTTGCTTGGTGCGTGGGTGTTTGTGCAGCTAGTGGCGAACAACATTGACTGGGTTATGGATCGTCTGCGTCGGCGTGTAGATACAGGGGTGTCATTAAATATTCAGACAAACGGATTTATACATTTACTGCGTGCGCCTCTTGTGTACCACAAAAGTGTACATATAAACGGCGTGATGCAAAAAATAGGGGCCACAAGCTGGCGAGTTTCAGCTATTGTGAGAACGGTCGCCGAGGTTGCTCCGCAATTTCTTAGCATCATTATTGGTATCACGCTTGCAGCAAGTATCAATACGTTTCTTGCAAGTATTTTGGTAGCGGGGGTTGTTTTATATGCAGCACTTTTGTCGAGAATACTTCTCCCTATTGTAGCGGTTGATATTGCAGCGCATAAGTCGTGGAATGAAGGATGGGATGATGCTGCTCAAGCGGTAATGCAAATCGAGAGTGTAAAACAGGCAGCCACTGAGGACTATGAGAGTCATGCGGTGAGTAACGCACTCATGGTGAGGACTGCACGCTTGTGGGAGCAGATTGACCGTACTTGGAGTAACATAGGTTTCTTCCAGCGCATGATTGTACTTGCGACGCAACTCGCAATATTTATTTTTTCCGTACAGTTTGTTTCAAACGGCACTATCACCGTAGGGGAGCTTGTTGCACTCAATGGTTATGCAATGATGTTTTTTGGCCCCTTTGTATCGCTCGGGCATAGTTGGCAGACGATTCAAAACGGGCTTACCATAGCGGCGCAAGCAGAGGAGATTTTTGATGCGCAAGAAGAGGTGTATGAGCCTAAAGGGGCCATAACCCCCGAGCATTTTTCCGGAGAAATTGTTTTCGAAAATGTTTCTTTTACGTATGGCGAAGGTCAGCCAGATGTGCTCTCGGGGGTTGATTTTAAAGTGCGTGCCGGAGAGGTCGTGGCATTTGTTGGCGAGTCTGGCGTGGGAAAGAGTACTGCCATTTCTCTTATCTCTGGGTATTATTTCCCCTCGAAAGGGCGCGTACTCGTTGATGGTGTCGATACGCGCAAGCTTCACCTCACTAATTTACGAAAGAATATTGCCATGGTGCCTCAGGAGGTAGCACTTTTCAACAATACAATAAAAGAAAATATACGATACGGATCACCGAGTGCATCTGACGAAGATATTATTCGCGCTACGCACGAAGCGCACGCAGATGAGTTTATCGCCGCGATGCCTTTGGGGTACGATACGGTGGTGGGAGAACGCGGAGTGAAGCTTTCGGTGGGACAGAAACAACGCGTGGCTATTGCCCGTGCGATATTGCGTGACCCAAAGATTTTGATTCTCGATGAGCCAACGAGCGCGCTCGATAGCGAGACCGAGCGTAAAGTGAGTGAGGCTTTGGAAAAGCTTATGAAAGGGCGCACGACGTTCATCATCGCGCATCGCCTGAGTACCGTGCGAAAAGCAGACCGCATCTTTGTAATCGAAAAAGGAAAGATTGCGGAAGAGGGAAACCACGACGAGCTGATGAAGATCAAAAACGGCATCTACCGCCACAGCTACGAGCTGCACATTGGGTTGGTGTAATTCTGATTATTTACTATGGACACAAAAATAAAAGTTGGTGTCATTATTGTTGACGAAGACGGGAGAGCTTTGCTCATCAAGGAGAAACTCGCAAAGAATCCGACGCCGCTTTGGAACATCGTCAAAGGATCACACGATAGCGGGGAGACAATATTTACCACTGCAATACGAGAATGTAAAGAAGAAGCTTCTTTGGATGTGACACTTATACATTCTCTCGGTGTGTATGTTTCAGAAGAAGCCGACAAAAGAAGAGTTCAATTCAATTTTCTTGCCCACGCAGACGGTGCGGGCGCAAGGCCTGCCTCCGCCGTAGAGCAGGAGCTGCATGGTGAATCTGTTCTCGAAGTACGCTGGTTTACCAAAGAAGAATTATCGAAAATGCTCCCTGAAGAATTTATTTCTCTACGCGCCTACGAGCTTTTGCGCGATTGGGTTGAAGGCAAAGAATTTCCCTTGGAGGTGTGCAAACAAGTTGATATGTAAGAGGAATCCAAGGGGAGTCCTTGGAAAATTTGATGCAAAATATTAATAAGCAGGGTATAATAGTAGGTATCAAATCAATGAAAAAATTTTTAGAATTAGTGGAGAAGTTTCTTGTTGTTTCGTTTGGAACGATTGGAACTACGGGAGCTTTAAAATCTCTCCTCAATGATACTTTCCCATCATGGGCACTCTCTATTCTTGGTTTTTTGACCTATTTTTTTATTTTGTATTTATTTTGGGTAAAGGCAGGGAAGTCTCGCACTATTGTGTGGTTCGGTCTTCTTATGTTTGTAATTGGGTTTCCTATCGGACTCCTGTTATACTTTGCGCCTGCTGTCGGCCCATTATTTCTGGTCTACGGATACCTCAGGGGCTTTATAGGAGATGGTGAAGATAAGGCAACAGCAGAATTAAAAGAAGAAAGTGGTAAGAAAACTTACTATCTCATCGCTCTTGTAATTGTCATTATCATTACAATAGTTGTTTCCCTTTGGAAACCAATATCTTTTGTTGTACATTCAGGGCGTAGGTCTGTTCCACAACCTGAGAACCCTCTCTTGGGTACTAAGTTTTCATTTAACTTACCTCTTGCGTATAGTCGTGACTGTGAGGGGTGTGGTGGGTCAGATAGGGACCTTGAGATAAATCGTGACTTGGAGTGTATTGAAGATCTTGATTCTTTAGGATTTCATTTTTATAAAAATAATACCAAAAATCTTTCTTATATTCCTGCGGCGACTCAATTTACGGTGAAGGAAATATATAAGGTTGAACCGTATGGAGCTGCTCAGATAGGAGGCAGCCGGTATTTGATGGCTGTATTAGAAGATTCAAAAGGTCTGCTCTCAACAACACTTTTGGATGTTGTGCAGGATCCAGGAAGCGTATGCATTAATAAAATGACACCGCATATTGAAAAAATGTTTAGATATTTGGAAAACAAAGGAACAATGAAAGTTGTTGTAGCGCTTTATGATACTGAGCATCAAACGTCTAATGTTGAGTTGCAAAAACAATTTATACAGTCGCTTCCTGCTAATCTCAATATAACGCAAGCTACCCCTATTAATGACGGCGGCGTTCCTGGGTTGGTAGGAGTTTCTATTGTTGTAGATGCTGATGCGTTGGTGTTTCTTGTAGGTTCTGAACTCAGTTTAAAAATTTGGGAAATTCAAGGTCTCGATAGCGAATATTTAAAAACTCTAACCACACAAGATACCGTTGAAATAAAGAGAGCGCCCCTAAGATTTTAGCGATGGTTGTCAGAGGTACATATTTGTGGTAAAGTCACTCGCAGTGTGTTAGTTCTTTGTGATACACTATATATCGTAACCTCTCAATAAGGAGCAACATTATGGAACCAAAGAAATCAATCTTCAAGTACGCACTCGGCATCATCCTCGGCGTCCTCGCTCTTGCGGGGGTATGTTCGATCAGCGGATGCGGTGGCGGGGGAGGTAGCAGTAGTGGTGAAGTGTCGTCTACGACGCCTGTACCAACGCCCAAGCCTGCGCCAGTAATCCCCGACATAACGCCAACGGACACCAATGGTGTTGGGTTGCCACTGCATGTACGACAATACATTGAGGCGACACACCCCAACTCGGCAAAGGAACGCGCGGCACTCTTTCAGTATGCGAAAGTTGTGGAAGCAGCACTTGTTGATGCTCAGGACAAGGTGAAGTCCGTACAACATGGGCGTGAAGCTGATTTGGCAATCACGTGCCTTGTGTACACTTTTGGATCCGTTGAAGCCATGGATAAACCGCAAGTGGAGCTGAAATCTGTAATCCTCAACACCGACGAGCGCATAAAGGCGTATTTCGCCTACAATGATAAGCTCGGTGGCGAGGTGTTCCACGGAACCCCTTATGACCAGCGTGCATCAACGTGTGCGGTTAATCCCTCAACACTCCCCAACTAATCATCTCAAGGAGGTGAACAATGAAACACATTCTCTGTGCGGCTCTCATGCTTCTCGTATCTTTTACGGAAGCGACTGCGAGTGAACCATTCTGTGTTGGCACCCCCAGCCCAAGAACAGTCGTGGTATTCGGTAACGGCGTTATGAATGATCATGATGATGCTGTAAAATCTCGAGAAAAAATCGAGATGTTGCTCCACGCAACATTACCTCCGGAGGAATTTGCTTTACTCGACTTTGACCTTGCGGAAAATAAAACGTACGGACTCTTGAATGACCTGTATGAATCCGCGAAGCAAAAAGCTTTGTCTGACAATGTCGCTGTCTCTTTTTGGCGGTGGCTTGGCGGGATAGATATGATGCCTGACTTCTTTCAGAATGAAATGCTTCGGCTTGCCGGAGCATTCGACTTTTCGAGCATTGTGGGAAGTGCTGACCTCAATGAACATCTTGATCTTTATAATAAAAGTATCAAGGAAGGAAAGAATGTTGTTACCATTGCTCACTCTCAAGGGAACTTTTTTGCGAACGCGGAATGGAACATCCTTTTCAGTGAGCTGAGTTCTGCGCAAATGCAAGGGTTTGGTATTGTTTCCGTCGCCAACCCAACAAGTTTTGTTGGCGGGGACGGGCCGTACACAACCCTTGAGGAAGATCTGGTAATCAAGGCCATCCAGCAAGCCATTCAAGGCTTTGGTCTGATAGACTTTGATTTGGTAGTCAATCTTCCCTTGGAACCAAATGCAACCAACGAAGTGAGTACGTGGATATCTCACGACATATTGAAACATAGTTTTGTCGGAGAGTATTTGGCACCGGGAAGCAATACGGTGGATATCATCACGCAAAACATTGTGACGATGATGCACAGCCGCGTTCACCCGCCGGTGTATTCCAATGAAACCGCCATCTCTGTTACTCTTACGCCTGGAGCAGGGCAAGATATGGATCTTCATGTGTACGAGCATAACGGCGCACAAGCAACATCTTTGTCACCTGTTGGTACCGCAGGCAAGTTCGATCTTATAGATTCCGCGGGTTATGGGCCAGAGCGATATGTCGCCTCTTGTTCAGAACTCACCGACTCATATACGATTGGGGTCGTATATGCTCGCGGACAAGGGCCGAGCACCGCAGTATTGGAGATCAAGGCGGGAAATATTGTGAGCAAATACACAATCCCCATTCTCTCTTCGGGTGGTATCCTGAATTATCAGATTATTATTCCCGTTGCCGGCGTAACTGCAGTACATGACCCAGTGTATGGAGGATATTCTTTTTCTGTGCACAACACCTTCGGTACACCACTCTCGTCGTCTCCACCGACCTTCAGTTACAGAACCTTCTAAAGTTCGATAACGTGTATCACTCTGTATCATTTCACACCCCGCAAGTTTTCGCGGGGTGTTTTTGTTTTAATAAAAAACCGCCTTCTGAACGAAGGCGGTTTTTTTAAGTTTTGTTAATCGAGCTTAACCGCTTTGTAGTCGGCGGGGGCTTCGGCGAGGAATTTCTCGAGGGCTTCACGGGTGAGGAGGCCTTCTTGTGCGCCTACTTTTTGAACGACGGACATCGAGTTGATAGGTGCCCAGGCAATCGCTTCGCTCGGGGTTTTTCCGAGGGCGAGTGCTGAAATAAATGCTGAGGCAAATGAATCGCCGGCTCCCGTACGCTCGTACGGAGGAACAGGGTCGGGGTAGATGGGCATAAACCACGCATCTACACCGTCGTACACGTACGCTCCCTTGGGACCGTCGGTAATAACGACAATTTTTGGCCCAAGTGTCGCCATCATTTTTACAAGGTTCTTTGGTTCGAGCTCCTCTGTTTTTAAAATGAGACGTGCTTCCTCGACATTACAAAAGAAAACTTCGGTGTGTGCGTAGAGATCTTTGAGTGCTTCGACACCAAGTTTAATCTGAAAACCGCCCGGCTGAAATGAAAGTTTTGTCTCAGGGTGCTTTGCAAGATATGCGGCGATTTCGTGATGATAGGCAAGTGACTTTTCGTTGAGCGATGAGAGGTAGAGCCAGCGTGGTCCGACATCGCCAAGGGGAAGCGTGTAAGGGAAATCTTCGTGCTTGATGAGAATCGTACGCTCGCTGTCGTACCAGAGCACATAGTGGTAGTTGGTTTTGATGCCATCGTACTCTTTTATATACTGCGTACCGACGCCGTCGTTCTTGAGCGATGCGAGACATTTTTTGCCATCCTCGTCGTTGCCGAGATTGGTGATGAGGGCGCTCTTGAGACCAAGGCGTGAAGCAGAAACACAGGCGTTGGCACTGTTGCCCACGGCGTAACATACCGTCACAAAATCAAAAGGAACTTTTGCGCCAAATGGCATACAAATCTCGCATGCGCCCGTATCAATACGGCACGTGGTATGCGCCTGGTCCTCTTTGAGGCGGATAAATGCATCGACAACGGTATCACCGATTCCTACAAAGTCTAACTGATTCTCCATATATGATTTCTATTACTGATTAATTCCCTCTAGTATACCACCATTATTTCATTATGGTATACTAGAAAACATAACTACATATATATGAACACAGTACCAACATTACGCGAGACAATTCGGATGGCAGAAGAAAAGGGGGTTGCCGTCGGACATTTTAATATTTCAGACATGGAGGGCTTCTGGGGGGTCATCAAAGGGGCCAAGGCAGCGGGTGTACCCGTCATTATCGGCGTATCAGAAGGGGAGCGCGATTTTGTAGGTATTCCGCAGGCGGTTGCTCTTGTAAAGACGGTGCGTGACGAGGGATACCCAATATATCTCAACGCCGACCACTCGTATTCCTTTGAGCGGGTAAAGGAGGCTATTGATGCAGGGTTTGATGCGGTTATTTTTGACGGGGCGAAGCTTTCGTTTGAGGAAAATGCGCGCATTACCAAGCAGTGTGTGGAATATGCGCGCAGCGTGAACCCTGAAATTATTGTGGAGGCAGAGCTCGGCTATATTGGGTCGGGCTCAAAGGTTCTTGACGAGGTTCCTGAAGGTGTATCGCTTGAAAATCTCACGACCGGCGAGGAGTCGGCGCGTTTTGTAAAAGAAACGGGCATCGACCTTTTTGCACCGTCAGTAGGGAACATTCACGGCATGCTCCGCAACGCTCCCGAGCCACGCCTCAATATTGAGCGTATTAAAGAAGTGCGCCAGGCGGCAGGGGTACCTCTCGTGCTTCACGGCGGATCAGGAACAAGCGATGAGGATTTCCAGGCTGCTATCAAGGCGGGGATTGGTATTATTCACATCAACACTGAGATTCGTGTGGCGTACCACGATGCGGTCAAGGCATACTTGAACGAGAATCCTGACGAAACAGCACCCTACAAATTTATGAAGCCAGCCGTTGATGCGGTGGCGGCCGTGGTGGAAAAGAGGATGAGACTCTTTAATTTTCTCTAAAAGTACCCCCAAAAGGCAAGAGGTGGCCGCGAAAGCGCGCCACCTCTTGCCTTTTTTACAAAAACCCGTATAATAGCCCAATATGACAATCACACTCAAAGGAGAAATTCGTGAAGGAAAGGCAAAGCTCGCAGAAGTGCGCGCCCAGGGTTTTATTCCCGCAGTTTATTACGGTCACAAACAAGAGGCAACACCCTGTGTTTTCCCCTTGAATGAATTCAAGAAAGTATGGAAGGCCGCAGGCGAATCAACGGTGGTAGTCCTTGAAATGCCTAAGGGTAAGGTAAACGCGCTCATTACGGAGGTTCAGATTGACCCTGTAAAAGGCGAGCCTATTCACGCTGACTTTTATGTTATCGAAAAAGGCCATGAAGTTACGGTTCACGTACCTGTTGAATTCATCGGTGTTGCCCCTGCTGTGAAAGACCTCGGCGCTACACTTGTTAAGGCACTCCACGAGATCGAAGTGAAGGCACTCCCAGAGAACCTTCCTCACGGCGTAACGGTTGATGTTTCAGCCCTCGCTACTCTCGACGGCCAGATTGCCGCAGGTGACATTGTCCTTCCAAAGGGCGTAACATTGGTAACCCACGCAAACGAGGTTGTTGCCGCAATCGCGGTAGCCAAAGAGGAGGCAGAAACTCCTGTTGTTATGGACCTCGCATCAATCGAAGTTGAAAAGAAGGGCAAGAAGGAAGAAGAGGAGGCTGCGGAATAAAGACCGCACGCTGAGCAAAAACCGCCACGGGATACTCTCGGGGCGGTTTTTTTGTTATAATGAAATATACATGCAAAAAAGTTTGCCTACCAAGCTCACCGTGTTTTTTCTATTGCTCGTAGCCGCCTTTGGGGGTTTATTTTCGGTCGCCATTGCGCAGACCGCGCCGTGCGACGCTGCGTGCCGTACAAAGCTTGAAGCAGAATTAGCGCAGACTGAAAAAGAAATAAAAATTCAAGACGCGCTCGTTAAAAGCAAACAAAGTGAAGGCGCGACACTTAAGCGTGACGTAGATATTTTGAATGCGCAAATTCAAAAAGCAAAACTCTCTATTAAAGCCCGCAATATTGCCATCTCAGGACTCACTGAAGACATTGGTGTAAAAAAACAAACCATCACCAAATATTCGGCAAAAATTGACCGTGAGCGAGATTCTCTTGCAGCGCTCCTTCGTCGCACCGACGAGCTTGACTCGTATTCTCTTGCCGAGGTAGCCCTTTCTGATAAACCCCTTTCGGAGTTTTTTGTTGATGTCGACGCGTTTCAGTCTGTTGAGGAAGCTATAGGTAAATCAATCGAGGAGGTTGATACCGCTAAAAAAATAACCGAAGAGGCAAAGACGGCGCTTGAGGAAAAAAAGGACAAAGAAACGGATATGCGCTACCAGAAGGAGCTTGAAAAAAAGTTCCTCGATTCGAAGGAAGCTGAAAAGGCGCGGGTGTTGAAGGTAACCAAAGGGCAGGAGGCAGCCTATAAAAAAGTGCTTCAAGAAAAACAGGCTGCTGCCGCAAAAATTCGTGCCGCACTCTTTGCACTCCGTGATTCTGGCGAAATCCCCTTTGGTCAGGCGTATGATTATGCAAAAACTGTTTCCCAAAAGACGGGCGTTCGGCCAGCGTTCCTCCTTGCTATTTTTATGCAAGAGTCTGGCTTTGGGAAAAACCAGGGTTCGTGCTATTTGAAGGACCCAGCTACGGGAAG
>MHUW01000018.1 GCA_001823575.1 Candidatus Yonathbacteria bacterium RIFCSPLOWO2_01_FULL_47_33b | reverse complement strand
TTTTTTTGTAACGGTACGTGATTCATACGGGGCGGCAAGTAAAAAATTAATAAAACTTACCAATATTCTACCACGGAGCGCCTGTGTACGTAAACTATAAAATTACTTTATTGATATTTTTTTGAGAATCTCGGGAAGTACTTTGACTACATAGTCGAGGTCTTGTTTTTTAGTGTCTCGTCCAAGCGAAAACCGTACTGAGGCCTTCTCCCCTTTTTGCTCGCCATACAGTGCAGTAAGCACATGCGACGGTTCGTCGTCGGCACTTTTGCAGGCGCTCTTTCCCGAGACCGCGACACCCGCTGCATCGAGATAAATTACCAATGCTTCGCTTTCAATATCGGGGATTGAGATGTTGAGGATATTGGGGAGCGCGTGCTCAAGGTCACCTGCCTGCGCAGGCAGGCCGTTTATGGTACTGTTGGGAATTTTTTTCAATATCGCTTTTGCAAACGCATCGCGGAGTTTTTGCACCCGTGCAAACTCTTTCGCTTTCATCTTTTGCGCAAGGGTGAGTGCCTCCGCAAATCCTGCCACCAACGCGACGGGTTCTGTGCCAGGGCGGCGACTCATTTCATGTTCGCCCCCGTACATAAGTGGCGAGATATTCACACCGCGTTTTACAAAAAGCGCACCAATGCCACGTGGACCGTACGCCTTGCCCGACGAAAGCGTCATGAGGTCAACGCCGAGAGACGGCGTGCTGAGGTCGAGATAGCTCGCCGCCTGTGCCGCGTCCGTGTGAAAATATGGGTACGATGAATTATTCATCTTGCGCGCATGACGAACCTCCTTCGCGATATCGCGGAGAGGCTCGATAGTACCGATCTCGTTGTTTGCATACATCACCGACACGAGCACCGTTTCTGAATTAATGAGTTTGCGGAGTTCTTTGAGATCAACAACACCGCTCTGGCCTACAGAGAGGTAGTCAACAAACACCCCCTCACGTTTAAGCATGCGAGCAACCTCAAGCACAGAAGGATGCTCAATCGCCGAAACAATAATATGCGGGTGTATGATTCCTTGCGTGCGAGCATGACGCACCACACCCTGGAGCGCCATATTATTCGCCTCCGTCGCTCCACTCGTAAATACAATCTCGTCCGCATGTGCCGACAAAACACCCGCAATCTGCCCACGCGTGCCTTCAAATGCCTGTCGCGCCATCACCCCCTCCTTATGAAGTGCGCTCGGATTGCCAGGGAATTTCTTTACCGTAGCATTCATCACCTTCATCACCCCCGTATCCACCGGTGTCGCCGCCGCATTGTCCAAATAGATTCTCTTCATCCCGACATCATAGCCTTTTGGAGCCCAATTCAAAAGACTTGACTTTTAATATAAAATATGCTATCATTTAAAGCAGGTTAAATTACGGAGGATCACCAAATGTCAGAGCACGATGTTATTACACAACTTGCAGGACAATGCCTAAACGAAAAAGGCCAAGAAGCTGTAGCTGACCTCCTTTTAGAAAATAAGGTAGACATAGCAAAAATTTATGTACTCGGTGCTATTGATGCGCTTTGGAGCAAGAAACAGATTAGCGACAGCGAGGCATCAGAGGCATACCGAGCACTTAAGATTGACCCAGAGGAGGCATCAAAATTGCGCCAAAGTAGCCCGCGCTGGAAATAAACCGCTTCACAGAAAACCACTTCGGTCTTTCTGACGAGGCGGTTTTCTTTTTGCCACAAACAACAAATTACCACTGTATTCCTCCTTGGAGCGAGGCATTCTATTTTCTGGTGCCTTGCGCAGCCTGGACCCAGTTAGTCATTCTGCTGAATGAGAGGCGAGCAGACGAATCAGCTGATTCGCTCTTGGAGTCAATTTTCTAGCAAGAAAATATGCGTGCACCAGAAAATAGAATGCCGAGCGGCCTCTTTTGCAAAATATCGAAAAATAAGGTATAGTTTTGAACATTATGGCATCGCTCTCACCCATGATCATTATTGCACTACTCTCGGCTGTTGTTCTGGCCTTGAGTATTTGGCTCTTTATTGTTGAGCGTCGCTTGAAAAAACTTCTTGCGGGAAAGAACGCGCAGAGTCTCGAAGGGCTCATCAGCGCACTTGGCGCAGATATTCGTGCCCTCGAAGGGTTCCGCGATGACACCAGTGCTTACCTTAAAACTGCCGAGGCACGCCTCCGCCGCAGCATCCAGGGTGTTGAGACAATTCGTTTCAATGCATTCAAGGGAACCGGCGAGGGTGGCAACCAGAGCTTTGCCATCGCACTCCTTTCTGAAAATGGAGACGGTACGGTAGTCTCGAGCCTTTATGCACGCGACCGTATGAGTGTCTTTGCAAAGCCCATCAAAAACTTTTCTTCGGAGTTTGAAATGACCGCAGAGGAGCGTGACGCTGTTACCCGCGCAAAAAGGTCGTAGCGCTTTCGACTTTTGACTTTTAGACTTTCTGACTGAAATCCCATGGCTAAACTATCCCCACAAAACTTTCTTCCTCGTCCACCCATCGTCGTGATCATGGGGCATATTGATCATGGCAAATCAAGCCTTCTTGATTATATCCGTAAATCAAACGTGGTTGCCGGCGAGGCGGGCGGTATCACCCAGCATCTCTCCGCATACGAGGTCAACCACCCTGTTAAAGAAGGGGTGGCCAACCGCATCACCTTTCTCGACACACCAGGCCACCAAGCATTTTCAAAAATGCGCTCACGCGGTGCAGGCGTTGCTGACATTGCCATCTTGGTTGTTTCCGCAGAGGACGGCGTAAAGGAGCAGACCAAAGAGGCACTCAAGGCTATCAAAGAAGCGGGTATCCCCTACATTGTTGCTATCAACAAGATCGATAAGCCCAACGCGAACATTGAGCGCACCAAACAAAACCTCGCTGAAAACGAAATCTACCTCGAGGGTTTTGGTGGCGATGTACCCTTTGTGCCTATTTCTGCAAAAGTTGGAACCGGCGTTTCTGACCTCCTCGACATGCTTCTCCTCGTTGCGGAAATGGAGAACCTCACGGGTGACACGACCGTACTTGCGCGTGGTGTCGTCGTCGAATCTCATGTCGTCCCCTCTCGCGGAATCTCAGCAACGCTCATCATTACCAACGGCACCCTCAAAAAAGGAACCTTCATCGTCGCTGAAGAAAGCCTCACGCCCGTACGCGTGATTGAAAACTTCCTCGGCAAACAAGTCCCCGAAGCAACATTCTCGTCACCTATTCAGATTACCGGATTTGACTCTCTCCCTCCTGTCGGCGCATCCTTCCGTGCCTATGCAACAAAGAAAGAAGCTGAGGCTGCTCAGGCAACCCTGAGGGAATCGCGCGCAAAGAAGGGGGTGCAAGATATTGTCCGCACGGTTCCCCTTGCTGACGATGCGCTCATTATCCCTGTCATCATTAAGACTGATGTTGCGGGCACCCTTGAGGCTATCGAAAAGGAGCTCGGTAAAATCGAACGTGAGCGCATTGCTATCAAAGTCATCGCCAAGGGCGTTGGCACCATCGGTGAAAACGACGCAAAGCTCGCTTCAGGATCTGAGAGTGCTATCATCCTTGGTTTCCATACCAAAGTTGACCGTAACGCGGTGGACATTGCTGAACGTTTTGGTGTCACTATCAAAACGTTTGATATCATCTATGAACTTACTGACTGGATGAACAAAGAGCTCGACCTCCGCACCCCCAAGGTGCTCGGCGAGGAAATCGTTGGCTCGCTCAAGGTCCTCAAGACATTTAGCGCCATGAAGCACAAGCAAGTTATCGGCGGCAAGGTTGTTTCTGGTACTCTTGAGCTCAATGCACAGGTAAAGATAATGCGCCGAGAGACAGAAATTGGCCGTGGTAAAGTTATTGAGCTTCAGGCACAAAAACTCGCAACTAAAAAAGTTGAAGAAGGTAACGAATGCGGACTTATGGTCGAGTCCAAGATTGAAATTGCCGCTGGCGATATTCTTGAGGCATTCGTTATGAACGAGAAGTAGAAATATGGCAACACCTCGACAAGAAAAAATGCGGGAGTTCCTTCGCGAAATTGCTGCGCGCTTTTTTCAGCGTGAGGCAGGTACGCGTTCGCTTATCACCGTAACGGATGCGACCATCTCTCCTGACTTCAAACGCGCGACGATCTATATCACGACGATTCCTACGAGCGAGGAGGAGCGCGCATTAGATTTTGCGAAAAGAAAGCGCACCGAGCTTCGTGAATACATTGCCGAGCATGCAAAGCTTCGCACCTTGCCCGTCTTTGAAGTAAAGCTCGACATGGGCGAGCGCAGCCGCCAAAGAATTGACGACCTTCTCCAAGAAGGATAAGATGAGGAAGTCTTAAAGTTCAAAGTCTTAAAGTCAAAAGAAAATCAGAGTGCGAAGATGTATCTGCTTTCAACTTTAAGACTTTTGACTTTTTGACTGATGTCGGCGTGGTAGCCAAGTGGTAAGGCGGTCGTTTGCAAAACCTCTATACGCGAGTTCGATTCTCGCCCACGCCTCAAGAGAGTATCTTCACCTGCCCGGGTGGTGGAATGGTATACACAGGAAACTTAAAATTTCCCATCGAAAGATATGTGGGTTCGAGTCCCACCCCGGGCACAAATAAGCAGAGCGAGATGCCTGGGGTGGGACTCGAACCAGAGGCCCCACATTTTAAAGGAGCATAGCGACTATTAAAATGGATGGTCTCGACCGAAGGAAGAGGCGAGTCCCACCCCGGGCACTACTTCCCTTTCTTCGTTTTTTGTGTATAATAATTCAAGTACCAAATGCCTCTATCGCCGAATCAGCTGATTCGTGGCTCGGCCATAAACTTTGGTAGGCACAGAAAAGTGATAGAGTTAGATTAGTAAATATATGCCTCTATAGCTCAGTTGGTAGAGCAGCTCGCTCTTAACGAGACGGTCGTAGGTTCGAATCCTACTGGGGGCACCATAATAAAAAAGCAGGGTATCTTCCCTGCTTTTTTTATTATCAGTAACGCCCCCAATAGGATTCGAACCGTAGGCTCACCATTTTGGCGATGAGAGTATTCTCGAATCGCTACAAAATGGATAGTCTCGACCGAAGGAAGAGGCGAATCCTACTGGGGTGCTTTACGCGGAGGTATGTTTAGTGTACCTTGTATCTATATGCCGAGGTGGCGAAATTGGTAGACGCACTTGCCTTAGGAGCAAGCGGGGTAACCCATGGAGGTTCAAGTCCTCTCCTCGGCACCATAAATATGCTAGAATGGCATGACCGCGAGCGTGTGGCGGAACTGGGCTTTTTTATTATTCTGAACTGAGTGCGCGTGTGGCGGAATTGGTATACGCGTACGTCTCAGAAGCGTATCCCGTAAGGGTTGGGAGTTCGAGTCTCCCCACGCGCACCCAGTTCAGAATGCGTACGTCGTTTACATCCAAGATGCGAATCAGCTGATTCACCCAGTAGGTCAATTTGGTAATTGAGAAGCGTATGGAGTGATCCTTGAGGGTTCAAGTCTAACGTCCAGGACGCGAATTTGCTAATTCGTCCACGCTCACAACCAGCAAAATACCGAGGTTTTTCCTCGGTATTTTGCTGGTTGTGGCACCTTGACTTTTTTTGAGAATCTGCTATAATTAAACAAGAAAATTGTCAGATCTTTGATAATTGCAAATTCAACTTAAGGGAGACAGTCATGTCTGAAAAATTCGATGTTAAGGATGCTTTTGGGGTAATCGTAGAGATTGTCCAGTTTATTATGCTGGCAGTTGGTATCAAAGAAGTTTCAGATGCCAAACCAGGAGAAGAACGTAAAGAAGCAGTGAAACAACACCTCCCCCATCTGTTTGGCCTTGGTCGTGCTGATGAAGGGATTTGGGGTTCTGTTCGTACAGGCCTCAAAAAAGATGAGCGAAGTGCGCTTGATAAGATTATGCAAAAGCTCACTCTCGACGAATCAACTTCTCTTCTTCTCAACATTGGCTCAATGCCAAACGAAACAACTACGAACGAAAAAGGAGAAAAAATTAACGTCGTTGAGTTTTCAGAAAACGATCGACGCGTTAAGTTCCTCAAGGATCTCGTTGCAGATGCAAATATGTGCCAGGAGGATGATGACATACGTCATGCGGTAGAAACTCTTCGCATAAACCACTTGGTTGACGAAAGCAAACTTTCAGAAATCCACAAGGAAGTGAAGCAGATTATTGTTAAATCTCTTTGCCTTGATTCTGTTAATGACCTTTCCGACCCCAACAAGGTTGCAAAGGCTATCAATGATGTTCTGGTGCCTCACATCACAGCCTACCGTAAAAAGCATTACAAGGTTAATCCCTTCTATCGCTTTGTTGGCTGGGTCTTCCAAATCTAAAATCAAAGGAGCCTCAAATGGATCTTATTCTAGCTGTTCTCAATGTCGGCAGCGAAACCATCGGCCTCGGTGTTGACCCTATTCGAAAAGCATACTTAAAGCTTGTCGGAGCACTCTGGGTACTCATTGGTATCATGCTCATCGGGCTTGTATGTAACGTTTTTGGTCACCCTGAAGTCAACATAATTCTCTCGTCCTTGTTCGCCGTTGTCACCGCTATTTTGTGGTGGCGTCCGCGGCAAGTTGCGGAAGTTGCTGTCGCGGGGGCAATCATTGGCGATGGTTCACTCTCCGAGGGAGCAAAATGGATATTGAGACACTATTTCAGTGTTTTCAAAACTGTCTTGCTTGTGGGCACTATTGTACTCTTCTACCTTGGCTTCGTTCCTTTTACCGAAAACCCTGGCGCATTCTTCGTTATCATCGCAGGATCTATTGCAGTCAGCCTTATGGCCGACCAGTGGAAATACGGCGGTGAAATCGGGAAAAAGCTTGTGTTTTATGGAGCCTGTACCATCATCGGATTTGCCGTTGTTTCCCTCATTCCGCAAGGTTTTTGGGGTAGCGACAAATCTTTCCTTAGTGAGTGGGCTCTCTCGATCAAAGGGAAAGAAGGGGGCATCTTTGTTCTTGCATTACTTTTGGCAGTAATACTTACACTCTTTGATGAGCGTAGTAATGCAAAAAAGGAAAGCAGGGGTAGCTACACGGTGCTTATATTTATTTTATTTGCTATTATGGTTCTTGCGTTTAAGCCTCCAGCGTTACACAAGACGTTGGATGAATATAAATTAGGTGGCAAGACATGGTCAATAAATACTCACCGAAACACATCGACACAACGCACCACACCAAAGCAACCTCAAGCACGTACTGTCGTAGTACTCGCCACACAAGTAGCTTTTACGGAGGTAAAGATTCCTGCGTCAACTGATTTCAGGTGGGACGCACCAGAAGGATGCCTCGTTGCTATCGAGTATGATGGTGCCCCTCAAGGCGTTACTCATGACTGCAGCGAGCATGTCGATTTGGGCGGAAATATCCGCCGGCTACGTCTTGGTTTTTCGTCAAAAACGGAAACACCGGTCAAAGTTACGGTAACGCTAACTCCTGTTTGAAATTTGCAATTCAACATGAAGCCCTCGAAGTAATTCGAGGGCTTTTTCTTTTGGTGTAAAACAAAAACACTCCGTACTTTTGTACGGAGTGTTTTTGTTAATTTTTCCAAACCTACTACTGCGTAATATTTCCTACGGTTGTACCGATAAGATTTAAAATGCCATAGACTGCAACCATCAAAAAAATCCCGATGACACCCCAGACCATATGCCGCTTCCCTTCTTCTTGTGCTGTTTCGTTGTCCTGGTTTTGGATGAACCGAAGAAGTCCAAAAAGAAAGTACCCAGCAGCTACCGCAAAGAGGAGGACAATCAAAGGGTTGAGGATCAGATCGTTTAACTTTTCAATGATATTCACAGAATAAAATGATTACTTGTGACTACAGATTAGTGATCTCAATAATCGCAGGAGGTGTAACTGTTGTGGTAGAGAGGCCTGCGCTCGTGGTCAAAAAGTTTACGAGACCGTAAACAGACGCCATCACCGCGAGACCAATAACACCGTAGATGATGTGGTCGCGACCTGTCTTGCGTGCCTCCTCGTCACCTGCTGCACGTACAAACTGAAAGACTCCCCAAAGGAAGAAGAAGAACGCTGCAGCAAACATAAGCGCAGTAGCAGACTTCAGGAAAGCTCCGGAAAACGTAAAGAAACCAGCTAAATTCGTAAAACCAGACTGTGCTGATGCCAAAAATGGCATGAGAGCGATACTAAGTGCAATAACTTTTTTCATAATGATGATACTTGTATAATTAATACTGTATGACTTCACGACTCAGTCCTACATCTTTAATTATACGAAACCATTTCATAAACTACAAGGGATAAATATCTAAAAATCGAGGTTTCTGTGGAAAGGCCCTACCCATCAAAAACCCCCAACTAAGCCTCGTAGGCGCCCATTGAAAATCCTCTCTAAGAAAGGTGTGGATCACCCCCCCACTTGCGCTCGCCCTACTACTTAGTGGTATGTAGCGCTAAAACCGTCTCGCTCGCATTAAAACTTGTAGGTAGCTGTGGAAGTGCGTTGAGCTCTGCGTCCGGCTGAAAAGTATTGATAAGAATATTTACGAGCCCCCACATCGAGGTCATGACAAAAAGTGCGACAATCCCCCATGTAGCCCTTTTCTTGAGCTCCTCACGCATATCTACCTCGTCGCTCTTGATAATAATCTGCGTAATACTCCAAAGGAAGTACACGACTGCCAGTGACATAATGAGCCATGTCACTGGTTTGATGAGATCAAGGATAATGAATGCGACAAAGTCTTTAAAGTCCATAATATTTTTACTGAGTTAAGGTTGATATGGTAGTGCTAATAATTTGCGCGAACCCCCAGGCGCCCATCAAAATGAATGCACCAATGATACTCCAGTAGATTGCTGACTTTGCCTTTTCAAGCTCTGCAGGGGCTCCCTGCGCTCGCACAAAGAGAAATCCTGACCAAATAAATGCGAGGACCACAAACGGCATTAATATTTCTACAGCAGTCTCAAGTACCGCAGCAACAAAGTCATAAAAATTATCATACTTAATAGGGTTTTGTAGCTGCCCGCGGGCAAGAGGTGCTGTAGAGCCGCCACTTTGTGCAGTAGCGCCGCCACTAGCACTGGAAACGCAGACACCGCCAGAGCCACAACTAAGCCCTGCTGCACAATCTGGTGTCGCTCCACATGTCCCCCCAACAGGCGAATCAAATGTCCCCCCTTGAGAAACTGCCGCAAACGCAATACCGCCGACAAGCAACGCTGCAAGAACAATCAACGCCCCAAGAATTTTTTTCATCATATCCATAAATATATAATTACATTATACACCTTCATTGCTTCTCTCTGCAATACTTATTGAAGTATCCACGCGGTAAATCCAGCATCGGTATCCAAGAACGCAAAAAGTACCATCTTAACGAGGAGGAAAGCAGCAAGGATAATACCGAACCCCATCCCAATAGTTCCAAAACTTTGCTTTGCTTCGCTCCATGCCCCCTCTTTGTTTTGATTAAGAACCAATTTTGCTCCTGCGACCATAAAGCCCAAAGCAGCAAGAGGAACCGAGACCGTGAACACGAGGAATTTAATAATATTATTAGCAAGTGTAATCAAATCATCAAAATCACAGTCTGGGCCATTGCACGGGATACCAATCTGCGCAACCGCCAGAAAAGGCAGAGAGAGCGCAACTCCCGCAAGTATCATCGCACTCGTCTTTTTAAAAGATATGTTCATGGTTATTTATATCGCTGGAGCAGCTTATTAATACTACTTTGTGTGACAGATAGGGCCTGGCTTACCTTGAGCCTATCAGACCCGATGTCATCAATCATACCCTGAAAAAGCTGGTCGGTCTCGGTCGGAGACGGGTCATGCCATGCGCGTGCTATAAGCGCTGAGTCATAAAAGACTGACTGTATAGGGTCCGTAGGGCGCACCGCGAGGAGGTCTCGACGTACGGGAGGCAGCTTTGTAGCCTCAGCAATACCTTTAGCCATATCACTCCCCGAGAGCAAGAGTGACGCGCGCATTGCTCCCGCAAGATTGCTTGATGTTTTTACGATTGCGAATCCTTGAATGCGCCCGAATGTCATCTTTACGCTCGCCTGGTCTGCTTGCGGCATGACCGTGATATCGAAATTAAGATGGGGATTTTTTTGCTTGATTGTCTGATATTCGCTCGCATAACCAAAGTAAAGCGCGAGGTCTCCCGCCTCAAACATGCTGCGTGAATTTGGCAGCGAGCGATTCCACGAGTACGAGTCTTTGTCTGAGCGCGAAAACTGACTAAAGAAATTGAGCGCCTGAGCCGCAGGGTTTTGGGCGTTTGGATCAGTAGCTGATGTAAGGTTTGACATCAAGACTCCATTTTGAATACCCACAATAGGGCTTCCCGCTTGCATCATGAGAACAGAAAGTATCTCTTTTGCATGTGAGACATTTCGATACTCCCCAAGAGATGCAAACCCACGGCTAATATTCCCCCCTTGATCCCGAACGACGATTTTGGGTACCATGGGATAAAAATCACTCCACTTAGTGGGTGGTGCAACGATACCGGCATTCGTAAATATGTCACGATTCCAGTACATCACCATAGGGTCAATAGTAAATGGCAGAGCAACAAGCCCCTCGGGACGGAAAAACATTTCACCCTCTTCAATAAAAGTATTTTTGAAATCTCGCTCGGTAAATGCCTCGTATGGAATAAACGCTATTTTGTTCAAATTGCGCAAGATTTCATCCTGTGCAATCAGGAAAAGGTCCGGCCCTCGGTCCGCAGCAAGCGCCTCAACAAGGTCGGTTGAAAATGTCGCCTTACTCTTTTCTACATAGTTTATCGTCACGCTCTTCTCGTTTCGAAATTTATCAGAAATGAGCGCCTGCATCATATTTGCAGGGAACGTCCCCCACACTGTTACCGTACCATAATTCACATCTTTTGCGCTTTTTGGTAAAAAAGGAAGCTTGCCTGAAAAAGCAAGCATACCTACAATAATCAAGGTTGCAAACACACCAAGAACAATGATTTGAAAGATATTAAGGTTTTTCATGTTATTAGTTTTGTTTCTCTATTATACCTTAAGCATAATAAAACCATAATGATGCTCACCGGCGGGTATTTCTTTTTTGAGTACAAACCCCTCACGCTCGCAGAGGGCGCGGGAGGCATCAGCTGATATAACCGACTCCTTTATGGGGCCGAGGTTGCCAAATGAATCCTTCCAATCAACGAGCAGGAGCTTGCCACCAGTCTTGAGGATACGCTTTGCTTCCAGAAGGAGCCCTGCTTTGTCTTCAGCCTGAAAGAGTACGTTTGAAACAATAACAGCATCAATGCTTGCGTCTTTTATCTTGGTGCCCCCAAGTCGCTCAATATCGCCCCATATCACCTCAATATTTTTAAGCCCATGCGCAAGAGCGGCATCTTTAATATTCGTCAAAAAATCTTTTTGTACTTCAACGGCATATACACGACCAGTTTCCCCCACGCGTTCTGCGAGAGGGATGGTATATGCTCCTGTTCCTGCACCGAGATCAGCAACGGTCATGCCATCATACACGCCAAGCTCGCTGATGTTCGCTACCGGGTTCGTAAAATTTGGGAGGTCCATAGGGGTAGAATATAGAATATGGAATATGGAATTTAGAATGATGCAGACTCTTGCATTTCATTCACTATTCTTCTTCATTGTACCGCGCGGAGCAAAACGATGCAACAAAAAATGCGGGACTCACAATAATATCGTGAGCCCCGCATTTACTTCCATATTCTAAATTCAAAATTCTATGTTCCGCCCTATAGACAGGTCAGCGATGCGATACTGTCTCCCTCGCGGAGCTTCATAATACGTACACCCTGTGTGTCACGACCAAGCGTTGGCACGTCCTTCATCGTAATACGAATGACCTGGCTCTTTTTTGAGATAGCCACGAGCTCCTCGTATGCGGGAGTAACCACCTTGGCTACAATAAGTGCGCCAATCTTTGCGGTAACCTTAGCGGTCTTGATTCCCGAGCCACCACGCTTCTGAACCTTGTACTCCTTCATGGCAGTCTTTTTACCATAACCATTCTCACTCATCACCATAAGCTCTGGCTTTTCAGCATCTTTCTTGACTACGTCCGCACCAACAATAAAGTCACCTTTGCCAAGCTTCATACCGCGTACGCCTCCAGCAGCGCGACCCATCTCACGCGCGTCAGCCTCCTTGAAACGAATTGCTTGTCCTTTTGAGGTCGTCAAAATAATATCGTCGCCCTTTTCGGTAAAGAGTGCGGCGAGAAGCTCGTCGCCTGTCTCAAGTTTTATCGAAATAATACCGTTTCGGCGTACATCCTTAAAACTTTCTGCTGATACTTTTTTAACCGTACCTTGCTTGGTCACCATAAAGAGTGAGAGCTTAGACTCCTTGAGCGCCTTAGGCATTGCGAGTACTGAGGTCACCTTCTCTTCACCACCGAGTGCAATGAAGTTCATGATGGACTTGCCACGCGTTGCACGTTTGCCTTCAGGGACGTCGTACATCTTGATCTGGTATGCCTTGCCCTTGTCCGAGAAGAACAAAAGGTCGCTGTGGGTTGTTGCCGAAAGGAACAGCGTGATAAAGTCCTCTTCTTTAGTATTCAAATCAACCACCCCAACTCCCCCACGATTCTGCTGGCGGTATTCGCTCGGGTTGGTGCGTTTTACGTAGCCTCCCTTGGTGTAGACGAGCATTGACTCTTCGTCGGGAATCATATCCTCAACCGAAATTGATTCTGCGCCGTGCTTAACCACGCGACTCTTGCGTGCGTCACCATACTTCTCTTTGATATCGCCGAGCTCGCTCTTGACTACGGCAAGAATCTTTTTTGCACTTGCAAGAAGGTCTTTGCATTCCTTGATGAACGCCTGCTTTTCTTTAAGCTCAAGCTCAACATTTTTGCGCTCAAGACCGGCAAGCTTCTGGAGCTTCATTTCAAGAATGGCGTTTGCTTGAATATCGGAGAATTTGAACTCCTTGATCAAGTTTATTTTTGCGGCAGCGGTATCTTTTGAACCACGAATAATGGTGATTACACGATCGATATGATCAAGGGCCTTTTTGAGACCGAGTAAAATGTGCTCGCGCTCCTCTGCCTTGCGAAGGTCATACTCGGTACGGCGACGTACCACCACCTGGCGGTGCCCAATGAAGTTTGAGAGGAGCCCCTTGAGCGAAAGCGTTTGCGGAACCCCGTCAACAAGCGCCACCATGTTGTAATGGAACGACGTCTCAAGGTCGGTATGCTTGTAGAGGTAGTTGAGAACAGCCTGAGGATGTGCCCCCGTCTTCAAATCAATAACGACACGAATATCTTTCGTTGATTCATCGCGCAGTCCGCGGATACCCTCAAGCTTCTTTTCGCGCACGAGGTCAGCAATCTTGATAATGAGCTCTGCTTTATTGACACGATATGGGAGTGAAGTGATGATAATCTGACTCGTATTTTTTTCCTCGACAATCTCTGCTTCACCGCGCACCACCACACCACCGCGCCCTGAGGTGTACGCATGCTTCATATCAGCCTCGCCAAACACAATACCTCCTGTAGGGAAATCTGGTCCTTTTACAAACTGAAGAAGGTCTTCTGAGGTTGCCTCTGGTTCATCAATCAAATGCACCGTCGCGTCGATAACCTCACTCAAGTTATGGGGAGGGATATTGGTTGCCATACCAACAGCAATACCAAGGGTACCATTCAAAAGGAGGTTAGGTACCGACGCAGGGAAAACGATTGGCTCTTTACGAGTACCGTCATAGTTGGGACGAAAGTCCACAGTGTCTTTTTCGAGGTCACGCAAAAGCTCTGCGGAGACGCGAGACATTTTTGCCTCGGTATAACGCATTGCCGCTGGAGAGTCACCGTCAACAGAGCCGAAATTCCCCTGGCCCATAACGAGTGGGTAGCGGAACGAAAAGTCCTGCGCCATTTTTACCATAGCGTCATACACCGATGAGTCACCGTGTGGGTGGTACTTACCGAGTACATCGCCGACTACCGCTGCGGATTTACGGAACTTTGCTGACGAGGTGAGCCCCATCTCGCTCATTGAAAAGAGAATGCGGCGGTGCACCGGTTTCAAGCCATCGCGTGCGTCAGGGAGTGCGCGTGAGGTAATGACCGACATCGCGTAGTCGAGGTAGCACTCTCTCATCTCGACAGAAATGTCGATAGGGATAATACCAATGTGTGCTGGTACCTCGGGGGCGTCCGCGGGGACCTTTGATTCTTCAACTTTTCGCGCCATAGTCTATCTATTATAGCACAAACAGCACAAAACAAAAAGGTATAAAACCCTATTAAAACAATGGTTGCAGGTTTATTCTAGGCCTATTCCTAGATTAATTCCCACTTCTCGGCCTCACTTCCTTTGAGTCGTTTTGCGGCCTCCTCTGATTCTTCGCTACTGATTATACGCTCTCCCCTTTCACCCTCTGGATAGAGACCAGTAGCTTCTTTTTTTGCGTAAGGATTGTATTCTCCGCCGACTGATTCCATAACTATCTTGCGCTCATTGGTAAAACCGGCATCGTCAAAGCCAACTCCTTCAAGGGGTGACCCTGTAAGTATTTCATCAGCCCCTTTCTCTTGTTTTGGAGTAAATCCTTCAAATGACATGTCAGTATAAATTAATGAGTGGTAATTATTTTTTCTTTTCCTTTATTGGTGGCGTAGCGCTCTTTTCAGGAGCCGCTGGTACTCCTCCAGAGAACGCACTACCGCTCGCTCGTAGGTTGTTCAAGATTGATTGCACTTCCGTATTATCTGGGTTCATCGACTTAACGTCTTCAAACTGACGTATCGCATCAGCCACTCTTCCGAGCTTGCTGTACGAAAGGCCAAGGAAATATTTTGCATTGGAGTAGCTTGGATTAAGCTCCACTGCACGCTCGAGAGCAGAGACAGCTCCTGCATAGTCGCCGTTCTTGTAACGCAGGAATCCAAGCTGGAAGAATACACCGATGTTGTTAGGTGACACGAGAGATGCAGCCTCGGTCGAGATAATCGCATTTTTTAGATCGCCTTCATCAGCCTGTATCTGTGCGAGGAGGAATATCGCATCTACGTAATCATTCTTCATGGTAAGAGCTTTTGCAATATATTCCTTTGCCTGAGCTACATTTTTATTCAAGAGCTCAAGGCGTGCCAGCTCAAGGTAGAGCGACGGATTATTATGATTCCACGCAATTGCTTCCTCAAAATTCTTTTTTGAGCTCTCATAAAAATCTGCAGCAGCTCCAAACGGAATCAGCGACTCATACGCACGCGCTAAATAGACCCAGTTTATATAATTAGTCTTATCAAACTGTGTTGCTTTGATAGCATTGTCAATTGCCTCACGCGAGGTTAGCTGGAATTGTGCCTTGACCGTCTCCTGTGAGACGCCTTTTTGGTTCAAAATAACCCCAAGGCTATTGATGTCCATTTCTGAGAGCGCGCGGTAATAAAGGTCGCTTTCACGGAGTTTTTTTGCATTTTCGATTGCCGCACGTGCACCCAAGACATCTCCACGAGAACTGAGCATCATACCCTTTTGATATGAAGCAAGCGAAAGAAATTTCTCAACAACAAAATATCCTCCAACAATTGATGAAATGATAAATAATATAAGTACGAGGACAGACACAAACCCCACGCGCGGATCCTCAAGGAATGAGAAATCGTAGTTTTTAGCAATACCGCCCTCCACGAGCGCCGCGATAAACACCCCAGTCATTATAAACGCGAGACCAAAGATAGCGATATTAGGGACATAAAAGACTGCAATAACCCAGAGATACAGAGCTCCCAAAAACGAAGAGGCTACGATATAGTGCGATGTTTTATCAAGACCAACTTTGAACACCGCCTTGAACCCTGCATAAAGGAACAGTCCTAGGAAAGCGAGCCATGCGATGATACCCACCAAACCTAAGGTAGAAGCAAATGTGGGAACAACACCAATGCCATTGTTGAAGTCAACGTCCCACGCGTTGGTGGTGTTGATTCCTGCAGGCTTGTAGCTCGTCCATGCATTCAGGAATCTATTGGGCCCAACACCAAAGATAGGATCCTTGAGGAGGGTTTCTTTGACCACGCCCCCTGTTGCATACCAGCTTGGGCGCACCACCTCCTGGGGGATATTAAGGCGAAGCGTGTTGCGCACAAGGTCGTTAACAGGGCCACCTGCCAACACAAAAAATACCGAAAGCAAGAGCACGCTAAATGAAAACAGGGGAATCTTTCTCTCAGTAATCTCTTCACCCGCATCCTTTTGTACAAAGGATATCGCATAGACAAACACGAGGAGTGCAAACGCCCCAACAATAATCCACAAAAGAGAGAAGTTTATGAGGGTGAGAATAATCAAAGAAAGAACCAGCGAGGTAACGGCGGTAATTTTTAGCTTCTTGGTAAGCGTCATCAACTCAAGAGTAATTAGGGAAATGATACTCGTAAAACCCAAGAAGACCGCGAGGTCGTTCCACTTCCCTACGACATTAAGAGGAATGTACGCAGAAAAGAATGACGGGAGAATGCCCCCTGCAATCAAAAATCCGCAAATAAGGAACGCGAGCACCACAAACGACACCCCGACAAGCCATCCATACAAGGAAAAGACTCGTTCCTTTGTCTGAAAAAATATCGACGAAAGGAACACTGCAAGCGAAAGCACGAGAATCGAAAAGAAGGTCCCTGTCTCGTACTCAACACCCAAGAGAGATACCATTGGTACTTCAGAAAAAAGAGCTGAAACAAGAAAGGCAACAGGAAGAGCCATTACCGACCCAAGCAAAACACTTTTAGGAAACACGAACCTCCCGCTCTTCATCCGCGCAACAAGCCACAAAAGAAATGCCGCAATGGTGAGTGTAAAAAAGAATGCGCCCTTGGTGATATCAACAGGGAGATTGAATATCGGTAAAAAGAAGATAGGAAGAAGGACCGTGCCCCAAAAGAGCGTCTTGTAAGAAGTCCAGTCGGCTCCCCTAATCTTTTTTGTTTTTTTCGGCGTGCTTCCTTGTTCGTGTCCTTGTTCCATATAATGATGCGTGATGATTATCCTTCTAATAATAAGTTACTAAAGTATATAAGGTAAGGCGGTGTGGCGCAACCCTTAATACTTCGGAAAAGTCATCCCTTCCTGGAATTAAGGCTCTGCGACGGGGACTGGTGGTTCTGGGGTTGGCTCTGAAGCGGGGGTAGTATCAGGCACTGCCGTCTCAATGACTGATGGTTCAGGCTCAGGGACTACGGCAGGAGTCGGCGCAAACTCGGGCGCTGGTTCGGTGGGGGGGGAACTTCTACAGGAGTTTCCACTGTAGGGGTTGGCTCTGGCTCCGTAACAGACACGACAACAGGCTCTGGAGCTGGTGCTGGAACAGGGTCGTTTGACGGTGCTACGATTCCTACTTTTTCAGGAATCTTTTTGAGCAGACTCTCGTCTACGCACGTCTCTCCCACACAAAGCTTGTTGGTCTTGAGCTCCTCCACCACCATCCTGCCCCACTCATCAATACTCCACTTTGCTGCGGAGCCACGGATTGCTTTCACATTAACAATTTCTTGGTCATTTAGGCCGACACCAGCAGAAATGAACTTGATTCTGCCAGTAACGTCTTCGACGCTCCAGAATAATGACTCACCGACACCGTCGACAATGGTACCCTGGCTGATTGAGGTATCAAGCTTGGTGCCCGTGACGTTTACAAAAGCAAGAATGGTGCCGGTGGTGCCAGAGAAGTTCTCGAGGGCAGTACCGATGACTGCTTTGGTGGATGTTGCCTTCATACCAATACCTGGTGTTGATGAGAGCGTAATCTTGTCACCAATCTTGATGTCGCCACCTTCATTGGTTACCTTTACGGGTACACGACCAGAGAGCGCTATAGGGACGGTGGTGGAAGCTTTATTTAGGGTGTTGTATGAGCCAAGGAGGAAGCCTGGTTCGGTAGAGATGACACCGAAGATTACTGCATCTTTCTCTTTTGATGCGCGCATAACAGAGAGGGATTTCTCTGGGTCAAGCATCGTGATCTCTCCTGCTTCGAGGGTAGGGTCGTCGGTCTTGTAGCGTTCTGCGAGGTCGGCGGCAGCGGTGTTGAAGACGCTTGCGGTAATGGTACCGGCGGTGGTAGAGCAGAGGGCGGTGGCACCAGTGCCTTTATTGATGCAGGCGGAGCCGACGGTAGTGAAAGTGGAGAGAGGGCTTGTGGTACCGATGCCGACATTACCACTCGAGAAGATGGTGAGTTTTGCCGCATCAGAGGGGCCGATCATCGTGGAGGAAGCAGTGCTGTTGGTGATATTGGAGCCGATGGCGATGGCACCTTGTACGGAGGCGATATTGTTGTAGCCGAATGATGAGGAGAAGAGAGCGGATGAATAATTACCCGAAGCGAGGTTGAGGTAGCCGAACGCGGAAGACTGAGAGCCACTTGCGATGTTTGAGCGACCAAATGCTGAGGCGGAGCTTGCGGAAGCGGTGTTGGATATACAGGTAGTACACGATTCACATTATATGATTTACGACTATAGAAATATAGGTGTAGGGAGATAACTTCCACATAAATATTATCGTGCTGATGTTGAAGTGCTTGTCGTCGTACTTGCTGATGAATCAATCACGATCACACTTGAAAAATCAAATGAGGGTGAGGTCGTAGCGGTGTCGATTGTAGGAGATGGAGTGTTCTCAACGTACGTAGGGACACCCGAAACGCCCTCGCGAACATCAGACATAAAACCATCAAGCATTGTGCTGAATCCCGAGAGCGGGCTCACTGTTTTTCCGCGTATTGCATCGCCATTCGTGCGTGCATCCCATGATGACACCCACACAAAAAAAATTATTACAGAAATCACCGCTGCAAGAAAAAGAGCGATACTTTTTTTAATATGATTTGGCTTCGCTCGGAGTTTTTCGAGCATAGTTTTTAATTAGGAGCCGTTACGACTACCACACTTCCCTCTTTGCCTTCGAGGTCTTTTTTCTTGAAGGTAAACTTCTCCATCGTCTCGGCATTGGCACCGCCTTCTTTTACAAATGTCTCAAGGGTATTTTTTATATCGTCGTAGTCCATCGGGATGACGACCTTTGCATCGAGTGCAAGCGTGAGTTTGTATGCATCCGCAGCGGTCAACATCTCCTCTCCACCAATCGGTGCAAAGAGTACATCTATCTCACCAAGACCTTCTTTGACCTCACGCGAGAGCGCGTCGGACTTTGCGAGTGAGCCCAGGAAGCAGAGATTGATACCTTCGAAGACGACCGAGTACACGGTGTTCCATTTTTTCTCACCTTCGTAAGTTGTCTCCGTGCCAAAGCCTTTGATAAAAATACCATCTACTTCGTATTCACCAGGACCGGCAATAAGCGTAGGAACTTTTTCTCCGTAAGCACACTGCTCCGCACCATTGAAGTCTGCGTGGCGGAGCGACGAGAGTACAATGTCCGCACCAAAGCGTGAAGTTTTGCATTTTGAATCCTTGCCAATAGGGTTGTAGGCAATAACCGTATCCCCAAGCTGAATCTTAAAAAATTGTTTTCCGTAATATGTGACAATCATAGATGGTAGTGTATCAGACTGCACGGGTACTTGACAAATGCTGTGTATCTGCTATACTTTTTATAGTCAAAGTTTTTTCAACCAGCCCAAGGAGGCTACTATGAAGTACGCAACTGCAGGTCCCGCACGTCACACCGTGTATATTGATAACCACACCACTGCCGGCGCCCGGCCCAGCATCTAGCATCACCGCTAGCTGCCAAGCCAAAGGGGAGATTCTACGGAATCTCCCCTTTTTTATTTAGCCCGCTATGGATTTACAAAGGACGGTTTTACAAAGGACCGCCCTTCGTAAAACTTGCGTTTTTGCTCGCTTTCTTGTATATTGCAGGGGTTAATAGCAAGCACGAACCAAGGATAACCTTCTCGGATCCTGACACGACCGTTCCCGAGAAACCCGAGGTTCATTTTCCCCGCTTGCCCCCACACCTTTCGTGTCATTGCGCTTCGCGCGGTACGGCAAGGCCGTACGATGACACAAAAGGTGTGGGGGCTTGTCCTGGGATTTTTAATTTTATGAAAGCAACAGAAGAAGAAATTGTAGTAGAAGCACCGGCGTCGTTTATGGCGACCCTTATGGAGGGCGTAAAAGACCTCCCTGAAGTTGACGCACTCGTAGAGGGCCCTGTCCTCGGCGTTGAAAAGTCATCGGTTTATATCAACCTCGGAACATTCGGTACCGGTATCATTTACGGTCGCGAGTTTATCAATGCACGCGATGTCATCAAGAAATTGAACATCGGCGACACGATTACCGCAAAGGTTGTCGACACCGAGAACGTAGACGGCTACATTGAGCTCTCGCTCAAGGAGGCACGCCAGGCTATCATCTGGAGTGAGGCTGAGGAGGCTATCAAGTCCAAGAAGGCTCTCGAACTTCCCGTTAAGGACGCCAATAAGGGTGGTCTCATTGTGGAGTGGCAGGGTATCCAGGGATTCCTTCCTGCGTCACAGTTGAAGAGCGAACACTATCCTCGCATCGACGACGGCGACAAGGACAAGATTCTTGTTGAGCTCAAAAAACTCATCGGCAAACGTATTGCGATGACCATCATTTCAGCATCACCAAAAGAAGGCAAGCTTATCTTCTCGGAGAAGGAGCAGGGTGTTAAAGAGAAGCGCGAAATCTCGGGCAAGTACTCACAGGGCGACGAGCTCGAGGGTTCTATTTCCGGTCTCGTTGACTTTGGTGTCTTTGTGAAGCTTGAGGATGGTATCGAAGGTCTCGTACACATTTCAGAGATTGGTTGGGGTCTTGTAGAGGATCCACGCAAGATCTTTAAACTCGGCGAAAAAGTCCGCGTGAAGGTAATCGAAATCAAGGATGACAAGATTTCTCTCTCGATCAAGGCGCTCAAGGAGAACCCTTGGAAGGATGCTGAGAAGCGTTACAAGAAGGGCGACACAGTAACCGGCGTGGTCATCAAGTTCAACCACTACGGCGCACTCGTATCACTCGAGGAAGGCATTGCAGGTCTCGTTCATGTATCGGAGTTCGGTACGGAGGACAAGCTCAAGGCAGCACTCGAGCTCGGCCGCACCTACTCGTTCACCATTTCACTCTTTGATGCCAAGGATCAGAAAATGACCCTTACGCACTTGGTGAAATAGGTGTTAGCTTTTAGCTGGTAGGTTTTAGGAAAAGAGGGTGGGCGCCTACGGCGCCCACCCTCTTTTGTATTCCCTAAAACCTAGCAGCTACTACCTACTAGCTAATTCACTTCCCCTGTCGCCTTCTCGCGACCCTCGGTAAGAATAAGAGCAAGGGCATCGGCGCCTTGCTTGGTTGCTTTGCTCATCACCTCTTGTTCGGCTTTTTTGAATGGGCCGACAATGAATTCGAGGATGGCTTCCTCGCCTTTTGGTTTGCGCGGTTTACCGCCGGGCGTCATCGGACAGATGCCCATACGTAAACGCGCGAACTCACGTGTCTTGAGCGCTTTGATGATTGACTCGACACCCTTGTGTCCGCCTGAGCTTCGGTTAAAAGAAATCTTCATCGTGCCGAGCGGTAAATCAACATCATCGTATACGACAATCGTACGCTCCGCTTCTTTTGCATTCGCCACAAACGGCGCAACGCTCTTGCCTGAGACATTCATAAAATTATCCGGCTCAAGGAGAATGATTTTATCTTTACCAAACGCACCCTTGGACACGAGTGCTTTCACACTCTTGTCGAGCGACCATTCGGGAAAGTCATTCTTCTTACGAAATTGTTCAAGCACCATACGCCCGACGTTGTGGCGCGTCTCTGCATATTCCCCCCCCGGGTTTCCGAGTCCAACGATTACGTACTGCATATGCTCAAAAGTATAACAAAAATAAGGGTTCCCTACCCCTTGACTTTTAGGTCAAAATATGCTATATTGGATATAGTCTGTTATTTATAAAAAAGGAGAAAAAAATGGCTAAGAGCCAAGAATTCCTGGGGGAACGCAGGGGGCATTTGGTCGCAAAACTTGAAGTTACGCGTGAAGCAACAGGACGTGAGGGGCTTCCCCTCTTGCCTGCGGCACGGCACTACAAAGAGACCGAGCATATCCCGCAAATCATTGCGGCAATAGCACGAATCGACAACGGCACCTACGGGTACTGCATCGATTGCGAAGAAGAGATTCCCAAAAAACGTCTCTTGCGTCACCCTCATGTGGAGCGGTGCGTACCTTGCCAAACCATCAAAGAAAAAAACGAAAGGAGGTAACCTCATGGCTTTCAGTCTTGAATTATTTTTCCGGCTTCGACAAAAAGCAATCGTTGATGCCGTCCGACGGGGAGGTCTTCTCTTTGAGGAAGACAACGAGAATCTTCGTGAGTTCCTCTACCCTTTTTGGGCAGGTATGGCCGTTGGTATCCTCGAGCAATCAGGGTGCCCGCTCGAACAATGCGCGGAGTTCTGTTTGCTTCCTCGTCCTCAAAAAATCGCGCTCTTCAAAGAGCGCGCGATTGGAGGGTTTGCAGAGTTCGTCAATGCATTCAAAAGAGTGCAGAAAGTGCTTCTTGTTCCCGCAGGCACGCATGTTTAATCCAGCGCCGAACGTTTTTAAAAAACGTTCGGCGCTTTTTCTTTTTTAGTGAATAGTCTCCGTCTCTTTTTTCGGGAAATACACACCGCGGAAAACATATCGCGCATCTCCGTGCAGATTTTTTTCGCCACCCTCCACTTCATCATCGGTCAGCTCCTCTTCGGGGAAATGTTCGTAAGGAAAACGAAAGACTACGAAACGAATATTTTCATGAGGGGTCGTACCATGCGCGGATGCAACAAAATGACGATCAAGTACGCTGCCGTTTGCACCAACAAATGCATCGGGTTCATCGGGGATGTCTTTTTGATCCGTAACCACGAGTGACTCCCCTGGTTCAAAGCCCACCACCGAAACGACGCCGTTCATATGAGTGTGCCCCTCGAGAAATGCATTTTTGAGACCGTCGCTACCATGCGAAAGCTCCCACCACGCGACATTTGGGCGCAGTCCGCGCGCAGTAATCTCTATCGGTGCTCCTTCAAGGGCGCTCTCCATTACCTTGCCGACATCCTCGCGACGCACGAGAATCTTTTCATGCACGAGTGGATACATCTCTGCAACATCCTGGTACACCACACCTCCCGCATGGTGGAGCGCCTCGAGTACTGCGTGCGCAGTTTTTTTCGTCTCAGAAGCCTCGCGATCTTTATCTTCCTCTATGTAGGTAAAAAAATCATGCAGCCCAAAGTTATCTTTTGACATTGAAGGCAACGGTTGTGGGGCTTCCTGTGGGCGCGGGGTAAATTCCATAATTTTTACCATACCACACATTTCGGCCTTGTCGCAAGCCATTTCCTGTTATATGATGAGTTCACTAACTAAATGAACACTGATTTTTCAAAGAACATCCCTCAAACAGGCGCTCCCAAGCGTTCATTTCGCGCCGAAGCATGGGAGACTATTCGTTTTATTCTCATTGCCCTCGCGGTGGTTATCCCTATCCGTGTCTACATTGCACAGCCTTTTATTGTCTCAGGGGCATCCATGGACCCTACTTTTGCAAACGGTCAATACCTCATTGTTGACGAGGTATCATACCGCTTCACTGAGCCTGCTCGTGGCGATGTAGTCATTTTCAAATACCCAAAGGACCCTAAAAAATATTTCATTAAGCGTATCATCGGCCTCCCCGGCGAAACGCTCATCATCAATGAAGAAGGAAAAGTTTTTGTGAAAGGTGCCGGAGAAGAGTCCCTCACCACACTAAGCGAGCCCTATGTTGAGTTTACCAAAAGCGATGCGGTGGGAATAACCCTCAAGGAGGACGAGTACTTTATGATGGGTGACAACCGTGCAGGAAGCTACGACTCACGTATGTGGGGGGCGGTAAACCGAGACCTCCTTGTGGGAAAAGCGCTTGTTCGTCTCTTCCCAGTCACGACCATTGATCTCCTCCCGGGGCAATTTAGACAATAATTAATTCATATATGACCACCGAAAAACCAGAGAAGGCAAAGAAGTTGAAATCCGAGGACATCGCGAGCCCAAAAGGAATGCGCGACCTCATGGAAAAGGAGTACTACGCCTACCAAGGTTTTTTTGAAAAAGCATCCGACGTCGCCATCTACTACGGCTTCCGTCCTATTGAAACCCCTATCCTCGAACGCGAAGCGGTGTTTACCTCGAGCCTCGGTGTCGGCACCGACATTCGCGACAAGGAAATGTACGTCCTCAAGACCAAGGGTGGCGACCATCTTGCGATGCGCCCCGAAGGCACCGCGGCGGTTATGCGTGCGTATATCGAGAACGGTATGCAAGCACTTCCTCAACCAGTGATGCTCTATTACTATGGGCCATACTTCCGCCACGAGAATCCTCAACGCGGACGCTTGCGCGAGTTTCGTCAGTTCGGTTTTGAAATACTTGGTTCAAGTAAAAGTATTATGGACGCCCTCGTCATTCGTAGTATGACCCTCGTCCTTGAGGAAGCAGGTTTCAAAAATCTTTCAGTTGAAATCAACAGCATTGGTGACAAAGAATGTCGCTCGGGCTACATCCGTGAGCTCACCAACTATTACAAAAAACATGTGAACGAACTTTGTCCGCACTGCAAAGAGCGTATCAAGACCAATCCTCTTCGCCTTCTCGACTGCAAGGACGAGCGCTGTCAGGGACCAAAAGCTGAGGCTCCTACTCCTATCGACTCACTCTGCAATGACTGCCGTCACCATTTCAAGGAGGTTATCGAGTACCTCGAGGCGATGAGCATCCCCTACCACATCAACAACAATCTTGTTCGTGGTCTCGACTATTACACGCGCACCGTATTCGAAATCCTTGACCTCGGCAACCCTGGCACAGAGACTTCTGAGCCCGTCACTATTGCATCGGGTGGTCGTTATGACCTCCTCGCTCACGCACTGGGTTCTAAAAAAGAAGTTCCTGGTGTCGGTGGTGGTATTGGTGTCGATCGCGTCCTTATGTCGCCTTCCCACAAACAGCTTGATCCGCGCATCATCAAAAAGCCAAAGGTGTACTTCATCCAACTCGGCTCTGACGCACGATTGAAGAGTCTCACGATTATCGAGACTCTTCGCAAGGCGCGCATCCCTCTCGCACAATCACTTTCAAAAGATGGCCTTGGTCAACAGCTCGCCATTGCAGAACGTATGGGTGTCCCTTACACCATCATCTTTGGTCAAAAAGAAGCGCTCGACAACACCGTCATCGTCCGCAATATGGAGACCCGTTCACAAGAAACCGTCACTCTCGCCAACCTCCCCGATTTTGTAAAGCATCTCAAAGAAGAATTGAAATAGAGTCTGCTCGGCATTCTATTTTCTGGTGCACGCATATTTTTCTGCTGAAAAATTGCTCTGCTCGGGCCGTCGCCCTTGCGCAAGGCACCAAAAAAGAGAACGGCTCACTCCAAGATGGTGAATCTGATGGTAATGTGATAAAATAAAAAATATGGAAAATTTTGAATCATCAAAAATAAATCCACTTGAACAAGGTGCAGGAGCCTCACGGGTTTTTGAGGGGGAAATGGGTCTTCCTGTTATCGAGAAGATTTATGGAGAATCAGCAGAATTTTTTGCTGGAGAGATAAAGAGACTGCTCCCTCCAAGGCTGGAAGCATACACGATGTCTGTCCTAGATGTCGGTTCCCATAGGGGAGAATTCTTGAAAGATTTACTCACTGAATTTGGGGATGACTACAAATTTGATGTTACCGCAATTGATGCAAATGAAACTGCCTTAAAAGATAACCTTGCGGCAAAGATGAAAGTAGTTGGCAATGTTGCGCAACTTCCTTTTCAGGATAATGCTTTCGATATAACTGTTATGAGGTATGTTTTGCCGTGGAATAAAAAAGAAGACCAGAAAGAGATTTTAAGTGAAGTCAATCGTGTATCAAATAAATATGCAATTGTCCAACATTCTGGAGCTCCGCGAGAAAATTCATCTGAATGGCAAAGTGAATTTCATAAACTCTTTTTGGGGCATGCCCCAAAACTGCAACGCGAAACTGCATATTTCTCTTCGCCAACAGAAATTGAAACATGGATGGATGAAAAAGGAATCAATTACCAAACCATACAGGATAGAGTTGTTCCAGACATTTCTGAGCTTTTTATCGCAAAGTACGAGCTTTCTCCTGAGGACGCAGCTAGAGTGAATGAAATCCTTGCGGATAAAGATTTCGTCGAACAAGTAGCTTGGGTTTTTGAGAAAAAGAAATAGGATCTGTACTTACGTGCCAAAATATCGATCGCCAAAGTCTCCGAGGCCGGGGACGATGTATCCATTCTTATCAAGCTTCTCGTCATGGACCGCAATGAGCATATCGACGAGTGGGAAATTTGTTTGCAGTTTTTCAAGACCTTCGGGTGCCGAAATGACACCAACAAAGGTAATGTTCTTTTCCTGTGCGCCTGCTTCTACGAGCGCGCGGATGCCTGCCACGGCGCTGCCACCCGTTGCAAGCATGGGGTCAAGCACGATAACCTTGTCACTTTTTGAAATCTTGGGGATGTTTTGGTAGTACGCTTTTGGCTTGAGGGTTTTCTCATTGCGCTTGAGGCCAATGAAGCCAACCGATGCTTCGGGAAACTTTTCGAGAAATGCTGGCAAGAGCGCGAGCCCTGCGCGCAGGATTGGGACGAGGACGACGGTGCGCGAAGCGTGGACTTTTTCTTTCCTCACACGACGCAAAGCTTCCTTGGAGAGAATTGCTGCAATCTCATGTGCAGCTTTGCGAAAATCTTTTGTCGGCGCCTTTCGGTCGCGAAGTGTGCTTAGTGGTTTATGCATGATACACTTAGTATATCATGACAATCTTTAAAGACCGCACCGAAGCGGGGAAAAAACTTGCGGAGGTTTTAGGCGAATTTAAAAATACTAACGCTGTCGTCCTCGCCCTTCCACGTGGTGGTGTTGCTGTGGGCGCAGAGGTCGCCCACACCCTCAATCTCCCTCTCGACATCATTGTCACGAGAAAAATCGGCGCACCAGGAAACTCCGAGTACGCTATCGGCGCAATCGACATCGAGGGTAACGGAGTCTTTAACGAGAGCGAAACAGCGAACGTCGACAAGAAGTGGCTTGAGAATGAAATTGCAAAAGAAAAGAAAGAGGCGGAGCGAAGATGGAAAGAGTATCGCGGTACGCGTGGGCCGCTCGACCTAGCGAACAAAACCGCCATCATCGTCGATGACGGCATCGCCACGGGCATGACAATGAAAGCCGCCGTACGGTACGCTAAAAAACTCGGTGCACAAAAAATTGTTGTTGCCGTTCCGGTCGCCTCGACAGACTCCATACAGGAGCTTAAAAAAGAAGCCGAGGTGCGCACCCTCGAAACACCCGCCCTCTTTTTCGCCGTCGGCCAATTCTACAAGGATTTCCCCCAAGTCGAGGACACCCAAGTGAAATCCATCCTTAGGGAGTAGGCTATTGCGCCCAAAATGCATTTATGCTATACTTGTTTATATGTCAACAGTCAACGCAGAAGTCAAGAAAAACAACAACGAAAACGCGATTAGCCTTATTCGCCGCTTTACCAAGCGCGTTCAGGGTTCGGGAGTTATCCCTCGCGTACGTTCCATCCGTTGGAGCCAGCGCAAGCCTTCTCACTTCAAAATGAAGAAGAGCGCGCTCGTTGTCCTTGGAAAACGCAAGGAATACGAACTCTTGGAGAAACTCGGCAAACTCGTCGAGAAGAAAAAGAGGGGCAGATAAGTAAAAAGTTAAAAGTACAAAGTCGAAAGTGGGTCCAAGGATCAAAAATTCACGCGTCTGTATCTACTTTTGACTTTCGACTTTATAAACTTTTAACTCCTATGTCTCTTACTATTAAGAACACTACAAAAGGCAAGCTTCCCCGCTTGCCTTTTGCTAAAATGGCCACCGCTGTACTCGGCGATGAATACGAGTGCTCGCTCGTCATCGTGAGTCCGCGTAAATCACGCGAACTCAACCGCACCTATCGCGGCAAGGACAACTCGACCAACATCCTCTCCTTCCCCATCGACGAGCTCGAGGGAGACATTTTTCTTGATCTTAAAAAAGCACGCGAGGAGGCGCCACTTTTTGAGCGCACCTACACCAACTTTATTGCTTTTCTTTTTATTCACGCCCTCTTTCACTTGAAAGGTCTCGACCACAGCCCCAAAATGGAGGCGCAGGAGAAAAAAATCCGTACCCTGTTTAAGATTTAAGTATTTTCTGTTACTATAGGGGTACTTATGCGCGCACCTATCAAACGTATCTCCACGGGCATCGACGTTGGCACTCACACAACGCGCATCGTTATCATTGAGCACACACGAGGAGAAGCACCGCGCATCATTGGTACTGGTGTTGCCGAGACACGCGGCCTCCGTCACGGCTACATCGTCAATAAAATGGATGCACTCAAAAGTGTCAGCCAAGCAATCGCTCATGCAGAAAAAATGGCGGGCATTAAAATCACCAATGCTCTGCTTTCGGTGGGCGGTATTAGTCTCGAGTCAGTCGTGTCGCATGGAAGTGCTACGATCTCGCGCGCGTCAGGAGAAGTTGGCGACCAAGACATCAAGAAAGCAGCATCAGAAGCTGAGGAGAGCCTCGCACACCTCACCAACAAGCGCATTATTCATCGTATTCCTTTGCGCTACAAGCTCGATGGCAAAGAAGTTCTTGGCGACCCAAAGGGAATGATTGGCTCCAAGCTCGAAGTAAAAATGCTTGTCATTACGTGCCTTGAGCAACACCTAAACGATATCGTCAGAGTCATCGAAGAACTCGGTGTTGAAGTAGACGATATCATACCGTCACCCATCGCCGCAGGGCAAGTCGCTTTAAATAAAAAACAGCGCAGTGTGGGGTGCGCTCTCGTAAACATTGGCGCCGAAACGGTTTCGATTGCGGTATTCGAAAACGACATTCCCATTTCGCTTCAGGTGTTCCCTATTGGCTCGACCGATATTACCAACGACATCGCGCTTGGACTCAAGATTCCTCTTGATGAAGCTGAGAAAGTAAAAATAAGCGGACCCTCAGGCACCTACTCAAAAAAGAAACTTGATGAGATTATCGAAGCGCGCCTTGAAGATATTTTTGAACTCATCGAAGCGCATTTGAAAAAAATAAACAGGAACGGCCTTTTGCCTGCGGGTATCGTCCTCACGGGTGGCGGTGCTGGCATCGCCACCATAGAGGACCTTGCAAAAGCAGTCCTTAAACTTCCTTCTTCTATCGCACACCCAGCAGGAGCTACCGCAAGTAAAAACCCCATCAAGGATTCGTCGTGGCTCGTTGCTTACGGCCTCGCGTTATACGGACTCCAAAAACCCGAGGCGCCAACTACTTCGAATATCGACGATGTTTTGACGATGCTCAAAAAATGGATAAAACCGTTTTTACCATAAGAAGGAAGCCAAAAATCAGTAAAGTTTCTCACGTTGAAAGTGGTAACAAATACACAAAAACCTGCGGACTTTTGACTTTATAGACTTTATAGACTTTGTGACTTTTTCTTGGTATTCTTACTAGTATCTTAAAAAGATTAATTATTTAAATTACAGACTATCCCGTATGGCAAAAGTAGAACCCGAAGTAGAAGCATTCGCGCGCATTAAGGTTATTGGTGTTGGCGGTTCCGGTAAGAATGCCGTGAATCACATGGTGAGCTCAAAGATCAAAGGCGTTGAGTTCATTGTTATGAATACTGACGCACAAGATCTTCATCACTCACTCGCCCAGAAAAAAATTCACATTGGGAAAAACCTCACTCGTGGACTCGGTACGGGAATGAATCCTGAGATTGGTCGCAAGGCAGCCGAGGAAACCAAAGAGGAAATCCAGGGTGTCATCAAGGGTGCTGATATGGTCTTTATTGCCGGCGGTATGGGTGGCGGTACGGGCACTGGTGCGGCTCCTGTCGTCGCGGCTATTGCAAAGGAACAAGGCGCGCTCACTATTGGTGTTGTCACTCGTCCATTCTCTTTTGAAGGTTCTCACCGTGGCAGACTCGCAGAACAAGGTCTTGATGAACTTCGCAAACAAGTAGATGCACTCATTGTCGTTCCTAACGACCGTATTCTCTCTGCTGCAAGCAAAGACACTACCTTCAAGGAAGCATTCACGATGAGCGACGAGATTCTCCGCCAGGCGGTTGAGGGTATCTCTGATCTTATTACCACGCCAGGTATCATCAATGTCGACTTTGCCGATATTCGTGCGATTCTCTCGGACTCAGGCTCGGCACTCCTTGGTATCGGCTCATCGAGTGGCGAAAACCGTGCTCAAGAAGCAGCCCTCGCAGCTATCAACTCTCCCCTTCTCGACCTCTCGGTATCAGGGGCAAAAGGTGTTCTCTTTGCTATCGCTGGTGGCGACGACCTCCGCATGCATGAGATTCAAGAGGCAGCAAAGATTATTACTGACTCAATCGACCCTGAAGCACGCGTCATTTTCGGTGCCATTCATGATGACAAACTCAAGAAAAACGAGATTAAAATCACCGTTATCGCCTCAGGATTCCCTGAGGGCATTGAAAAGAAAAATCTTTTTTCTGGAGCAGCAAAACCCGCAACACCGAGCCGTGAAGAGATTCGCGAAAAGCGCGAGATTCACAACACAATGATTGAGCGCGAGCCTAAAAAAGTTGAAGTTACGCGCGATGTCGCCGAGGCGCAGACCCCTACAAAGATAGATCTCACCGACAAAGAGCCGGTCGCTATCATTGATCTTGAAAACGAGGTTGATGAAGACTGGAGCGCTGTGCCAGCATTCCTTCGCCGCAAAAAATAAAGGTCACTCGCCATTCTCTTTTCTAGTGCACGCATATTTTTCTGCTGAAAAATTGCTCTGCTCGGGCCGTCGCCCTTGCGCAAGGCACTAAAAAAGAGAAAGGCTCGCTCTAAGTGTGGGCCCCGTTGCAAATATCATCTGGAATTTATAAACTTAAACATAACTATGGAACTTTACGACCTTATTATTATCGGGGGTGGTCCTGCAGGAACAGCAGCGGGTGTTTACGCTGCACGCAAACGCTTGAAGACGCTTCTTCTTGCAGAGACGTTTGGCGGGCAGTCCGTTGTTTCTACAGAGATTCAAAACTGGATTGGTTCCGTTGCAATCTCGGGCGAAGAGCTCGCTCTTAATATGCGCAAGCACGTAGAGGCATATGCAGGCGATGTCCTTACCATGAAGGAGGAGCTCGCACAAAAAGTTGAACAAAAAGACGGCAACTTCCTCGTCACGACCCACAAAAGTTCTTATACAGGAAAGACCATTCTTGTTTCGACAGGCAGTCACCGTCGCAGACTTGAGGCTATCAACGCTGACAAATTTGAACACAAGGGTCTCACGTATTGCGCATCATGCGACGGTCCTATGTTTGAAGGCCAAGACCTCGCCGTCGTGGGTGGAGGCAATGCAGCGTTCGAGACCGCAGCACAGCTCCTTGCGTACGCAAAGAGCGTCACCCTTGTTCACCGCAGTAGTGACTTCCACCGCGCTGACCCTATCACCGTGGACAAAGTACTTTCGCATCCTAATATGCGCGCCCTCAAAAATGTTGATATTCTTGAGGTTACCGGTGATGCATTCGTTACCGGGATGACGTATCGTAACAAAGACACCAGCGAACAAGGAACCCTCCCGGTCACTGGTATCTTTATCGAAATCGGTCAACTTCCTAATACTGAATTTGTTAAAGGCGTCGTAGAACTCACCGAGCGCGGCCAGATTAAAATTGACCCTCGCACTCAAAAGACTTCGACTCCTGGTATTTGGTCAGCTGGTGATTGCACCGATGTGCTCTACCATCAAAACAACATCGCCGCCGGCGACGCCGTCCGCGCCCTCGAGGACATTTACGTGACCCTCAAGGCAAAGTAATTCAATAAAGTAACTCAATATAAAAAACCCCTTGAGGGGATTTTTTATACTATTTTTCGGAGCACCGGGAACCGCACCTGCCCATATTGGTCCTCCCAAAATTCATAGGTCCACTTGGTACCCTCGAGCATCTTCTCAATTGCGGGCTTTTGATACTCATCAGCCTCGATATACACCGCACCGCCAGGCTTCAAAAAGTCCCATGCCTGATTAATGAGAACTTTATGAAACTCGTTTCCGCCTTCGTCTGCAAAAAATGCGAGGTGTGGCTCATACGCAACCATATCGGGGTCCAAGTTTTCAAGATCACTTGGAGGAATGTACGGCGGGTTCGCAAAAATAGCATCATAGAGACCGGTGGCTGTCTCAAGAGAGTCTCCAGGAAGCACCTTTATCTGCTCGTCAGGGATACCGCTCGCTCGTGCACTCAAAATAATTCCCTCTGAAAGCGATGTGTCGAGCTCGCTGATTTCTACGAGCGCACTAGGGACGTGTTTGGCAACAGCAAGACCAACATTACCCGACCCCGCGTATGCATCAAAGGTGCGCACGGGTGTGCCCTTTGCTTTCAACTCCTCTATGGCACGTTTCGCCCAATGCGCGGTCTCAGGTCGCGGAATAATAGGCTTCCCCGAGAGGTCAATGTGCACCCCCAGGAAATCAATCCATCCAAGAATATACGCATATGGCTCCCCCGCTTTCAATCGTTCAACATCAGCAAAAAACTCCGCACTTTCCTGTCCGTCATACTTTTCGCTTTTTAGGCGCTCTATATTTTTATCTAAATCAAAAACCATAAATGATTGAGTGCTTCGCACCCTCATCCTGCTTGTGTCAGGAGTCACTAAGTCTTTTGTTCGCTTTGCTCACAAAAGCCTAAGTGCTCACGACCCTACCTCGCTGCCTCGCAAAGCCTCGGCATAGCTCCGGCTTCACAAAGCGCAAAATGTTATCACATTTTGGACCCTGCGCTTTGTGACCCCACGGGGAATCGAACCCCGATTTACGCCGTGAAAGGGCGCTGTCCTAACCGTTAGACGATGGGGCCAGAATCAAAAATACTTGTGCAGTATACCAATTTTTGCCAAAAATGCAAAAAAATGCTACTTTGATGGGGGCCTCTTTTTGAGGTGATTTTCTAGGAGAAGTGCGAGAGTGGTTGAATCGACCTGACTCGAAATCAGGCATGCCGGAGACGGCATCGAGGGTTCGAATCCCTCCTTCTCCGCCAGATGTCCAAGTTAGAACCTTAGGTACGGCAAGGGTTTTTGAGGCGGTTTTAGAACCCTTGCCGCCGACTTTTGGGGGATCGAATTTGGACAATTGTAAATCCATAAGAACATCAAAGACTGGCGTCCATATCGGCGTCAGTTTTTGATTTCTAACAGTAAATCCATCAATGCAAAGTTTTAGCACCGTTCGCTTCTGACTCGTACCACTCTTTTGGTACACCTCGTCGGCATGATCCGTGAAGTCAAGAAGCTCATTGAACTTCTGTACAAATTTGTCTGACTTACCTTCAAGCTCAGATAAGCGATCCTGATACATCTCTTTTTCCTTAAGAAGCTCGTCCTGAATCTTTATAAAGACCTCTGCGTCTATGATGCGTTTTGAACGATCTACAACGATGTTGCGGATTTGCTGTTGCACTCTGATCAGGTCGTGTTTAATACTCTTACGTTCGTTTTCCTCCTGATCCATACGCTCTTTTGCAAAGTGTTGGAAGTACGCATCCAAGACCGTCTTGAACTTAGGTGGTAATTCGACTCGTGAGAGATATGCCACCACCTGTTCCTCAATGAGCTCGGATCGTGTGTACTTTCTTTCCGGACACTTGGCATCACGCCGGTGGGAGCAGTTATAGTACAGGTGACCCTTTTTCACCTGACCACTCAACATAGAACCGCAATAACCACATCGCATAAAGCCGGTAAGTGGAAACGTGTGTTTGCGAGATCGATCCGCATAATGATTGTGTTGGGCGATAATCTCCTGCACGTCATCGAACAACTTCTTAGTGATGAGCGACGGGAAGTTTGCCTGATTAGTGGCCGATCTCGTTTTTATAAGACCATAGTAGATCGTGTTTTGAAGCATCCTCTCAACGCCTTTCTTTGAGACACGCTTGCTGGCCTTGCTCTTGAGACCACGCTTTGCCAATTCATCACCGAGTGTGTAGTAAGAAAATTTGCCGGTTGCATAGAGTTCAAATCCAAGCTTCACATACGGAGCTCGGACATTGTCAACGATCAGAGACTTGGTCTTCCTATCGTTCATATAACCAATAGGAGCGTATCCAGGGAACCTGCCACGCTCTACGGCCTCTTTGAGACCCTTTCTGACCTCCCAGCTGATGTTCTGGGACGTCCATTGAGCGATCGATGACATGATGTTCTCAACCAGCTCTCCGGAGAAAGACTCATCGAATTGCTCGACCACCGAGATCAATCGAACATCATGCTTTTTGAGCATCATTTTGATCGCCGCATAGTCTGCGACGTTGCGACACATACGATCAAGTTTGTGCATCAGAATCGCATCGATCTTGTTATCAGTCTTTGCCCGGTGAAGCATTTTCTGGAGCTGTGGACGTTCAACGGTACGAGCCGATTCGCCCTTTTCTTCATAGATGCCATCAGGTGCAAGATTCCAACCGTGATCCATGCCGTACTTTTGGCATGCTTTGACCTGCGCTGGAATACTCAATTCTCGTTCGGCCTGACGAGAAGTAGAGACTCGGCCGTAGATTAAGTAATTCATAATTTATTTTGTTAGATAGCTTGAGGGCTCTCCGTTTGGAGAGCCCTGGCGATTAATATTTTTTTATGTGATAGACCAGTCGACCTATCATCTTGATTTCTTTGAGATGGTAGGTTTTTTTGAACCCGTCCTTCTCTGGCCTGAGTTCAAGATGATCACCACGCTCGTGGTAATAAATCATCGCCAGACCATCCGGTGTTCTAACGATAACAATATTCCCATTCTTTGGAGAAGCGTCGGCATCGAGGATGACGAAGTCTCCGGTAACAATGCCGGCGTCGGGAAGTATGAGATCAGATACACGGAGTCCGAACACACGATGACCCGGCACGACATCATCTTTTGGAAGCAAAACAAAATCGCTCGATCGGCTCAAATGACCATCGAGATCATCAATTGGAATTGCCACGAGCACTGGTAATTTAAAATGGCCACCATCGCTCGAAAAACTTTTTTTCAATTCCTCAAGTCCTTGCTCAAGCTTGCTGGTTGCCTCCTGCACACGCTTCTCTCCAACATCTTTGATATCAAATTTGTAATTTCCATCCTTGCTGACCTGTTGAATTTTTCCCTCCGTCCAATGTTTCTTTACTTCCTCCAGTGGAAGCTGATACGCCTTTGCCAAAATTTCCATTTGCTTATGGGATGGGATGCGAGCCCCTGTCTCCAACTGGCTCACATAGCTTGAAGAAAAACCAAGCCTCTCTGCCAGCTCTTTAATACTCCAATTATTAGATTCTCTTTGTTTTTTTAGATATGAACCAAATGACATATTCGTTGATTTTGCTTAATCGGTTAACTACGACCTTGATTGCTTAACTATAGCAAATTAGCAAAGATTAAGCAACTTTGCTTATCCACACCCCGATATATTGACCTTGTAAGCAATTTTGCTT
>MHUW01000017.1 GCA_001823575.1 Candidatus Yonathbacteria bacterium RIFCSPLOWO2_01_FULL_47_33b | reverse complement strand
CTGACGGTGTTGGACAACCTACCTCAAAAGGTAATACCTTGCACTAACCTTTCCAGCCCCGCATATTAAGTGCGGGGCTATTTTTTATAAAAAAACCGCCAAGCATATAGTGCTAGACGGTTCGACAACACAAGGTTGCCGGTTTTATTTTTTCTTAAAGAGAATTCTAAATCCACCAGAAGAATCAACTTTCCCATTTTCTTCCAAATGGAAACCTTTAATGTGAACAGGAACGTTTGCATAGCTTCTGTTCATTTTTTCGCGGCCGCAAGAAGAAAGGAAATCAAGATTGCAGTCGATTGGTATCCGAACATGAAGAGGCATGAGTCCTTTTGTTTCACCGCGTACGAGATTGCCCATGTCAGTAATGAACCATTGCTGCCCCATAAGTGTCTTTGCGGTACGAATCGAAAGTCCATACTTCTCGATCAGGTCAATATCATTATTGCGATGGATATGCGCATGAATATGATCCAAGAACATACGCTTGTCGCAATCGATGTTAATGAATTTAACAGCGTAAACAGGTCTCCCGTAGAAAAACTTCATAAACCAAGCCATACGAACTCTCCTTTTTCTTGTTGATAAAAAACTGCCTGCGCCCACATTAACACGTAAAATGTATTCTGGCAAGTGCTTGCTCTGGTGTGCTAAAATCAGCACATGAACAAAACAGCTAAGCTTAGAGAACTCAATGCCAAATGGCTCGCGGAGTGCACCTGCGAACTACGCAAAACTGTAACACAAGGCGTACTCGGTGACGGCAATGCGGATGCCGATATTGTGTTTATTGGCGAGGCTCCGGGCGCAAAGGAGGACCGTGAGGGGCGACCGTTCATCGGCGCTGCGGGAAAGTTTCTCGCAGCGATGCTTGCTGATATAAAAATGAAACGAGAGGATGTGTACATCACTAATATCGTAAAATATCGACCGCCTGAAAATCGTGATCCGCTATCTGATGAAATTGCAGCGTGTGCTCCATGGCTCGAGGGCGAAATAAAACTCATCGAACCAACCCTCATCGTACTCCTCGGACGGCACGCGATGAACCACTTCTTTCCTGACAAAAAAATATCTGGGGAACACGGCATTGTTTCTGTTCTGCCGCTCTTTGGTAAAATTCAACACTTCCTCCCTCTCTACCACCCTGCCGCCGCGCTCTACAATGGTTCGCTCCGCGCAACCCTTAAAGAAGACTTCAAAGAGATACCTCTAATCCTCAAAAATATCGCTGAAGAAAATCCACACAAGCGTGAGTAGTGATGGCTTGACTTTTTCTACAAACCTGCTATAATTAGTGGTAGAAGTGCCGTTTGAGGTTTCCGGGTATTTTTGTTAAAATTAACTTCTCTTTGAAGGGATCTTCCCTTTAAGGAGACCCAAACACAGGAGAAACAACCAAGGAGAACAGCGATGCAAATCGTCCATTCGACCCCCAGTAATGTTCCTGCGTCAGTTCATTTTACCAAGCCCTTAAAGCACCCTGTGCCAGAAAGGTGTCAGTTCCGCTTTATCGCCGATGTTGAAGTAACAAACGATAAAGGCATCACCTTCAAGGTTCCTTTTCAACGGTCTGAGGATGTTCCCGACTATGCAAAGTACCCTGCGCGGCAATTTGCAAGAATTCTGATGGGCTCTAATTTTTATGGCCCAACTGAGTTTGAAGAAGAAATGCAGGCTGTATTTCTTTCACCAGAGGATCTTGAGAGAATCGCTAACGTCCCCTGGACGAAAGACATTCTCGAGAGCCCTTGCCCCTTCAACCCGGGCAAGATGGTAAAAGAAACTCATTTCCTTACTGTGGCATCCGTACGCGATGAAAAGCTTTGCACGTATTGGTTTGAGTGGGTTCTTGCAGTAAAAAACCCACCCTTCCTTGATGAGCCTGGCGACCTTCCTCCGCAGTACGCAACACGCAGAGCGACAGACTACCAAGGAAGCCCGCTCGTAAAAATCCTCGCAAGGTTCCCTGAAATGTAAACCTAGTTCTTTAAACCCCGAATGCGCAAGCAGTCGGGGTTTTACTTTTTTATGTCGTCTCCTGCTCGTGCCTACAGAAGTATGGTCGCAGTATTTGAGCCCACTTCGAGGATACCGCCAGTGACTTTGATATATGTTTCGACGCCTTCGTGGTCAACGATTTTGAGCTCGCCGGCACGGAGGGGTGTCACGAGGGGTGCGTGATGCGAAAGTACCGTAAGGTCTCCCATCTCTCCAGGGCAGGTCACCTGTGTAATCTCTCCCTCAAAAAGAGTTTTGTCTACTTGTGCGACGATGAGTCTAAGCATAGTAAATTATTTTGTACTTGCGCTTCTTACTTCATCAATCGTGCCTTTCATATAGAATGCTGATTCGTTGACATCATCAAGCTTACCTTCGAGGATTTGAGCAAAGCCTTCTACGGTGTCTTCGAGTTTTACATATTTACCAGGAGTACCGGTGAATACTTCGCCAACGAAAAATGGCTGTGAAAGGAAGCGCTGAATCTTGCGCGCGCGATTTACGGCGAGCTTGTCATCTTCTGAGAGCTCCTCGATACCGAGGATAGCGATGATGTCCTGAAGGTCCTTGTAGCGCTGGAGCACTTTGCGGGTTTCCATCGCAACCTTGTAGTGGCGCTCGCCGACTACCTGTGGATCGAGTGCCGTTGAAGCAGAGTCGAGCGGGTCGATAGCAGGGTAAATACCGAGCGATGCGAGCTGACGTGAGAGCACCACCGTCGAGTCGAGGTGTGAAAAGGTCGTTGCAGGCGCTGGGTCAGTAAGGTCGTCTGCAGGCACATATACGGCCTGTACGGAGGTAATAGAGCCCTTGGTCGTCGAAGCAATACGCTCCTGGAGCTTGCCCATTTCTTCGGCAAGCGTTGGCTGGTAGCCCACTGCTGACGGTACGCGACCAAGGAGTGCTGACACTTCGGCGCCTGCTTGAATGAAGCGGAAAATATTGTCCATAAAAAGGAGCGTGTCCTTGCCACCTTCGTCGCGGAAGTGCTCTGCCATCGTGAGACCCGAGAGTGCTACACGTGCACGCGCACCTGGCACTTCGTTCATCTGACCAAATACGAGCGCCGTCTTTGCAAGCACGCCTGAGTCTTTCATCTCGTGATAGAGGTCGTTACCTTCACGCACACGCTCACCAATACCAGCGAACACCGAATATCCGCCGTGCTCGGTTGCCACGTTACGAATGAGCTCCTGAATGAGCACCGTCTTGCCTACGCCGGCGCCTCCAAAGAGGCCCACCTTTCCGCCCTTGATGAACGGTGTCATAAGGTCGATAGCTTTGATACCCGTTTCAAAAATTTCTGTCTTGGTTTTCTGCTCTTTGAACGCAGGTGCTTTGCGATGAATAGGGAGGCGTTTTACTTTTGAAGAAATACCCGCTCCCCCGTCGATGGTTTCGCCAAGAACATTAAAGAGGCGTCCGAGAACTTCCTCCCCCACAGGAACCTGTACCGGCGCGCCCGTATTCTTGACCGCGACATCACGGCGAAGTCCGTCAGTCGAGTCGAGCGAAATACAACGCACGCGACCAAGGCCGAGGTGCTGTGCAACCTCGAGCGTGATCATTTTTTTGTCGCCTGCCTCGTCCACCCACTCGACTTCGAGTGCATGTTGCACCTCGGGAATATTCTTCTCGAAGTAAACATCTACGATTGGCCCGACGATTTGTTTGATTGTTCCTGTGTTCATGATGTAGTAATTCCCTAATAAAAGCCCTCACTCGCAAGCCCCGCAGAGCCAACATAATGCCGAAACTCTACCATTTTTTACCCAAAAAACCAAGCAAACGATGGTTTCCTCTCTGTATATTTTGCTTGACTTATAACAACCCCCTTGCTATCATGTATTTAGGTGTTTGGAGGGTTCGCCCTCTCACGGCTTTCAAGCTGTAACCAAACACCTACAAAGAACCCGCCATTTGGCGGATTTTTTGTTTTTAGTCTTCTTCTGGTGCTCCTTCATGCAGTATCCTACCCATGGTCTCTGTATTCATTCCCCAAAATGGAACGATACTCCAAAAGAATTTTTGCCCGCCTTCTACCTGTTTAATGATTATCCGCACACGATTTCTTTTTAAAACAGCGATAAATTCATAATAGCTTACGAGTTTCAGAACAGTATCAGTTCGACTATGTACCCGTATTCTCTCAAACTTTTTGGTTTCAAGGAGCCCCTGCAGTGTATGCGAAGATTTTAATATTTCTGGTGCCATGTGCAAAAGCTTGAGTCTCATATACTGGTCCTGCTCCAGACGAGCCTTGTCTCTCCGTTTAAATTTAAGATGCTCAAGCCCCTGCGAACCAAAAGAAATTTTTTCTTTGAAATATGGACAGTGAACCTCGCCAATTGATTTATAAAATTCTTCACCTTTTATTCTCACCTCTTCAAAATTTTCAAGATCAAGCGTCATGATGTTTTCATTGTAACATACAGGCTAAGTATTTTTACCCAAGACCATAGCAATAAATTTACATGTAGTATATAGTGTATTTACAAACGGCCTCGGCCCGACTCTGCCACAAGGTAGCGGAAAAAGAAAAACTCAAGGCAGCCAATGCCTTGAGTTTTTCTTTAACTCCTCAAAATCAAACAAAGGCTGTCCCTTTTAATCCTTTTAATTTCGCAATGTTGCAATTCTTTCACAAGTAGTATATATTTTACGTATTAGGGCTTCGGCCTCCGAGATACCCGTCACCGCAAGGTGGCGGGTATCGATATTTATATTTAATGAACTGCATCAAACAAAATTACACCACACTGCTTCTTTTCCAAGGACTCACCTTGGGAGCCCTTATAAGAAACCAAATTACAACACAAGCAACCTTTTACAAAGGTCGGACCTTCGGAGCTGACCTTCGGAGCTGCAACACCTCTCATCTACATACCCAGTAGGTCATTTTGTTAAATGAGGACTCACCTATGTAGATACTGTCCCATTTATATCACACATTGGGAGCCATAAACTTTAATACCCTCCTTCAAGTTTTTTAATCCTATCTTCAAGAATTTTTCCAGTAATACCACCTGGAGCGGGGCACTTTCCATTGAAACTAAGAGGGTGACTGAATATTTTTCCACAAACATAATTCAAGCTTTTTTCTAGGTCCGCAACTTTACTACCTAGAATGTGATTAGTATCTACGGTCAAATTACTACTAGGGGATACTATTGAATCTACATACTTCAGGAGTGAGTTATGGTCATCTACCAAACGATTGTGCGCTTTATATAAATCATCTAAGCTAGACTTTAACGTAGAAATTTCTGCCTTCAAGTCTTCATTCGTTTTTACATTAAAAGATTTACTACCATCTCCAGGAATATCACTCGGTATATTTTGTGATTCTTTTTGTACTCCTGCTTGCTGTCTATTTAAATGCCACGACGACGGATTCCACCAAGTCGCATAAACATGAGCCGGCATTACAAATGAAATAACAGAAATAATTGCGACAGTCAGTAAAGTTTGTTTCATGTTCGTTATTAAATGATTTTTAACTATCATTATTTGAGTCTTCGGTTCTTTGTTTTATGATACCAGTAATATATTCAAACTCATTGAAATATTACTAGCCCAGTCTTAATTACAATCAGGAGCACTGCCCACTTAATTATTGCAATAAGTGCTTCTTTATTCTCTTTCCAAGACGTGTCTAATTTGAAACCTTTCTTTTGTTGTAATTTATTTTGAGTCATTGAGTCACCGCCTGAATTTTCCATTATTTTGTAATTTAAATACCACGTAAATTCTTCTCACTTTCATTTAAAATGATATCAAAAAATATCACAAAATGCACTACTATCACTTTCTTTCCTTGGAGCGAGGCATCTCCTTTTGGTGGGGTCCGCAGGCGCTTTGCTTGGTTCGTGCGGTACTCCGCGCGAAAAGCGCCGAGGATTAGCAGGTTTTTCGCAGGAAAAAACCTGCGCCCCACCAAAAGGACGGTGCCGAGCGGACTTTACCTCATCGCCTCAATCCCGCCGATAATCTCGCTCATCTCTCTTGTGATGGCCGACTGGCGGGCTTTGTTGTATTCACGCGTGAGGAGGAATTCTACTTCCTCGGCTTTGTCTGAGGCGTTCCGCATCGCGACCATACGTGCTGAGTGTTCGGATGCTTTTGATTCAAGGAACGCATGGTGAAGCTCGACGGAGATGAGACGTGGGAGGAGTGTTTCAAGAACTGCCTCGGGTGACGGCTCAAAGAGATAGTCCGCACTGTGCGTAAGTTTTTCGGTTGCCTCCTTTGATTCCGTAAACTTTCCTTTCTCAGGAGCGATACCTTTTATCATCTCCTCTATTCCTTCTATTGAGAGAGGGAGAAGCGTGCGTACCACCGGCTCCTGTTCAAACGTTGAGCGGAAGTTGGTATACGCTAAAATACACTCATCGTATTCGTTGCGCGCAAAGAGATTAGACACTAGCTCAACAATACCACCAAAGTCCGTTGTCAGACTTTCATCCCCTATCGTGGGAATCTTTTCCTCAAGAATGTATCCGCGACGTGCAAAGTAGTCTTCCCCCTTGCGTCCAACCGCAAGGATACCGGTATGCTCGCGTGATACCCCACGCTCATCAAGTGCGGTTACTACGCGTTTAAGGAGCGAGCTGTTAAGCCCTCCCGCAAGACCTTTGTCACTCGTAATCACGACCGCGAGCACGCGCCCGCCTAAGTTTTCTTTAGGAAAATTTTGGTGGGCAAGTGCCTTCCCTGCCTCGGGAGTCCTTGCTCGCAAAAAAGGATGGCGAGAAAGATCGATAGAGCTCGACACGCGGGCAAGAATACGAAATGCCGCGAGCGCATAGGGGCGCGCCGTAAGTGCCGAGATTTGTGCCTTGCGCATCTTCACGCCAGAAACCGCCTCCATAGCCTTGGTGACCTGGTGTGTCTTGCCGACGGAGCGGATCTTGTCTTTTATGGCGCGAAGATTCGACATGTTTTATGCGATAAAGAGTTCGTGATGCACACTCTTGAAGCTTGCGAGGGCTGCTTTGAGCTCTGACTCGTTCTCATCAGAAATAGCGCGTTCCTTACGCATTGATTCCAGAACACCAGCAGCGTGATGATCAAAGTACTCCATGAGCTTGGTCTCAAAGAGACGCATGTCCTCTACTTTCACCCCATCAATAAGTCCCGAGACGCCCGCATAAATAGCGAGCACCTCTTTTTCAAACGAGCTTGGGTGTCCGTTGGGCTGCTTCAAAAGCTCCGAAAGACGACGACCCTTTTCAATACGATCCTTGGTCTCCTTGTCGAGGTCACTCGCAAACTGCATAAATGCTTCGAGCTCACGGAACTGTGCAAGCTCGAGACGAATCTTGCCGGCAACTTTTTTCATCGCCTTGGTCTGCGCAGCCGAACCCACGCGTGATACCGAGAGACCAACGTTAATAGCAGGGCGCATATCTTTGTTAAAGAGATCAGTATCAAGATAAATCTGTCCGTCAGTAATCGAAATCACATTGGTAGGAATGTACGCGGACACGTCACCTTGCTGTGTTTCAATAATAGGAAGCGCGGTCAAAGATCCCCCACCAAGCTTTGCAGAAAGTTTTGCTGAACGCTCAAGAAGGCGTGAATGGAGGTAAAAAATATCACCGGGATATGCCTCGCGTCCTGGTGGACGGCGAAGAAGGAGTGACATTTGGCGGTATGCTACCGCGTGTTTGGAAAGGTCGTCATATACCACAAGTGCATCCTGACCCTTCAACATAAAGAACTCACCAATGGTTGCGCCGGTAAATGGTGCGAGGTACTGCATAGCCGCAGGATCTGATGCGCCTGCAACTACGACAATCGTGTATGCCATAGCGCCACGCTCCTCGAGGTCGCCTACGATGCGCGCAACCTTTGACTCTTTTTGTCCGATGGCAACATAGATACAAATAGGGCGGGTTTCTTTTGGTTCGCTCCCTTGATTTAAAATAGTGTCGAGAGCAATAGCGGTCTTGCCGGTGCCACGGTCGCCAATGATGAGCTCGCGCTGTCCGCGACCAATAGGGACCATTGCGTCGATAGCCTTGATACCCGTATGAAGCGGTGTGTCCACACCCGAACGGTCAATCACGCCGAATGCGATGCGCTCGATAGGGAGACGACTCTCTTCTTTAATAGCACCTTTGCCGTCAATCGGTTCGCCAAGAGCATTCACGACACGTCCAACCATTGCGGAAGAAACGGGGATTGAAAGTGTCTTGCCCGTACCACGGACTACCATACCTTCACGAATACGCTCTGCGCCAGAAAGAATAACCGTTTTTACAAAATCTTCTTCAAGATTGAGGACAAAGCCAACCACCGGCTCGTGATCGAGTGCGTCCTTGAGCGCCTTGCCTTCAGTCGTTTCAAAAACAACCATCTCTGCCATCATGGCATCCTTAAGGCCTTCAATTTCGGCAATACCGTCGCCAGCCTTTACGACCGTACCAATACGCTCGACCTTTGTTGTTGGTTCAAGCGCTTCAATCTCTTTCCTGATTTTTTCGATAAGAATGGTGTTCATAATGGTTGGCTAGTTAGTAATTTTTTGATAGAGCTCAATGAGTGAGCGTTTGTAACTGCTGTCGACAAGGAGGTCTTTGGTGCGAATCTGATATCCTCCGATAATCGTTTCGTCTATGACGTCCTTTCGTGTTGCATCGAGGGGCAAAAGGGTCTCGCGATAATAATGGTCGTACGCGTGGGACCATTTGGTACGGCTCTTTGCGTCCGCAGTCACGAGTGTTGCCTCGCGATGCGCCTGTGCGCGAGCCTCTATTTTTTCAAGCTCGGCAGGAATGAACGGGAGGAGTCCGGTGTGTCCGTGCGCTTTTATTACTTCATAAAAACGTGCGACTACTTTTTCCGCCTCCTTCTCATTCTTCCCCACAAGAGCTCCAGCGAGCGCTTCTGCGTACCAAGATGCTTTCATATTATGGGGTGCGTAAGACTTTCTCCGCTGCAAGCACCGCCATGCGCGCGACTTCACGCTCAGCTTTCGCAATCATCTCCTCGTGTTCGCGCTCGGCGCGACGCTCTGCCTCGTTCAACAGGTGCACTGCTTTGCGATGTGCGTCCTTCATAATGAGGTGCTCCTCACCTTCAGCGTGTTTCTTTGCGGCAACGATAATCTCATCACCCTTTTGCGTTGCTTCGCGAAGGATGTGTGCCTTTTCTACTTCGGCGAGACCAAGCTCTTCCTCTGCCTGTTCTGCGTCCTTTATTGCGCGCACAATCTTTGCACGGCGCACATCCACCATTGCCAGTACTGGTTTGTAGAGGAAACGCTGTAACACAAAAAGAAGCAAACCAAAATTTACCCCCTGGATGAGTAGGAGTTTCCAATTAATACCAAAGACGGTGATGATTTGTTCCATGATTAAGTTAAAAGTTAAAAGTCTGAAAGTCGAAAGCGGGTACGAATTCGGTGCATTTGCTTTTGACTTTTGACTTTAAGACTAAAGCGCTCTGCGCGTTTACGCGAACTTTACGATGAATGCGATAACGAGGGCGAAAATCGCGAGTGCCTCCGTAAACGCGATACCGATGAACATCGTTGCGGTTACCTTGCCCGCAGCGTCAGGGTTACGTCCAATAGCCTCAAGTGCCTTTGATACAATAAGACCAATACCGATACCAGGACCGATAACGCCGAGACCTACGGCGAGTGCCATACCTAATGTTTTTGCTACTTCAATATCCATATAATTTTTTGTTACTTATTATTAAATTCACTCCTAATGCGGCTCCGTGACCGCGATCTTTACAAAGAAGAGCGTGAGGAGCGCAAAGATCGCCGCCTGCATAAAACCGACGAAGACCTCAAAGGCCATAATGGGGACCGGGAGCACCATCGGGACGAAATGCTGTATGACCAATATCATAACCTCACCCGCAAAGATGTTTCCAAAGAGACGGAACGAAAATGAGACTAAACGTGCCACTTCCGAAAAGAGCTCAATGATTCCCACCATGAAACCTAAGACCGAGGTAACATTAACAAATTTCCGCCCATATCTCAAGGCGCCAAGCGTAATGACCCCCGTGAACTCAATAACGAAAAATGAGATGAGGGTGAGAGCGAGGGTCGTGTTGAGGTCCGTATTCATCGAGCGGAGGAGCGGTGAGAACTCCCCGTCAGGGTGATAGAAGCCGATACTCCCAATTCCCGGAGTAAACTCAATCAGATTTGCCGTAAAAATAAAGAGGAAGATGGTGAGGATAAGAGGGAAAAGTTTGCGGGCAAGCTTTGCATCTTCAAGCGTCTCTGTCATGTAGTCGAGAATCCCCACGAAAAGCGTCTCAACAAGAGTCTGTAAGCGACCTGGTACAAGTGATAAGTTTTTGCGTACAAAAAACGCGAGCATACCCAACAGGAACAGAACCACTAGGCTCATAAGGAGCGTGTTGGTAACCGGAACCCCGAGAAAGGTGCCGACTTGCTCTGCGGCGAGCGATATATGTATGCCGTTTTCTGCCATATGAAGGTTGCGCGCATTCTAGCAGAAATAGGGCAAAAGAAAAAGCCGCACAGGAGTACTGCGCGGCTTTAGTAATTGGCGCGGGCTACAAAGAGACCGCCATGAAAGAAGTTACGTAGGCATCATTCTTGCCGGGTAACTTGTTGTATGAGGATGGAATAATCTGGAAGCCCTTCCCAAGTTGTGCAAATTTCTTACGGAAAAACTTCTCTGCCTCCTGGCTCCCTGGCGTTATTTCGCTTGGCAGGTCAATCGTGATGAATATCATTCGAAGCTCCTTTTGCTGATTGTAGATTAAAGGTCAATTAACTACAAAAAGTATAGCACATAAATGAATTTTTGTACAGTGCTGTTTGTGAATATCCAGCTAATTGTTTTCCTTCTGCATTTTTAGCTCCTTTTCAATACCACTCAACTGTTTTTGTATGTCGCTTAACATATCGAGTTCAGTCTTCACCTCAGAAGCAACCTTTTCGTCCAGCCTTTTTTCTTTTTTAATTCCTGAGATAATAATTTTATCCCCGATAAAAAATGAGACAAAGAGTCCGGTACCAAGGAGCACGACGACGCTTATAAAAATAGACATCGGGCCCGTTAGAAACGGTATCATATCCGCAGTCATCCACACGCCACGCCAAAAGAGCACAATAGCGACACCGCCAATAAAAGCGTAGAGAATATTATGCCGAGAAAGCACCGCGCGAATATGATCTTCTAGTTTATCGAAAAAGTGAAAAAAATCTTTCATACTACATTATGAGTTACTCTCCTTCTTGATAGCCGAGTAAATCTCAAGAAAGGCAACAAATAGACTGACAGCAAGTGGCCCAAAAAGGAGTCCTATAGGTCCAAAAAAACTAACTCCACCGAGAATAGAGAGGAGTACCAAAAAGGAAGGAAGTTTGGTTCCCCTCCCTATAAGCTTGGGCCCTAAAACATTATCAACAAGACCTACCGCAAGGATATCCCAGACAAGGAGCCCCAGAGCAGCCGTGCTTGCTCCCGTAAAAAAGAGGAACAAGACAGCGGGGACAAGCACGAGTGATGTTCCAAACCCCGGTATCAGCGCAGCTATTGCTGCAACGCTCCCCCAGAGCACGGGACTAGGGACTCCAAAAAGAGCGAGGCCGGTAGCAGCCACTACTCCCTGGATAGCCCCTATCGAAATACTGCCTCGTACTACGGAGTTAATCGATAATTGTAGTTTACTAAAAATCGTTTCATCGTGGACATCGTGGAGCGGACTGAGGGCAATGACGGTTTTTTTTATTTTACTGCCATCTTTAAACAAATGGTAGAGCGCGATAAGAAGCACAAAAATCCCTGCCATTATTTTTGCTACATTCGAAAAAACCGTATCCAAATTCTTGACCAAAAAGCCAAGCCCTTGCCTCATATACTGGCCCACCTCAAGAGATTCTGTAGGCAAAAAAGGAATTCCCAGACGTTGCACGACTTGTCCTATACTACGAGAGAGGCCGTCTCCGCCGCCGTTATTAGCGAGCGAAGAATAGAGTTGTACTGATTCCTTAAAAATTTGTACACCTAGAAACGTTACGGGCACCACGATAACCACAAGGACAAACGTGGTGGTCAAGAGTGCCGCGAGCCCCGCCTTCTCTCGTGTTGCCGCAAGAATCCTTTTGTGTACGGGTTCAAACACGGTGGCAAAAATTACTGCCAAAATAAGTGCGTAGAGGAATGGTTGAAAAATAAAAAATGTGAGTGTCCCCGCCATTGCGAGGAGTGCAAAAATAAAGTAAAGTTCTGATTTTTGATAGCTCATATGTTTATATTATACAGTTCTGCCGGTAGTATTACCATTTAATTTATTCTCCCCGACGGACTTCCAGAAGAAGTAGCCAACAACCAGCATCGTTACTATCGGCGATATCCACGAAGGAATGTGCGCACCAAATCCCTCGAGCATCATCACGGTACCCAAGAACCCTATCGAGTACATGGCGCCATTTTTTAGGTATGCGTACGAGCGAATACGATCAACGTTACTTACGGTGAGCTGGCGTACCACGATAGCACCAATACCGTTACCAATGAGGATGAGCGGCACAACGGTAGTGAAAGCAAACGCTCCCACTACCCCATCAACACTAAACGCCATATCGATAACCTCGAGGAACATCACTTTTGCCCAGTCTGACATTGAGCTCTCTTCTCCCGATGCAATCAACCGCTCTTCTATCTTTTCTGCGTTTTCTTTAAATCCCTGCGTGATAAAGAACACGCTAAAACCAACCGCCGCGGCAAGCGCTAAGTGCATAGGATTTTCGACACTCAAGCGATTGATCTCAACGAGCGCGCCCACCAACAAAAGTGACGCGAGAGCATAAAACCAAACGGCTCCGTACGTCTGGATGTGGCGCTCGAGGGGTAGCCCAAATGTCTTTTCCTCCATAAAGAGCCAGTGGAGCCAGAGGAGAAGCAGGAACATTCCTCCCGCCATCATAATGGTCGGTGCGGCCGCTTCAACAGCCGCGGTGACGGTATCGTCGTTCTGCCACATAGCCTGAAGTGCGCCAAATACCCCAATTGATGGATCAGCGAGAAAAACAATAAGCGAGGGCAGGATTCCACGAACTACAAAGATTGCAAAAAAGATACCCCACGTAAGGAAGAAACGCTTGGCGCGTTCGCTCTTCATCGTAGAGAGCACGTCAGCATTTACTACCGCGTTGTCGATACTTGATACAACCTCAAACACAACGAGGCCGAGGATAATGAGGGCAAATTCAAACATGCAGGTATCATACCGTATAAAAAGAAAAACTGCACGAGGGTGCAGTTTTTAAAAATGTACTAGTGGCAGGTATGCCCCGAGGATGAGTCATCGTCTATTAATTTTGCCCCCGCAATGTTCTTCATCGGAAGAGCCCTGACAAAATCGACAAGCCTTGTGGGAATGCCCTGGAGCAATTCCTTAAGTTTTTCGATAGGAATACCCTCCCCCTCCTCGGGAACGATAGAGCCCCTTTCAATCTCAACAAGGAAGAGCGTAAAGATGAGTGCTCCAAAAATAAAAAGTGCGGGAAACCGTATCTCAATCACATCGATATTGGGCAATTGTGAATACTTAAGAGCATCGCAAAGCACGAGACCAACCTTACACCCAGCGTCAAGCATCCCGTCGTCGCAACAAATATCCTTATTCCTGCTGACTAAAAAAGTAAACGACGAACTGAGCGCCAAAATACTTTGAGGGTCAAGGCCAACTATCTTCGCTGTACTCTTTTCTTTTTTGCTTGCTTCTCGCACACCAACAAACAAGTCATAGAGTGCTCGGACACAGCTCCTTAGCTTCGTGGCGCATTCACGATCAATAGTGATATCGGTAATATCCATGATCTGTTCTCCCTTGTGGTGAAGTTGAAAACGAACGGCTACCTTCTATTCTTTTTTATATCACAGGATTCTCTTTTTCGCCAGGAATACACTTTTCTTTTAGGTCTTCGTTCTCTTTTTTGAGTTCTACCATCTTTAGCTCGCGATTGATCATTGCCCTATTCAAGCTCTCCAGCTCTTGAGCATATTTCTTGAGACGATCCTCAGAGCCCTTTCGGTCGCTGATATCACGCGAGATACCAACGAAATATTTCACGCCACCAGCATCATCAAACACGGGGCTGATAATGAGTGAGCACCATTCGCGGTTTGCGTACTGAGGAAGATGCTCCACGTCAAGAGACACCGTCCTTCTTTCTTCCACGCTCTCCTTAATCTTTCGGCGGATTTCCTCGCGCTGGGCAGGCACAACGGTCTCGGTCCAATCAAAACCAATGGCATCCTCCAAAGTCTTAAGTCCGTGCTCCTCAAGCCCTCCCGGGTTCATATAGATAATCTTATTATTGAGATCAAAAAGTTTGATGCAATCAGGGGATGCATTGGTTAAAACCTTAAATTTTTCTCCGAGGTCCGCGTCGCTCATTCTCTGTACGTCCTTTTTTGTATCATCCATATTGTTTATTGTTAGGTGTCTTAATTTTACCACCCCTATCATAAAAAGGCCAGGGAACAAAAAACCCGAGCTTTTAGGCTCGGGCGAGAATAGTCCTTTGATATGTGCTTTAGGTTTAGTGAACCGTCTGGCGAAGTTCTACCAAGAACTTTTTGAGTTCTGCTATGGTAGCATCGTTAATTAGCAACCTGGCACAAGCTTCTTCTAAAAAAACAATGGCAAATTCCTGAAATTCGAACTCAAGCTCGACAGGAATTTTTTCTCTTGACACAGCAATTTGTTTAAAAAAGTCGTCACTGTAATCAGGAACAGTGGTCCCTTTTTGCCACTCGTCTTCCCAAACCAGCTGCATGAGCACTGCCGCCTCATCTGCTTCCAAGGGGGTAAAGGCAAGAAAGAGACTCCTTGTCGCTCTGTCGTATCGTGCGTCCATGATACACCTCCTCTCTTTGCAGGTTGGCGGGTACTTCTATATTTAATCATAGAACAATATTATTACGGTAGCAAGCAAAAAAGCTCACTCTTGCGCAAGTATTCAAAAGCTTGCATAATCCATAAAAATAAACTAGTATGCACATCAGGAAGTGTTCGTTTTACAACAACCAAGGAGAGCAACATGGCTGCCAAAAAGCAACCCTTAACAAAGATATTCGTGCTTGATACTAATGTACTCATGCACGACCCATCAAGCTTGTCTCGTTTTGCTGAACACGACGTATTTCTGCCCATGATTACCCTGGAGGAGCTTGATCACAACAAGAAGGGTATGACCGAAGTGGCACGCAATGCGCGCCAAGTCAGTCGCTATCTCGATGAAATTGTTACCCGCACTCAGGCCAAAATGGAAGATGGTTTTCCCCTCTCTGTTAATAACCGGAGTTGTAGTGGACGCCTGTTCTTGCAAATGAAGCAAATGGAATGCGCATTACCTGAAGGTATGCCGACGAGCAAGGCCGACAACCAGATCATCATCGTGGTGATGTCATTGCAAAAAAAGTATCCTAGGCGCGAAGTTATCCTTGTGTCAAAGGACATTAATATGCGCATCAAAGCCCGCGCCCTGGGATACAAAGCGGAGGATTACTTCAACGACAAGGTGTTGGAGGACACCGATTTGTTGTATACCGGACTTCGGGAACTACCACCAGATTTTTGGGAGCTTCATGGTAAAGGCATGGAATCCTGGCAAGAGGGTGGTCATACGTTTTACCGTATCAAGGGACCTCTTTGTCCCAGTATGATGATTAATGAATTTGTCTACCATGAACACGGCAACCATCTTCAAGCAATCGTCAGGGAGGTAGAGGGCAGCACCGCAGTGCTTGAAACCGTCAAGGACTACACCCATGAGAAAAACAATGTGTGGGGCATCACAGCGCGCAACCGCGAGCAAAATTTTGCTCTCAGTGTGCTCATGAACCCCGAAGTTGACTTTGTCACTTTGCTTGGGCAGGCTGGCTCCGGAAAAACTTTGCTAACTTTGGCCGCTGGACTACAGCAAGTTCTTGAGAGCAAAACCTACTCAGAAATCATCATGACTCGTGTCACGGTGCCGGTTGGGGAGGATATCGGCTTTTTACCGGGTACTGAGGAAGAAAAGATGCTGCCATGGATGGGCGCACTTCAAGACAACCTTGATGTACTCAACAAGCATGACGACGACTCTGGTGAATGGGGACGTGCGGCTACCTTTGATATGATTCGCTCACGCGTTAAGGTCAAGTCGCTCAACTTTATGCGTGGCCGGACATTTCTCAACAAGTACCTCATCATCGACGAGGCCCAGAACCTCACGCCAAAACAGATGAAGACTCTGATTACGCGCGCTGGCCCTGGTACCAAGGTAGTCTGTCTGGGCAACATCGCCCAAATCGACACACCGTACCTCACCGAAGGTAGCTCTGGTATCACATATGTTGTGGACCGATTCAAAGGATGGCCACACGGCGGACATATCACGCTTCAAAAAGGTGAGCGTTCACGGTTAGCAGACTACGCTGCAGAAACGTTGTAAAAAACAGTGCAATGCAAATTGCCCATCGTCGAAACGACGATGGGCAATTTTTTTGTGGACCCGGGGAACGAAATATGGCTGTGGCTTCCACAACTAAAAAACGACGCGCTGGCGTCGTTTTTCTTTACGTTGTGGACCCGGGGAGAATCGAACTCCCTACCTCCGGAGTGCAAAACCGGCGCTCTAGCCAGGTGAGCTACGGGCCCATGTGTTAAAACGTTACCTATAGAAACATGCCTTGATTTTTGTAGTGCCGGTTTTGAAACCGACGACAATCATTTCTCTCGGCAGAGCCTCGCGCCAGGTGAGCTACGGGCCCTTTTAAAGCACTTCCGCTATTCTACCTTATTTTTTTTGTAATGCAAGTCCGAGCACATAATCAAGGAATTCGGGCATTGATAGGTTGCGGGCAGCAAGCGCTTTGGGAAAAAGTGACATCTCGGTAAGACCTGGGAGCGTATTGACCTCAAGGAGACATGGACCCTCGTCGGTTATGACGAAATCATATGATGCATAGTGTCGTGCGCCAAGCTGTCGATGAGCACACAAGGCAGCCTCCTCGAGAATTTGTCTTTCTGCTTCGTGCATACGCGCAGGGCCGACGGGTTGCACTGAGGATCGGTATTTTTGTTCATAGTCAAAAACCGTGCTCTCAGGAAGTAGTACCTCAAGGGGTGGCATGGTGTACGCACTGAGCCCATCTGCCCCATCCACCACCCCTACCGTAATCTCACGCCCGCGCATATATTCCTCGACAAGCGCTTTTTCTCCATACGAAAGAGCGCGTTCAAGGGCTGGGACAAGTTCGCTCTCACCCTGTACAAGAGAAAGCCCGACTGACGACCCCCCCGACAAAGGTTTGACGATATAGGGAGCATGGATTGCCCCCCGTACTCGAGCAGCAACCTCTTCTATCTCATCTCCACGCGACACAATCACTCCGCGTGGAACCTTAAGACCTGCAGCAGCAAACTGCTTCTTTGCAAGCTCTTTATTCATACCTATAGCTGAAGGTGTCGCTGTTGAGCCAGTATACGGGACACCAAAAAGCTCGAGAATGTTTTGGACTTTGCCGTCTTCCCCAAACTCTCCGTGGAGAGCGTTGAAAGCGACATCAATATATTGAGAAAGTTTTGCTGGTCGTATTGGTACTCCGTCAATATGCCACTCTCCACCTTGCGTAACAAGAATATCGTGTGGCTCATAGCGGTCACGCGGTAGGTTTGCGAGAACATGACTTCCTGTGCGAAGCGAGACATAGTACTCACTTCCCAATCCACCACGTATAACACCGACTCGAATTTTTTGCATACATATAGTATACCCCCACAGGAATTATTACGCAAAAAACTTTGGTTGATTTTCGCCATATTTCTGTTACTATGGATGAATTGCCGGAGTGACGAAATTGGTAACCGTACACGACTCAAAATCGTGCGCCGCAAGGCTTGTGGGTTCGAGTCCCACCTCCGGCACTTGTCTATTGCGAAAAAGCCAACCACGGGGAACCTTACTACAATCTCCTACATTATCGGCGTAGCAATAGGTGATGGCAACCTATCAAACCCAAGCGGTAGAGCCGTACGACTTCGAATCACCTGTGACATTAAATATCCCAATATAATCAAAAATATCACACAAGCTCTACAAGAGGTCATGCCGAACAACAAAGTATCGGTGGTCAATAAAAAGGAAAATTGTGTTGACATTAGCTGCTACTCAAATAAATGGGAAAATCTTTTAGGATGGAGTGCTGGCGCTGGACCAAAATCAAACCAAAAAGTGTCTGTACCAGACTGGATAAAAAAGAATGACATACTGAGTGCATCTTGCTTACGGGGACTCATAGAGACTGACGGATCGGTATATAAAGATAGAGGTTATTTAACCGTAAATTTTGTAACCATCATCCCCGAGCTAGCAAAAGATGTTATGGAGATGATGGTGGCGCTTGGTTTTAAACCAAACGTTCAAACACACAAACCTCAAAATGGAGCAGTCAAGCACACAATACGAGTATCCAGAAAATCAGACAAACTCATAGAAATACTTGGCGTTGATAAATCATAAAAACAGGCCCAACATTTAATTGCGCCTGTTTTTCACTTTCTACTTTTGACTTTAGAACTTTCGACTTATTTTATATCTTCCCCACCAAATCAAGTCCTGGCTTCAACGTGTCATCACCTGGTTCCCAGCTTGCAGGACAAACGTTGCCGCCGTGTTCGCGGACAAACTTTGCCGCTTGAAGCTTACGCACGAGCTCCTTGGCATTACGTCCTACGCTGTTATCGTTCACCTCAACGATGCGCAAGATACCATCTGGGTCTACGACAAATGTTCCGCGAAGCGAAAGTCCTTCTTCAGGAATGTAGGTGCCAAATATTTCACAAAGCTCACGGCAGGTATCCGAGAGCATAGGGAACTTAATCTTCTTGATAGCCTCTGAGGTGTCGTGCCATGCCTTGTGAACAAAGACGGTGTCAGTTGAAACCGAGAGCACTTCGCCACCAAGCTTCTGGATTGTCTCGTAGTTTTCCGCCATCTCCTCAAGCTCGGTTGGGCATACGAACGTAAAGTCTGCAGGATAGAAAAAAAGAATAAGCCACTTCCCACGATAATCAGAAAGTTTTACCTTTTTAATCTCCTCGTTATGATACGCATCGACCTCTACATCAGGAATCTCATGTCCGATAGTTGCAAAGAGTGGCATTCCCACTCCTTCCTCGCGACAGCACCCTTGTTCATTTTTACATTCCATAATTGTTATTGGTTAATTTGCTAATAGTTAATATACAGGTAATATAGCAAAATGGAGGAGAAAATGAAAATTTTATGTCCAAGACACGAATCAGCTGATTCGAAGATTATCGCTGTCGTGGGCCCAACAGCATCAGGAAAAACTGATCTTGCGGTAGAGCTCGCTCGTCGCTTTAATGGCGAGGTTATTTCAGCGGATTCTCGGCAAATATATACTGGCCTCGATATCGGCACCGGTAAAGCCACCAAGCGCGAAATGCGCGGAGTCCCTCATCACCTCCTCGACGTGGCGAACCCCAAGCGCACGATGTCGGTTGTGCAATACGAGAGGCTTGCCACACGGGCGATTCGCGATATTCTGAAACGCGGGAAAGTTCCTATTCTCTGCGGAGGGACAGGGCTCTATATTGATACCGTGCTCACCAACGCATCCTTTCCCTCTGTTCCACCAAACGCTACTTTGCGTCGCACTTTATCGAAGCTCTCAACGGAGGAACTTTTTAAAAAACTTAGTGCCCTTGATACCGAGCGTGCAGAAAATATTGACGCAAAAAATCCGCATCGCCTCATCAGGGCTATCGAAATAGCTACAGTGCTGGGAAGTGTTCCCGAGCGCGTGCCTGCAAAACAGCGTTACGATACGCTAACTATTGGGCTCACGCTTCCTCATAATGAACTGAGTGAACGTATTCACATGCGTCTCCTTTCCCGTATGCGCCGTGGAATGGTCGCTGAGATAACCCGACTTCATAATGAAGGGCTCTCTTGGAAACGCATGGAGGCACTCGGCTTAGAGTACCGCTTCCTCGCTCAATTTCAACAAGGCAAGATCTCAAAAGAAATAATGCTTCGCGATCTCGAGATTGCCATTCGACATTATGCAAAACGACAAATGGTATGGTTCAAGCGCAACAAAGATATTCATTGGTTCAAACCAGCAGACCTCAATGATAGGAAAAAAATAATAACGCTCGTGGAATCTTTTTTAGAAAAAAAGAATTAGTGAAGAGTGGGTAGCTTCTCGCTAGTATTTTCATCTCCTTCTCTTTCGATAATGCCATTTATAATATTGAGGCCACCTTTGATATCACTGATTGCAGGAGCCTGCTTCTCCTCTCTCGTAGGGGTAATCTCAAGACCTGGTACGACTTCTGGTCGATAATCCTCCTACAGTGCGGTAGCAAATGATTCCATAAATAGATTAGCTATATGGCAATAGTAGCAAACCAGCAGGCAGACTGCAATTCATAAAAAAGAAAACCCCAGCTAGGACGCTGGGGTTTTTACAGGTACTTCGTGAACATCGGGACCTGTGGTAGGTGTTACCAATAGTTGCACGGGTCCAGCAGGTTGCGGCGGAATTACAAACACATGAAAATGATTGCCGGCGTTTTCAAGAATCGCGAGAATGCGTCCCTCTTCTCTGTCCTCCAGTAACCGCTCAATCAGGAGTTTGCGTTTTTTTCTATCTGCACCCAAAAGAGATATGTCGACCGTAGCACCCGTTAAATGTGTCGAGCACACCGCCTTACTAGAGCAGTCGGCAAAACTACGTTTTCCGCCGGTGAGCTTCCTGAGCTTTCCTTTTATATAATAGTAAGCCTTGGTGACCCTACTGATTACATCCTGATCTGCTCGAGAACGGACAAGTGACGCAACAAGAATTTGTGCGTCTGAATGTGCAACCTTTTTCATTCCTGGTGTCTGCTCAAGATATGTGGCAAGTTCAATGAGATAGTCGCGTGTCCATGGGCGTGCTACATGCCGCGCCTGCGGGACATCATCTTTAATACGGACAAGTGATGATCTCAGTGGAACAAGCTTATCACCATCATCTGCAAGAATCTCTCCAAGGTCTTGATATCGCATAAGCCCTATTCCATCAGCAACACAGTTCTCCTGTGCAAGCTTTTCCGGATTGCTCTTGAGCGATGTGCCTTTTTGTGAGCTCCTCACATATGCAAGCATTGCAGAAACACCATCGTTTTTGACAACTGCCATGCAGCGTATGTATTCCGCATTAGCGCGTTCCTTCCGCTCCTTGTCAGTCGGCTTTTTTGCCGCCTGTGCCGGTGAGGAAATAAGTAATGCACCTAAAAGCAAAATAGCTACACGAAACAAGTGGCTCGTATTCATGACACCCTCCCCTGTAAAAAACCTCTATCTTAAGCCTAGCATGCAACCCAACAATAAAAAAGACACCCTACACTAAAGTGCAGGGTGTCTAAACATATTACTCCAATGGTTGCTTTGGCGGTAATAGTTTTTGAAACCAGCCGTTTTCTCCTTCCCTTCCGCCTTTTGATTTCAGAAGCACAGGAACCAAATCAAGAAGCTCTTGCGCTGTCATCCCCGCCTCTTCTGCCAGCCTGAGTGTATGGATAAACATTTCGCCAGTCAACTTATGGAGTGTACAATCATTCAGTTTTTTACCATGGTCGCATGCCTCTACGACAGTAGCAAGCCTTCCTTGAGACTTTGCCATATGAAGAATACTGTGATTGATAACAAACAACAGTTTTTCTTCTTCAGAAATAGACTGATTTAATTTTGGATAAGATGTTTGATTAAATACAAACCGTGCAGCAATAAGATTCATGACCTCTTGCAAGTTGCTCATTTTCCACTCCTTTTGATTGATTACACTTCAAAGTATCCCCTAAGCAAAAACTATCATAGAAACAATTTTTTACCAAACAGTTTTTAATGTGGCGGGCCCACGAGGAATTTCTCCCTCGACTCTCACCTCGTCGCCACTCGGTTCGGTCTGGGCACTGCCTCGCCATTTCGTCTGCTGACAAAATATGGCTCAGGCATTCGAATCCTCGTGGACCGTGCAGTGACAAAAGAAAAAAACGCTTTCGCGTTTTTTTCTGTCTCTGCGGGCCCACGAGGATTCGAACCTCGGTCAACGGTTTTGGAGACCGCTATTCTACCACTGAACTATAGGCCCAAATTTACTCCAAGAGTCATTCTGCTGAATGAGGAGCGCGTGAAAGTGTAATCACTTACACGATGTCCGAATGCAGGGTCTATTATTTACTTTTGATATAGGCCCTTACAAAAATGAGTATACCAAAACTTCCCCCAAAAAGAAACTGTGCGCTAACCTGCTCACTAAACCACCATTAGCAACTCTCCTCTCCTCTCCTCTCCTCTCCTCTCCTCTCCTCTTTAGATTCCCTCCGCCCTACATTCCTGCACTGTATTCGAAGCTATAGCTTCGAATACAGTGCAGGAGAAGAATACTAGCTTCTCTCGTCAAGAAATACCGAAGCGTTCTTTTAGTTCGCGCACCCCTTCGATTTCTTTTGCCTTGATATAAATAATATGGTCTCTCACGCCAAAAAACTCCCCTATAAAATCGATTTCATTCTTACAAAGATACGGCGAAACAAAGACTGATTTTTGTATCGGATACAGACCAAGCTCTTTTATCTTCCTACTTATGGCATCCCTCGCAATTTTTTTTGATTCTGGAACATCAAAGATGACAATGCGCCACCACCCATCCCACTTTTGAGGAACCTTCAATTTCATTTCATCAAGGTTGTATTCAAGAATTTTTTTCTTACCTTCGTTAGTAATCTCCACGACCTCGTTGCCATTCTTGGTATAAATATCCACTAATTTTTTCCTTTTGAGAGCTCGTAACGACTGACTGAGCCTCTGTCTTTCTCGGGCACTCTTTGGCATAAAAAGAGGTGCAATTTTTGTAAGCCCTGGCATGGCAACAAAGGCCACCACAAGAGCACCGGCAGCGAGGCTTGTGAGAATTTCTTTTGCAAGTTCCCCTTTTTTGTAATTCTTCATAAGAATCATATTAACATACATTCACAGCTATAGCTGTGAATGTATGTTAATTGCAAACTGGGGCTACGGGAGAGCCTCATTTGCAAAAGCCCCTTTGCGGGGCTTTTGCAAATGAGGCTATTTCTTTACCTCCTTGTGTACGGTGTGCTTGTGGCAGAACTTGCAGAATTTATCGAGCTCAATCTTGCGCTCAACAAGCTTCTTGTTCTTGCGGGTCCAGTAGTTCACGTGTTTACAGCTCTTGCAGCCGAGTTTTATCAATTGATCTTGTGACATATAGGTTACTATATATTCTGCGTTCGCTCGGAAATTAAAACTTGCTAGTTTTAATTTCGCTCGCTCTCTTGAATATAGTTTCCCTATCCTACTACACCTTGGCGGAAAACGCAACCACAAAACTGGGCAAAAGAAAACAGGGGTTTTGAAGCCCCTGCGGTCACCATTCGGTGATATTTCGTTTATTAAGTATTTCCTGACGAAGCTGTGAAAGCGCGACTCTTGCTTTTATGCGAACATCTTCAAGCGTGTCGCGTTCTAGTATAACAATGACACTAATAAATTTATTTCGCCTAGAATGCCTACTCTTTTTAAAATGAGTTTCTCCCGCTTTAGAGCTCTTGATCTGAAGAAAAAGCTTCCCCACATCCGTTGTTTCTATTACCGCATCTTTCCCTTCATATCTATCTTCTTTAAAGGTTGGGCGGCGCACAGAACGAAACCACCTCGGCATGTCTGCTGAGGCAGAGGTTCTCATTGCTTCAAAAAACTTGTCCTCCGCTTTTCTACCTCTTGCAAGAGTAATATCTTTTAATGCTTTGCTAACCGCATCCATCACCCACCCCCTTTTTATAAAAGTTGGGAATCCATGTACAAGGATAGCGGATTGGGTGACTGGCGTCAATGACTCGCCATTTGAATCATTTCCAACACCAAAAAACTAAAGTCCCCGCTCAAAAGAGCGGGGACTTTAGTTTTTTGGTGCAGAGCTCTTGAAGAGGTTCGAACACTTTTTAACAATCGCGACCCAGAATTGATGGAAACGCTCGCCATCATTGATGATCTTGTGCGCAATTATAGGCTACCACTTCAGGAGAATTCTGAGGTGATGGGATAGGGTTAAGTCGCTCGCTGGGCAATGGTTCTGCAAGCATCATATAGAGCTCAACCAGCCGTGAAGTTATTTCACGCGCCTCATCTTCGCTCAATGGCTCGTTGAACTCTTCTTCGTACAGACGCATGAATTCTTGTATGCGCTCAGTTGTTATAGGCATCCCATGAGGATACTGAAAAGCGGGTTCAAATATAGGAGAGAAAATGTGCCTTATTGGGCATAAAATATCCTCAATGATAATTTATGGTTGGCGATGAATCAAAGACAGAAAATGCGGAGGTAATCCATGTTAAGAACTTCTCACGAGTGGATTGACAAGCTTGCTGCCAAAAGCATGGTGATCGCCAATATGCAGCTTGAAACCGTCATCAATAATGTCGAACTCAGAACGGAGGCATTCAATCTCGCTAATTGTGATATTCATTGTCAACTGATTGCCCGTGCGATTGACGAACTGGTAAATAACAATTTCTCATCGGCTAAGGACGCTCGTAATCTTCTCTGCAATTTGTTTGGGCGGAATGTCTATGGGTGCTTTGCGGAACTCGCTGCATATGATTGGTTGGCCCGTTGCCATGTAAGAATTGCTACTCAGATTTCAATGCCCCCAAGTGACGTTCTCTCGAAAAATGGCTCGACACTTGACGGCCAGATTGATCTCTACGACCATTATTTTGACGTGAAAGCTTTTGGCTCCAACGGGCGACTCGCTCAACTTTTAAAGGAGCGGCTAGCGGAGGCGACCCCCGACGAACAAGTGATTGTAGAAGAGTCGTGGGATATTTCTTTTGAAACATTCTCAGACCTGATCAGATCAGCTCCAGATATTGCCATCGAACTCAAAGAAAAACGTATGGTGAAATACGACCGCCTCTGCATCCGTCTTGAAGCCAAAAAACTAATATCTGTCACTGCACGCAACATCGACCCCTATTATCTTGCCAAAGAAAATGCACTCTACCCTTTCAAAGATGCGGGGCAGTTTACAAAAACCAGTCCCTTCATATTAATATTTGTTATTCATCCTTGGTTTAATGCGTGCTCAATACAGAGCGATTTTGCTGGCGTTGATACGAATTTCACCCGTTCGCTTGCTCGCCGCGCATTTATGCAATTCTCGACAGACTCAACGCCTCTCAATTCAATATGTGAGAATGTTCCTTCCAGTATCACTATTGGTGATGCTTCGCGTCTCTTGTCCGCAATTTTCTTTGTGAATGTTTGGCCTTTAAGCGACGTACCTTCTTGGCTGTATTTAAATCCACGAGCCACGCACCGTATAACACGCGGACAATTGAATAGTTATCGCGCTAGTAATCCACACAACACTTACATTGACGACTTCGCCGATGATGATTACTGAAACTAAACCAAACACGACCCAGAACGGATTTGATGGTGATGGGAGAGACGAAAAATATTGGGCGATGAGGAAATATTTGCTCTCCTGCACATCAACTCAGACGCTCACAAGGAAGGCAGGGGCGGACGCTGAAATGGTTTTGGCGATTCTTGTGCATGCGCACCTGATGGCAAGAGAGGAAGGTACGCGGCTTATTACCCAAAAGGCATTGCAAGTCCTGGAAGAGGCGGTGCCGCTGATCTCCGCAGAACTCGATCAAGCAGAAAAATCACCCCCTCATCAGCAGTAACGAAAGATGTCGTTCCATTCTCCCTAAATGAGGCCTCCTAGACATTAGGGAACAGGAGTGCTACAACACACATTCGCCGGAACCTGGGGAGGGGGCGATGTTCGACAAATTAATATACGGCGTGGTAATGCTTTTCCTATCTCTCGTCACAGTGCTTTGTGCCGGCGTCGTCTACAAGTCGCTTACGCAAGGCAAACCAAGAGATCCTCCAGTAATACACGCAGACCTCTGTAAGATCGTTCCACCCAAAGGAGCGACACTTGCAAGCCCTTACACCGGCGACTGTAAAAACGGTCTTGCGGAGGGGTATGGGCGCGCGGTTCTTTGGACAAATTCCAAGCGTGGTAAGAAAACACATAGCGTAACGTTCAATGGAACATTCAAACGCGGAATCTTCACCGGGAAAGGGACTGAGCAACATTTCGATGGAAGGACATATTCTTGGTTTGAAGGAACTTTCAAAAAATGGCGCCGTTGGAATGGCACACTACGATCAGGTATCACGTATGCATCCGCAGTTGAACAACTGAAATATGCAGGTGGCAAGGCGACGATTCTTGCCAAAGCAACACAGTCAAGTGAACCCACACTACAAAAAAATGCCGCTTCTGCATCCAACGGAGAAATCGAGGAGCTGCTCACGCAAGAACAAAGCACACTTGTCCCCCTCTCCACCGCCACGGACAATACAAACACTACTGAATCCCCAAATCCACCGACCCAGAGTGATGAGGGACCTTCCGTTATTGGCGCCATCTTTAAGGCATTCGCAATATCTCTTGATAGGCAAATCGAGGAAAAAGTAAGAGACCGCATCCGTCAGAAGGTAGATGATAAGCTTCAACAAAACGGGGTTGCGCCGTCGCCACAAAACACTAACCAAAATTCCACAACTGCAACAAGCAATGATGTAGCGAACGCCTCGCCGCCCCAGAGCAATCAGTCAAGCACGGCTCCCAAGGTAATTTGGCGATGAAATCATTTCTACGATTTCTTGCATTCTGTTTTTTCTTTGCAGTTGCGCAACCCGTTGGGTACGCCGACTCTTGCAGTATTGTTCTCCCTGACACCATGACCTTGCAATCCTCTTTCAACGGAAATTGCAATGCAGGACTAGCACATGGCTACGGTAAAGTGGTCGTAGGGAAAATGACCCCAAAAACGGGGAGGAAGCTCCTTGTTACCTATGAAGGAATGTTCCAGAGTGGTTATCTGACGGGAGCGGGAAAAGAAACCGAAGAATCCGGGCTCTACTGGTACGAAGGAACATTCAACAACTGGAAGCGCTGGACAGGGACAGCACACATTGCGCAAACAGCCCAAGATCGAGCCCGTGAAATGTATTTTCGGGAAGGCGCGATCACTTCCTCCCCTGTTGATGTAACCCAAGACCCGCTCTACTACGCTAAGGCTGAAAAAACAGCACGAGGACAATCTTCCTCGCAGCCTCGTTTCCTTTCATTCTCGGGCAATACCGAATCCTCGTCAGACGGAGGGGGTGACTATAGCGGTAACAGCTCAACCTCAGAAAGCGGCGGTCTTGCCAATGTTCCCATCGTGGGTGCATTGTTTCGAGGTGCGACTGGTGGGGTAAAAGAGCAAGCCCCCCGGATCGCGCAAGCCCTGCGAGAAGCTCCAAACACGTATGTTCGGCAAAAACTTGTCGAAGAAAAAGATCGTCGGGAGCGACGCAAACTGGAAGAGGAGGAGCGCAAAAAGCAAGAAGTAATCGCCAAGCAGGAACAAGAGAACGCCACCTATTGGGCCAAGCGCGATCAGGAAGCTCGTGACATCAGGGCGCGCGCCGAGGAGGAGGATAGGAAGCGGCGGGCTAAATATGAAGAAGAGCGCAGCCGTCAAGAGCAGGAACGTCTAGCAAATTTGGCAAAACAAGATCAGGCCGCTCGCGAAGTCCGAGCACGCGCTGATGAGGAACAGAAAAAGCAGCGTACTAAGCAGGAAGAAGAGTGGAAACGCCAAGAGCAAGAGCGTGCCGCCTATTCTGCAAAGCAAGATCAAATAGCACGCGAAGCCCGAGCACGCGCTGATGAGGAACGCAAACAAAGGGAGTCGCAAGCTCGAAGCAATACTGCAAATCCGGTGAGCCCCCCTATTGTTTCAACGCAACCGGCAACCGCGCCGACAAACAGACAAACACCCCCAAAACCCCCGCAAGTTGCTACGCAGCAACCTACAAATGGGTCAGCATTACCAAGCTTAGGCACAAACTCACCTTCTTTACCAACGCAGAATTCATTTAACCAACAGGTAGGACAGAGTAATGCAATCCGCAAACCTGACAATAACGCCCCGTTGCAGCAAGCGTCATCAGCTACGAAGCTAAATCAAACTAAATCGCCCGTAACACCATCGGTAGGACATCAACAAGCAACCCCGACTTATTCAAACCAACAAGCCCCATCACCTACCTACCAACAAGTGCTAACACCCGCAGAAATCGCGTGGATGAATTCATTGCCACCCGATGATGCGACGAGGAAACTCCCCCCGAGTACGATTGCCCGGATGAAGAGAGAAGGCAAATGGGTAGGGTATGTTGCCGGGACGAATAACGCGAACCAATCAATCGCTCAGGACAAGAAAGAGCAGGCACAGTATGAGCAACGGGCTGAAAAAATACTTAAGACAGCTGAGACGGCAGGAGAAGTAGCACAAGGTGCCCTCCTTATCACCCCCGGCGGCGGACTAGTAGGTGCGGGAGGAAAAGTAGTTGCAAAGGTTATAGAAAAAAAGGTTGAGAAAAAAGTAGCTGAAACCGCCACGACGCGCGGGGTTGACGCTGCGAGCACAGGTGGTATAAATAAAGTAGCCCCGAGTTCGGGTAAGACATCTGTTTATCAGTCGGTAGACAGCGGTGGGAAAGTGAAATATGTTGGAATTTCAGATAACCTAAGCGCAAGAGCAAGTGCCCACTTAAATCAGAAGGGAATCGCTATTGACGAAATTCCTGGCCTTAAAAACATTTCAAGGGAAGATGCGCGAGCTGTTGAGCAAGTCTTGATTGAGTACCACGGGCTCGGGAAGAATGGTGGCACTCTGGTAAACAAAATTAACAGCATCGCTAAAACCAACCCAAACTATGCTCAGGCACTTAACCGCGGATATTCGTTGTTACATTCAGTCGGCTATCCAGGTTTTTAGCAAACATTTAACCCCCTAAATAAGGGTGGGAATATCCATGACTCAACTTAAGATTGGCGATATTGTGCAAATCCGGACTTCCAAAGGATTTGCTTATGCGCAATATATTCATAAACACCCACAATACGGGGCGCTAATTCGTGTTCTCCCAAATATCTACGATGCCCCAGTTCATGACTATTTACAAATCGCAGAAGAGTCGGAACGGTTTGTGGTTTTCTTTCCCCTCAGTGCAGCGGTGAACAAGCAAATCGTGTCGATAGTAGGAAATGCGCCAGTCCCCGATTTTGCAAAGAAATTTCCAACATTTAGAGCGGGGGTTGCCGATCCAGCAACAGGCAAAGTAACTACTTGGTGGCTTTGGGATGGTGAAAAAGAATGGCGGGTTGGTGATTTGACGCCAGAACAACGAAAAATGCCAATTCGCGGAATTTGGAATGACACACTCCTCATAGAAAGAATCGAATCTGGATGGAAGCCCGAGACAGACTCTGCATAACCTCACCTCAACAACAAAACCCCGCCTTCCGGTGGGGTAAACTGCTTTCTTCAGTTTTTCATATCAACCCCCTCTCCGCAAAGCTCATCACCTCCGCCCCTGCCACCACGAAGTGATCGAGCACCTTTACATCCACGAGTGCCAGCGCCTGTTTCAGTGCGTTTGTTAATGCCTCATCCGCTCTACTCGGCTCCGCCACCCCAGAAGGATGGTTGTGAGCAAAGATGACGGCTGCGGCATTTACGGCAAGAGCTCGTTTCACCACCTCGCGGGGATACACCGAGGTTTGCGTGAGCGTCCCCCGGAACATCTCCTCAGCAGTAATGAGGTGATGCTGGGCATCGAGAAAGAGTGCAATGAATACTTCATGCCCATATCCAGTGAGCGACACCTTGAGGTAATCCATAACATTACCGGGTGAAGAGAGAACATCCTGGTACTGCAACTCTTCCTTGAGCGACCGCTTTACAAGCTCCCGTGCGGCGGCAAGCTCCAGGAAGTAGAGACTGGTTCCCTCTTCGGCAAAGATGAGGGATGACAGCGAGGTGTAGAGTCCATTTGCTTTCTTCTCCCCTATGAGAATACCGAGTAATTCAGTGTTAGAACGGGTATGCATATTCATGTCGAGCTCCTTTCGTTAAAGAACAACCCGACATACATAGTTAACCATACGGCGAATAATTACATGACGTGGGAATATGCGCGCATGGCACAATTACTCACCGTGACGTCGCGCTCCTAGTCGGTATGCTTGGATGCATGACCAAGAAAGACATCAATTACTTCGGGATGACGAACAAGAGGAGGAAAGTACGGTTTGGGATCAAGGAACATGACCGACTCTCCCATTTCTACATCATCGGAAGAACCGGCACCGGCAAGTCAACGCTCCTGGAAACCCTCGCGCTCCAGGATATACAGAACGGGCGGGGTATTTGTCTCGTTGATCCCCACGGGGACTTGGCGGAACGGCTCATCCCCCATATCAAGAAATACCGCCCCGATGACCTCATCTACCTCGATGCTGCCGACATCAATCAGCCGTATGGCTACAACCCCTTGCGGCGGGTGCGGAAGGAGAAGGTTCCCTTGGCCGTATCCGGCCTCATGGAAGCATTCAAAAAATTGTTTGATGACGCCTGGGGTGTACGCATGGAGCACATCTTGAGAAACACCCTGTATGCCTTGATTGAGTATGGGGAGGCAACGCTTCCTGATGTACTGAGAATGCTCACAGATACCGGGTTTCAGCGAGCGGTGCTCAAAAAGGTGGAAAACATCCAGGTACGGGAATTCTGGGAAGGAGAATTCCCCCATTACAACCCCCGCTACCGCCAGGAAATGATCGGCCCCATCCAGAACAAGATCGGGGCCTTCCTCGCTGATCCGAGGCTTTACCGCATATTCACCGAACCTGAGACCGACCTCCACTTCCGCCAGATCATGGATGCAGGGAAAATCCTCATCGTGAACCTCGCCAAAGGACGCTTGGGTGAAGACAGCGCAAACCTCTTGGGAGCCCTACTGGTGACCACCTTGAACCTTGCCGCCTTCAGCCGAAGCGAACTACCTGAAGACAGACGCCATCCGTTCTACCTCTACCTGGACGAGTTTCAGAGCTTCACGACACTGTCCGTGGCGAACATGGTTTCCGAGCTGCGGAAATTCAAATTGGGGCTCGTGCTTGCGCACCAGCATCTTCACCAACTGGTGCCGGATGTGCGGCACGCGGTGCTCGCCAATGTCGGCACAATCATTACCTTCCGCGTCGGGCCGGAGGATGCCCTCATCCTCGCCCGCGAGTTTGAGCCAGTTTTCTCTGTGGAAGATTTGGTGAACCTTCCCAATCACGATATCTACTTGAAACTCATGATCGACGGTGCGCCGAGTGCTCCCTTCAGCGCCCGGACGCTTCACCCTGATACCATCGAAGAACAGATTTCTTAGATTAATGCGGCTGATGCAGAGGACTAGGTTTTCTCACCGTATCCCACATCAAGTCAAAGAAATCCCCGGCTTGGCCAGTCTCGTTGAGCCACGCACAGAATGCCCGAGCAGCCTCCTCGGAAGAAAACTGCACCTCCGGGAGCGCAATGACATACTCAACCGTGCGCGGGTCTGCCGGTTCCACGCCCCACCTTTCATCAACCTCATCAAAATCCGTGCGGAACTTGACCGGTTTCAACTGGAATTCACTGTCGGTATATATGCTCATGATGAAAAGCAGATAGGAGGTTGTGGAGAAAGTAATTGTAGACCAAGCCCGACGAGCCGGGACGCCATTCTCCGAAGTGCTTGAACAAAAAGATATTTGGGGAGCATAATGACCACATAACGAAAGTGGACGGCCAAGGGGGAGCATCATGGGAGTGATCGTACCAACGGGTATTGTTTCGCATTGGAGCAACATGGTGCAGGGACTCTCCTGCTCCTCAAAGGAATTCTACGATTCCATTGAGCAAGGGCTCGGGGTTCACAAGCTCACGGATATCAAGATCGAGCGGGTGAACCTCTCCGAGGGCGGTATCCTCTCCGCTAAGCGCGAATACCTGCAAATCCGGCGTAATGCCCTCGTATTCCATGTCTGTGCCGCTCCCTTCGGCAATGGCTTCTTCGTGTCCTCATGGCTCGGGGAGATACAGAAAGGATTCTGGGCGTTCGTGGCCCGCATTCCCATCCTCGGCTTCTTCGTCAGCAACGTTCTCAAGCCCCTCACCTACTACAAAGCTGATACGGAGAGCATGTTCCGGTCGCTCACCCATGCGGCGGTGCTGCAAGCACTGGATCAGATAGTGACCAAGCAGGGACTGCGGGCGCTCTCTGAGGCTGAGCGGAAGCCCGAGATGCGCGATTTCTTCGGACGATTCTAGCCTCCGAGTGCACCGTGTCTCGCTCCCCCGCCGAAATGGTGACGGAAAGCTTCTACGCTTGGGAAATGCGTGGGCGTGGCTGGCATATTGCCGACTACCCGGTATCCTTGGAGCCGCCGTACCGTCCTTTCTTCCTGCTGCCTGACCTTGAGCACCCTTCGGGGCCGATTGATGATGGGAGACGGCCTACGCTTCTCTCTTCCCTCGTGGATGCGGTAGTAACCCTGTTCAAGGGAAATGCGAATTCTGAAGTCGCCCCCTTCGAGGAAGCGCCTCCGTTTCCTGTACTCCCTGCCGAGCAGTTTGTCACCCTCACGGTGAGTGTCCCCCCGGATTTTGCGGCACAGGCGGACGTTCTCGGGAAACTCTTACTTGCCCTCTCCACCGCGCTTGAACCACTCTCCTTCGAGATCGTCGGCCACGGTGGAGAGGTTTCCCTTACGCTTACCTGTGGGGAGTCAGATAAGGCGCAAGTAATGGAAACCATTGCCGGGTATGTCCCGGAAGCGACCGTTACCGAAGGGCCGGATATCCTCATGGAGGCGTGGCATGAAGACGGAGAGAGTATCGTCATTGATTTCGGTCTCTCCTATGAATTCTTCCTTCCTCTTCAAGCAGTAAACTCCCTCAAAGTCGATCCCTACATTCCGCTAGTGTCTGCGCTGTCACAAGCGGGCAGCAACGAAACGGCCTGCTTCCAGGTGCTCTTTGAGCGGGTGCGAAATCCGTGGGAGCGAAGCATCCGGGAGGCCGTAAGCGATGGCGGGAATGGCTCCCTCTTTGCGGATGCCCCGGAGTTTGTACCCTCTGCACGGGACAAGACGAAAACGCCGCTCTTTGCTGTGGTGCTCCGCATTGCCGCACAGGGAACCACCAAAGAGCGCGCATGGAGCCTGGCACGGTCGATGGGAGGCTTCCTCCTTCAGTTTGCACGACCGGGCAGCAATGAGCTGGTGCCGCTTGAAAACGATGAGTACCCCGACGAACTCCATGAACTGGCCTTGCTTGCCCGCCAAAGCTTCCGTACCGGGATGATCCTTTCCCTGGATGAACTCTTGGGCTTCGTCCACCTCCCAGATGCATCCGTAGCTCATCCTGCGCTCAAACGGGAACGGAAACACACCAAGGCACTCCCCGATATTGCGATGGGGCACAGGTTGGTACTCGGCGAGAACATCTACCGGGGAATCAGCACCCGAGCAACACTCTGCACTCCTGACCGGCTCCAGCATGTGCATGTGATCGGTGCCTCGGGTACGGGGAAATCAACCCTTCTTTTGAATATGATCGAGCAGGACATGCAGCATGGCGAAGGGGTCGCTGTCTTCGACCCGCATGGTGACTTGATCGAGGACATCCTGTCCCGTATCCCGGAAGAGCGGGTGCGTGATGTCGTGGTGTTTGATCCCGGTGATGAAGATTGGATCATCGGCTTCAATATGCTCTCTGCCGGGAGCGAGGCGGAAAAGAACCTCATTGCATCCGACCTGGTGGGAATTTTCAAGCGCCTGGCGACAAGCTGGGGCGACACCATGAGCGCAGTCTTGGGAAATGCCGTGATAGCTATGCTGGAACATCCCAAGGGCGGTACGCTCCTCGACCTCCGCCGCTTTCTTCTCGATGACGCATGGAGAAGAGCATTCCTTGCGGAAATCCACGATGAAGAAATCTGTTTCTTCTGGGGAAAGGAATATCCCCTCATCGGCTCCCGTTCCATTGGCCCGATCCTGACGCGCCTAGATGCATTTCTCCGACCCAAGCTCATCCGGTATATGGTGGGAGAACGGCGTGGCAATCTCGACCTTGCCCGCATCATGAACGAGGGGAAGATACTCCTCGTCAAGCTTTCCCACGGCGTCATTGGCGAAGAAAACGCGCACCTTCTGGGCAGCCTCCTCGTGAGCAAATTCCATCAGCTTGCCCTTGCCCGGCAACAGACGGCCAGGGAAGACCGCCGCCCCTACTTCCTCTACCTTGATGAGTTCCAACACTTCGTGACGCCTTCAATGGCGTCCCTCCTTACGGAATCGAGAAAGTACGGGCTTGGGCTTACGCTTGCCCACCAAACGCTTTCTCAACTTCACAGCTCCCCGGTAGAGAGTGCCATCCTTGGCAATATCCATACCCGTATCGTATTCCGGGTTGACCATACCGATGCGGTAAGCCTTGCCCGAGGCTTTGCATCTTTCGAAGCAAGTGATTTGCAGAACCTTACTCGTGGTGAAGCGGTGGTGCGGATCGGGAGCGCCGGAAATGACTTCAACCTGAAAACATTCCCGGCCTCAAAAATCGAGCCAGATGTTGTGGCCACCCGGAGCGTCTTGGTACTTGAAGCATCGCGGCAAGCGTATGCCAGACCTCGTTCCGCACTGGAAGAAGAACTTCGCAAGGCGCATGCAACAGCACAAGAAGCAGCGCCTGCGGAGATTCCAAGCACTCCCCTTGCACAACAGGAAGAGTCCGATGCTGCGCGAGAAATTCTTGCCGTAGAAACACCTGAAGCTCCACCTCTCGCAGTAAAAACATCGCCTCCCAAGTCTCGCCCCATTCCCCCGCCGGAACCTACACCTCTTGGACGAGGTGGGCAGGAACACAAGTACCTCCAGCATTTGGTAAAGCGCTTGGGTGAAGAGCGCGGCTTCCGCGCGGTCATTGAGGAGCAGGTCACCGGAGGCAAAGTGGATATCGTGCTCCGCAAGGAATCCTTGGTGATCGCATGCGAGATTTCGATAACGACGAATGTGGATCACGAAGTGGAAAACTTGAAGAAATGCCTCGCTTCTGGCTTTACCCAGATTCTCTTCATTTCCCCCGATGCCAAGCGGCGAGAAAAGATCACCAAGAAATTGAGGGAAATGGCGCAGGTGGTACCCATAGAGTTTCTCGCTCCTGAGGACATTGTGGCGGCCTTGGAGCGGCTGGATACCGTAACGCCGACCCATACTACCGTGCGGGGCTACAAGGTCAAGGTGAACCGCCAAGTGATGTCCTATGAGGATGTTGCCGAGCGGCGGTCAGCAGTCGCGCAGGTGATTGCACGTTCGCTTTCGCGGGCGCAGAAAGCTTGAAGATGCAGGTCAGTAAGTAAGGTAACAACGTTAATCACGAAAGGGAGGATATATGAACAGAATATTGGTCACGCTGTTAACCGCGTTGGTGTTGGTTGTTCCGCATATTGCCGAAGCTCGACAATCCCCTGGCCAGGCGTACACCCAAGAAGCCTCTCCCAATGAGAGCGATCTAGATTCTCACCGACACTACATCAACAAAGATGGCCAGAGCGTCCATTCCCCTGCAAAAAGTACGTCAGGGGCGATTCCTGCCGGTGCTTCTGCGCAATGCCGCGATGGCACCTACAGCTTCAGCCGTCATCGTTCCGGCACCTGCTCTCGCCATGGCGGGGTAGGCCAGTGGTTGTAGTAAATGACATGGTAAATTCACCAAGGAGGACTCTATGAAAACAAGCCGCTGGTTCTTTGTGCTGTGGATGTGCTTTGTAACGACCGTATCGTTTGCACGCAATCTTCCCGACCCTGTCCGAACACCAGGCGTTACGAACCCCGACGTAACTCAAGAAAACATCAAGCAAACGATCTGCGTATCCGGGTGGACGAAAACCATACGGCCACCGTCGAGCTACACGACTGATCTCAAGAAAAAACAAATTAAGGAGTATCGGTACAGGGACAAGAGTTTGGCTTCATATGAGGAAGACCACCTCATTAGCCTCCAGCTAGGCGGCCATCCAACCGACCCGCAAAACTTATGGCCGGAGCCGTACAACACGCGCTGTGGGGCACGAATCAAGGATGTGGTTGAAACTCGCCTCAAGCGGATGGTGTGTGCTGAAAAAATCTCTCTGGCGGATGCGCAGAAGGCCATTGCCACCAACTGGATCGCAGCCTACAAGACCTACGTTAATGGCGAGGGGTGTCCTGCGCTTGAAAGTGAGCAGTAATTACTAAACTTATATGTATATCCTTACCACTAAATTGAAGGAAACAGCATGGCCTACCTCAGTACCGAGCAGGCGGTTTTTTCGCCAGCACCCCAGCGCAATTTCATGAATACCTAAAACGCTTGGTCGTGTGTCATTTCCATGACCTTGCGCACGGAGAGGGTATGGGCTTTTACGGAGAGTAGGATGCGTTGAGACATGGCGAATCTCGTAAATACATTAAGACATGCACTCATACATATCTTAATGTATTATCAAGGGTTTTAGTACATTATTTAGTTTAATTTATAAATTAATTAGTTCTACATTTGAATTAATAGATGTATTGACGGCGTTAAAAAACAATGCTATAAGCCGTGATGACTTATAAAGAATTCCGCCGCCAACTCGGCAAAGCTGGGCTGACAAACAAGGCGTTTGCCGAGTTGGTAAAAATCAACTGCAACTCCATTACCAACTACAAAAAGGATGGAGAAGTCCCTGCTCATTGGGCGATTGTGTCTGTGCTAATGGGTGTTATGGCCGATCACAAGCTGGACTTCAAGGAAGCTTTGGGCGGGATTGAGATTGAGCAAAAGAAAACCAGGGGTACGGCTATCAAGGGCCGATTCGGCGGGAGCAAACAAACTGATTTTCCACTGTAATGGAACTGAATTTATTTTTTCGAGGGAATAGCAATGGATAGCTCAGGCGTTTCCCTCTCATTCAAGTGTGATGCCGGGACAAGTGCAGTAGCGCCGCGTTCGGCTCAAAAGAGCACCAGCCGCGCCAAGCCTGCATTCTTGGAATTTTTCGCAGGTAGCGGCCTTGTTGCCCAAGGTTTGAGCCAATTTTTCAAGCCTGCATGGGCAAACGACATCTGCGAGAAGAAGGCAGCTGTTTACACTGCCAACCACGGGAAAAAACATTTCCATTCAGGTTCTATTGCCGATGTGAATGGTGCTGACCTGCCGCAAGCTGTTCTTTCCTGGGCAAGCTTCCCTTGCCAAGATTTGTCACTTGCCGGACTAACGGCTGGCATTCACGCTGAGCGTAGCGGGCTGGTATGGCAATGGCTTCGGATTATGGACGAGATGCCGAAACGTCCGCCTTTCTTGGTGGCTGAGAACGTGACGGGTCTTATCTCTGCCGATGGCGGTATCCATTACCGCGCTTTGCATGAGGCTTTGCGCAAAAAAGGTTACATCGTAGGGGCTGTTATGTTGGATGCGTCTCTTTGGGTGCCACAATCCCGTCAGCGAGTATTTGTAATTGCTGTCGAGAAAGGGGCAAAGATTCCCGCTAACCTGATCGATACTGGCCCCAATTGGGCTCATTCGGACACTTTGGTTAAGGCGGCAGAAGGATTGAAAGGTTGGGTATGGTGGAAAATGCCTGAACCAAGCAAACGCAAAATCACGTTATCGGATGTCATTGAATGGGATGCAGCCTGCGATCCACCAAAGGCTTCGGCTAAAAAATTAGGAATGATCCCAAGCAGTCATTGGGAACGATTGAGCCAAGAGGCTGTTACGGTCGCGCCTGGTTACAAGCGCACCCGTAAAGGCAATCAAGTTCTCGAACTGCGCTTTGACGATATTGCAGGTTGCCTGCGGACTGCACAAGGCGGCAGCAGCCGCCAGGTTATTGTCCTAAAGCGTGGAAAGCGTATCGACACCCGGCTTTTAACCGTCCGCGAGGCCGCACGGCTGATGGGTGCACCGGAATCATACAAACTGCCGGGTTCCTACAATGACGGATATACCGCCATGGGCGATGCTGTTGCTGTTCCAGTAGCGCGTTACCTTGCCAAGCATCTGTTGTCTCACTTGGCCCAAACTGCGGGCCAACCGAATTTAAGCTAAGATCGCGATATCATTCCCGATTGAGGTTTTTATATGAGTTCTCCCATAACCCCTTGTGAGAAAAATCCGGCACTGCGGAAACTAATTGTCGAATTTGCAGAAACGCTGAAACATGAAGCGCACAAGTTGGGTAACCATGGCCTAGACGAACAAAACTTTTATCAAAGCGGCCTCTTTCGTGGGGCAATCGAACGTGTACGTGGTCAACAAGCCGCGACGATGAAGTACAAGCGTGCCTTCGTTGCTACGGTGTTGGACTACATGAAAGCAAAAGACGCGATTGCTGACTGGAAATCTGCGGGAGAAGATAATCGCCATGATTATCAGGTTCGCCTTCCCAACGGGCGAACAGCCGTTATTGAACTCAAAGGATGTCTTGACGGAAACAACACGAACATTTTTGACCGGCCAGCGAATGCAAATGAGTTTATCGTTTGGAGCATGTGTCAAAATGAAGGCTCCGATCCCCGAAAGGGTGCCTGGTCGGGAATTCACACACGGCTAAGCGCCGAAATCATCGGCCGTTCTCAAGTGGTGGATGGATTGGTTATTTGGGACATTCTCTGCGGAACAGTGGCGCGGCCCTGCCCTAAGCTTGATAGAGTAAAGGCGATGGAATTGGGCGACTACAGGCTTGCGCCGCCATGTATTTATCTCTTTCCATCAACGGTGCCGAGTGTGCGCAACAACCCAGCGCCTCCACCACAAAGCCTTAACGATGTAGGCTTTCTCCAAGCATTGTTTGATGTATTTGGCGGCAAGGATGACGAACTAACATCTGTTTATCTTGAGGTAAATCACAAGGGAGCAGAAACTGTCCGGCGCACCCGTCTTGTGCGAAATGGGATAGAAATAGCAGCATCGGACGATACACCCCTTCACCGCGCATGAAGGAAGGCACGCCCGAGCTTCGCAGCCGCATCATGCGTGCAGTGAAAGGGCGTGATACTGGCCCGGAAATGCTGGTGCGTCGCCTCGTTTTTAATATGGGTTATCGCTACCGGCTGCACTGCGCCGATCTACCTGGCAAACCTGACCTTGTATTCGCTGGTCGTCATAAAATCATATTTGTTCATGGATGTTTCTGGCACGGACACGATTGCCAACGTGGTGCGCGTAAGCCTAAACAGAATGCGGCGTACTGGTTAGCAAAGATCAACAGCAATCGGGATCGGGATGAGGTAACTCTGGAGGCTCTAAATAAGCTTGGTTGGAGAACTCTTATTATTTGGGAATGTGAGCTTAAAGAACCAGAGTCCGTGAAACGCCGCATTGTCGAATTTCTTGAGGATCACAAAGAAATATTGCATAACTGATTGTGTTTATAGTGGCTCGGCAACAGCTACATAATACCGGGAATCCCAAAGCTGGCCGAACCCAAATCGCGCTGAAATTGAAGATAAATTAACCATAAAGGAAAGACGTACCCGGGACTTAGAAAATAGCAATTTAGGCGGCAATTCGCACAACAAGCGCAAGCAGAGCAAGGAGAGCCCATCCCTTCACCTGCGGACTCTCCGGTTTGTAGCCTGTAACCGTATTAGCGAATATCTCACAGTTGTATTGAAGAAGGTCATAGGGGCGTGCTGCGGCAAGTTCAGCTTGCAAGCGCCAATACGTTCCCCGGTGTTCAGAGGGTGGCACTTCGCGGATTACCTTCACGGGCTTTCCCGCAGCAAATTCTTCAAACGTAACAACATGGGTATTCCGCTCATCCGTATTATGAGCAACATACCCGGTCGGAAGCAGGATGCCCCAATGCTCGCCGAACCCCGTTAATTTATCTCGCGCAATTACAGCCATGCGAGAGTAAGTATTCGCATACATACAATCCCCTTATTTCTTTGCTGTTGTTAATAACCAAAAAATTGCCGCAATGACTCCGGCACCGATGAGCAGATTTTTCACTTCCTGCTGCACCTTTGCACGCTCTGCCTCAGCAGCTTTATGAAACTCGCGCATGAGTCCTATCTGATACGGGGAGGGTGAGAGCAATCCCCGCTCCCACTTGCTCACCGTCATATGATGCGCATCAAAAAGCTGTGCGAATTCCACTTGGGAAAGCCCCAATGATTTACGGAGCTCGGTAATTTCAGAACCTGTCATGGGAACACGCTAAGCAATTATGTAAGCGTAAGCTTAGCGCACGACTTAGGCATGCGCAAGAATATTTTTTCAGCAGAACCGGCACGATGGTTGATACACTATCCCCGACGTTGATTTCCTAAGCCTCACACATTGGATCGTAACCAAGAAACAAGATGATCTTTGGTACTGACTGCGGAAGCGGCTGCGTTTCCCCTTTTTCCCAATTGAGCACCGTCCAGGCGTTCACCTTGAGGCGGGCGGCTACTTCCTTCTGGGTAAGTTTGAGTTCCAGCCTGCGTTTCTTGATGTGCTCGCCTAGCGTCTTGGGGTCAAAATCAAATTCCTTTCTTCTCAATGCCTTAAGCGTTACGGCTACGTATGGCAAGAAGGCAACGCGGCCATGAAGTTTCGTTGCCATTCCACCATCGTTTAAAGGAGGGGTGGAGGGGGTCGGGGGTGTTTGCGAAGTGGGAGGCGTCATGCCTGGTGTCGATGCAGGCGGAGCGTAGAAGAGGTTCATTTCTACTTCCCCTTCGTGGATGATGATCCGGTCGGTGATGACTTCCACGATCCGGCGTTTTTCTTCATGGGGAAGCTCAGGCCAGCGGGAATACAGGTCACGGGCACTGGTGACGATCTCTTCTTGAGAGAGGTGGGAGATTTTGAGGACATCAAGTTCTGCCTGGACTTGGGGAATCTCGTCTTCAAGCTGCCGCTGCCTGGTTGCCAGAGGGTGATACTTGGCACCAAAACCGTGCTTGTCGATTGCGCCCGACTGATAGAGGTCATAGAGTAGGTCAACCTCAGCCGCGAGCTTCTTCTGTTCCCGGTAAAGTGTACTCAAGAGTTCTTCTTTTTCTTTGATGACGGCGTGAGCTTTGCCCACGTGTGCGGCGATCTCCTCTGGTGAAAAGAAGAAGTTCTTGATCTGTTCGTGGAATACCCCCTCTAGGTCAACAACCGGAATCTTGTTCCGGCAGGAATGGCAGACGTATTTGGGGGTGTTTGATGGCACGTACATCTTCTCCCCGCAGCCGCAGTAGGTAAGCCCGGCAAAGAGGTGGATGACCTGTCTTGTGGGACGTTTCCCCTTCGCCCGTTGCTCATCAAGGATGGCATTGCATTCGTTCCAGAGGTCTTCGGTAACGATGGCTTCTACCTCATGGAGCACCCATTCACTTTCCGGCTTCAACTCCCATGCTTTCTTGCTGTTCTTGGAGACGGTGTAGTTTGCACGACGGATGCCTTTCGCCGTGGGGTCACGGAGAAGGCGGTCTACCGTTGTGTCAGAGAACAGTGAGCCATTCCGGGTACGATAGCCACGCTCGTTGAGCATCCGCGCAATGGTTTTCTTGCGTCGATATTCCCGAAAAAGTTCATACATGAGCTTCCGTACTGGTGCTTCGGCTGGATGAGGAAGAAGCTTGTGTTCGTTCCATTGGTAGCCAAAGGGGGCCTGGCCGCCCAATGGCTTCCCCATCTTGGCACGGATGGGGACGGAGGCGGCAACACGCGCAGCGATTTCTTCCCGCTCCCATTGGGCCATCGCCGCAATCATGGTGTAGAAAAGGCGACCAGCAGGAGTTGAAGTGTCGATGGATTCGGCAAGGGATATGAGGTCGGCGTCGTACTCGCGGAAGATTTCAGCGAATTCGAGGAGTTCTTTGGTATTGCGGGCAAGGCGGGCGAGTTTGGAGAAGATGAGCCCGGTGATGTGCCCGTTCTTGATATCAACGAGCATACGCTTGGCTTCGGGGGTGTCTTTGACGGTCTTCCCCGAGATTGCATCCAGGCGGTACACCTCGACCACGTTCCAGCCCTTGGCTTCGGCGTAGAGGCGGGCACGGCGCTCGTGGTGCTCAGGACTCTCCCCTTTCACCTGGTCTTCGGTAGAAACACGAATCCAAATGCCGACGCGCTTGGTGTTTGTATCTTCACGCATGACCACCCCCTTGTTTTCTGTAACACGCAAAACTATACACACTAACTAATGTGCGCTCAAGCGATGACCACACAAATTAGTGTGAATCTATGCTATCGTCCCCGCCTTAATGAGGTACGATTCATTTCAAGAAGAATTAAGACGGGCTGGGCTCTCCGGCCGCGCCTTCGCGCGGCTCTTGAAGCTCAACCCCAACTCAATTACAAACTATAAGTCGGTTGGCGAAGTGCCCTCCCACTTAGCGGTGATTGCGTCCCTCATTCGTTCCATGAAGGATGCAGGCCTTGATTACGAAACTGCCATTGCCAGAGTGCCCATAGAGAAAAAAGCGGCGCGCGGAATAGCACTCGGCAATGCCAAGAAACCGCGCTGAAACTGTCAACGTTCTTTAGGGGAAAGGCTTTGAGCACAATCGATTCGGTCGTCATCCACAAGCTCGTCAAAGAGCGACATGGTAGAGCCACAGTTGTTACCCGGTCATCAACTCTGAACGTAACCGAACCTGTACAAAAGCTCGTGCATGATATCCATGGGCTATACGCGGATCGTACAGGGAAAGGATACGGTAGGTTCCATGCAGACGAAACCAACTATCCGGCTTCCCGCATCCTTCGAAAAACGTTCAAGGATAAAAGCAAATCTTTCCTTGAGGCATCTCAAGATCTCATGAAGGTACTCGCCACGAAAGCGGGTCAAGCACCCCTCGCCACCGGTGGCTATGTTCTCATGGCACAAATCACGGATACCGCAAAGGTAAGATGGTTCCTTGTCGCCATCATCACCAACATCAAAGGTAGTGCCATTAATGATGATTCGCTTGAAGTGGTCGATTCAGTACATGTCGATCTCCAGAATCTCCGGGTTGCTGGACGGGTAAACCTTACCGATTGGCTCAAGGGTGAAAAGGATGTTCGATATATCGGCTTCCTCAAGCAGAGAGGCGAAGTCTCCGATTACTTCAAACTGTTTCTTGGCTGTGACGAGCTAATCGCCTCCACGGAGGAAACAAAGAAGCTCGTCGCTGTTCTCAAAGACTTCGCCAAGAAATCCGGTCTCACGCCAGAGCAGCAGGAAGATTTTCTCAAGGCTGCGCATGACCACTGCTCTGATCGTCAAAGAAATGATCAGCCCCTCATTCTCGAAACCCTTACGAATGCTATTTGGCCAGACGACCCCCAATCGCTTCAGAAAGCGCTCACGACTGGAGATGTTCAAATAAGTGACGGCTTCGTGCCCGATGGTCGCAGTCTCAAAACACTTGTTAAGATCAAGGCAAAGACGCCGTTATGGTCGGTAGAGATTGATCGCCGTGCACTTACCAACGGGCAAGCAAAATATGACTCTGAAAAACATACGCTGACCCTCACTAACCTCCCAGAGAATTTGGAGGCAGAACTCCGTAGCGAGCTTGGTTAATGGCTCAGTTCAATGACCTCGTCACGATAGTTCGATCTCTCACAGGCCGAACCAATCAGGCAGGCATCGTAACGGGAACGTTATCAGTTGACACCCCCGAGAAGCTTGCGGCCCTCCAAGCATGCGAAGCAGATTTTGACAATAGCGCTCTTACCCTCCTCAGTCCCGCTGCCATTGCCACTATCGGCATAGGTTCTACAGTACAAGTAGAAATCCGAACCCCGCGACCAGGGTTCGGCCTACTTTCGGAAAACTTTGATGCCCTCCTTCAGTATCCGACCGCGCACGTCAAAGAACCGACAAATTTCTATCTGCTCGATACTAATTTTTCCAAGAATGACGCAGTGCCTCCGAAACATATGATCATTACGTACCGCGCCATTCTTACGTTTATCGCCATGCTGAAATCATGCGCGGCATTCCTTGATGAACAGGATGAGCTTCTTGTCTTTGTGAAGGAAGGCAAGTTCGACGTACCTGTCAAATTCACCGAGAAGGACTTGCGAGCAACCAATCTTACAACGCTTGCAGACCTCTCAAATGCGATTCCGCAAGGAGTACATGAGGAACAGTGCGCCTCCATCATGGCGGAGGCGATATATGAACTCACTGCCAAACTCCCATCATCCAAACGATTTGCGGCACTTCTTGAAAATGCTAAAGAACTAAAAGAACGATTCGATAAAGGATACAAGCTGTTCGCCGCTGGCTTCTCATATGAGAAGATTCGAGATGAGATCGAAGCGGCACGAGTCGAATATTTCGGGAAGATTCACAAGATATTTTCAGATATCCAGAACCAACTTCTTGGGATTCCTGTTGCCACCATCATTGTTGCAACCCAGATGAAAGAAAGTACCAAGATCGACGGGAATTTCTGGATAAGTGCCGCGATCCTTATGGGCTCCTTTGTCTTCATGTTGCTCATGCACTTCCTATTGCGCAACCAACGACACACGCTCGATGTAATCGGTATTGAGATCAATCGCCAAAAAGCGAAACTTGAAAAAGAGCATGCTGCTATTGCGCCGAATTTTACCGACACATTCTCGGCACTTGATAAACGGTACAAGGCGCAGCGCGTGGTGTTATATGTCATTGATGCTATCGTGGCAATTGGCTTCCTGCTCTCTGTGTTCTTTTTCTACAAGCTTAGTGCGCCGGTACAACAGTGGGTACAGACTTGCTTCTCCTCTTAAAGGAGGGGTACACAGGCTGAACAATAAAAAAACCCTCCATATAGACTGGAGGGTTCATGGATTCATGATTTTTAATAAATCACGTTGTAAACAACTTTAGCAACAGATTCTTGTTCTTAGCGCGTGGCATTCGCGTTCCCTGTTCCCAAGCACGCAAGGTGTTGATGGGGATGCCATATTTCACACTGAAAGAAAATTGACTCAATCCCATTTTTTCCCGCTCTTTCTTAATCTCATCTGGAGTAAGCGCAGGAAGTGAAAGACATACTTTGCTTTCTTTTGTGTTTGAGGATTTGTTCATCGCAGAACTCCTAATAAGTACAAAAAACAAAAGGCCCACGAAGGGCCTTCACCCTTACATCGCGGACGCTTTTGCGCCTTGCCTTACTAATAAGAACAGCGGTCTATTAAATTTACTTTTTCTGAAAAAGAAGTCCACTCTCTTCGGTTACTCCCCTTTAATTCTTATGAGCCTCAGGAGTTTGCACCAAAACTGCTCCATTAATCCCCAAGCAGACCAACGCAATCCTTTTAGTCCGCCATAATGCAGTACGGTAACTTTCTCAATATCTAGCTCTTGATTCTGGTTGACATGAAATTCCAAGGCAACACACGCACCACGTAAACTGACACCAACCCTTGGATAGCGTTCCTTATAAACCCCTGGTTCCAGGCCAGCCATTGTTTGTACGAATAAGCGACCTTCTAACGGAGAAACATGCGCAAAAAATTTATTTCGCAATTCTTCATTGGCAAAACATAACTTTTGCATATTGCCCCCTTTTTCAAGTATTCAGGTCTATCGCAATTGTAGTACCACATTGAATTTTTTGCAATAGGGGGGAGGATCACTCATGAACTAGGGTTTCCGCGTGGGGCCGGTATATAGAACACTACCCCCAACGCCGCCGCATCAAATAAACTCTGACGCGGGTCTTCACTCATCCAGATTTTGCGCATCTGTGGCAACCGGTGCGCAAAGGCTGGAATCTGGAGCGCAATAGCCTGAGCAATTTCAAACTTGGTGCGCGCGCCGACAGGTTCAAAGCATGTCCGTACCGTGCGCCGCGAATAGCGGAACAGTTCGACCTGTTCGGTTTCAGCAAGGTGGGCAATCATCCGATAAAGTCTGCGAATCCGTGACGACCGGCGCGAGCCGTGCTCGGTGTGGTCTTCAATGATGAGGTAGTCTGGGCGGTAGCGTTCAATGAGCGCATGGATGCTTTTCAATGTCTGCTCGTTCTTGTTCTTCTTTCTGATCTCCTTTACACCCCAATCATATGGGCTTTGCGGGCCTTCAAAAAGCACGAAGGCATAGCCGCGACTGGTAGGATATACGGAGAGCACAAGATTGTGATTGGTTTTCTGATTCATACTCCTTCTGTCTGATTAAGTCTGGTAACTGCACGCTTGAGAACGGTCGAAAGGAACTCTTTCTTCCTGGTAGCAGGGTGGCTGCGCTCCCCTTCGAGCTTTTCGTAAAGCTCTTTGGCACGCGCCATAACCTGTTCCTCGACTTCTTCATAGAGCTTGGGGAGAAGTTGACCGGACGATATGCCGAAAAGGATTTCGCACGCGAGGATGATCTCAACGTGCGGCGTGCGCTTGGATTGTTCGAGACGGGATACGTGCGTAGAGCTTTTTCGTCCCAGGAGAAATGCAAGGTCCTTCTGGGTGAGCGCCCATTTCCGCCGGTGAGTGCGGATGTATGAGTGAATAGATGACATGAGTATTGTTCTCGGAGAGCTTAGAGTGTCTGCAAGAACTTTCCCCATTGTCAGCTAAAGCCAGCGAAACTCGTAGTGGTGAAAATATGCCTCTCGGGCACATTCGGGGGATGTGGGGACGTGGGGACGTCGCTACAGGGTGTCAGGTGGCCGGGAGCCAAGGGAAATATGGGCAGAAAAGAAGGGGCTCTTGCTCAGTGGATACCCCTTTTCAACGTCCCCACGTCCCCATGTCCCCCGAAGTACGTATTCTGGTAAAGACGATCCCGTTTTATCCCTTGCTCTTTCGAGGATCATTTTTCCGCTGATAAGTACGCTCTTCTTGAATCTTGCCATCTTCTTTGTGAATTTTTACCGAGCCAGTCTTGTCGCTCATGAAGTCCTTCATTTTTTCAACGATTTCTTGCTTTGTGTCGGCTGCTTTAGAGGGGCGCTCATTCCCCTCTTTTGTAAATTTCCACTTATCTCCATCTTTTGTAATGTGATAATTGTCCATATTCACCCCCTTCATTTAGTAAGCATACTTAATAACCAAGCACCCATAATGCCATCTTAATTATTTGAGATGCAATATGATTGAGCATTCTGTTAACCAAGCAAAAAAATGGGCAGCGTGCGCACGCTGCCCAGGGATGTCCTTCTATCGGTGAATATGTTCTTCTAGAACCACAACTTTGGGTGCTCTTACTTTGGCAGCCAGCCCTGGTGATACTTCAGGGTGCTTTAAATCTCATTCAATCCTTTTTCTGCAAAGACGGTATTGTGTACTCTGTGGACGACGACTGTTTCTCTACGGCCTCGGTCTCATCATGCTTTTCGGTGACCGAAGCCGTGAACCCAAACTTCATACTCTTACGACTAAGCAACCGTTCCACCTGATACTGCAACAAGACAAGCTGTGATCGGGGTTTCTTCATGCGTACTCCCATGTCAATCGTGTATTACCAGTTCCGCGCGGAACGATTGACATAGGTAGAGGCGTGCCCCGTATGCTCACCCTCCGTGAGCGCTCTTCCCCAAACCTCCTTTCACGGTATTAACCACAATTTAATTGTGGGCAAAGAATATTCTGCTGTCAATTTCAGCCCTTTTCTTCCGGCACTTCGATACCGACATGCTCTTCAAGATCGACCGTCTGAAGCTTACCCGCCTGATCGTAATACTGGATAAAGGCTTTGGGTTTTTGGCCTTTGCCGTCCAAGGCGGCAAGCGCCATGCGGAGCGCCACCCCCTGGCGCAAGAGTTCAGCATCGGAAACACCGGGCACGGCGGCACGGAGCCGCTGCCAGAGGACATGCCACGGCCCAGACAAACGGAGCGTTACCGTTGTGGTTTTCTTGGGGATGGGGGCAACAAGCCCTTGGGTCTCACCAATCCTGATCCCTTTGTCGCCTTTACCTCCCGGCGAAATGACCACAGCGGCCTGAGAAACTTTTGATCTTCGGTTCATGCGGCGAGTTTAGACTTGGTAAAAGAAAACAACAGGAAAACAATATTGATTGCGTTATTGTTTTCACCTCTGTATATTTAACCCCAACGGGATATTCCCAGAGCTATGAACCACCGTTACGCAACGATTTCAGTATTAGAAATTACGGGGTTGAGCTAGTTCCTAACAAAAGCATTCTCAAATGCACAGGAACTCAGAATTGACCGTCATGTGGGGGCGAAGATAGAGGCGGCGGGCTATCCGCCGTGTGGAGCAATATCCAAAGGGAGGGGTAACCATGGCAGCAGATCAGAAAATTGTGGTGGTACAGAGTGCGGGGAAAAGCACGATGGTGGCGGTCATCTTGGCCTTCCTCTTCGGCCCGCTCGGCATGATGTACTCCACCGTCTCGGGCGGCGTCATTATGCTCATCATTTCCCTCATCGTCGGCCTGTTCACCTTAGGCTTCGGACTCCTCTTCACGTGGCCCGTTTGCGTCATCTGGGCAGCACTGGCAGCGGATCGGCAAAACAAGAAAGTGTTGGCGATATAAGGGGCGCGAACATGAAAAAGAGAGAGATAGCCAAACTGGCCACACTCCTGGGGGTTCCTTTGCTTTGCGTCACCCTCCAGGGGTGCATCGCCGTCCCCATAGCGGCCATGGCGTACCAGGGCCTCAAAATACATCAGACAACCTCAGGGGGAGAAGTGCGGGTTGAATTTCTGGACGCCTCACTTTCAGAAGAGGACAAGCGGTCGCTTTCAAAACTCAGGCGCCTTGCGATCATGGCAAACCCCGTTCAGGGACAAACATTGAGCACCCTCGCCAAAGAGATCAAGAGTGCCGGATTGTACGAGGTGGTAACACCCTACGAAGTCGATCAAGTTTTATCTCGGACGAACGAGCGGCTTTCACCGGCCATGACCGACGAAGAACGGAGAAGGTTCTATACCAAGATTACTGAGCGAACAAAAACAGAAGCGATCTTTGTGATGGAAGTTGAAGGGTCGAGATTTGAAGGCAATGCGCTCTTCTCTCTGAAAGCGCCGGAATCCTCCATGACCTACACACTAGAAATCTATTCCCCGAGCCTCAAGCGCGATATTTGGAAACAACAAATGAAGGCAGTGGTGACCGGTAATCCTGCAAGCCAGGAAAAAAGTCGGCGGGAAATGGAAGAATTCATAGCCAAGTCGATCAAGGACAAGTTGCTTGAAGTTACTGGGCGGAAAGCATCATGAGATACTTGATCGCTGCTTTTGGACTTGCCGTTATAACAGTCTTTGCCACCCCTACCCGTGCCGCACTCGTCTATGACGGATGGGATACGGGCCCCGGAGGTCTTTCTACTCCATACCCTACGGTTAATCCCGAAGTGTACGCGGGGTTGATTGAGCTGAACTACGGTGGGTCACCGATTCTTGTAATGTCGGCCGACCGCAACACTCTTTCGCATCTTGGTGAATACTGGCCGGTAACACTCTACACCTACGCCGAAGTGCAAGCAGGCGCACCGGTACGGTTTACACCAGCGCAGTATGCACGGGCGGCATACCTTCTTGACGTTAATTTCCCTACGCAGGTTATGCAGCATGTCTCCATCTCTCTACGGCAATGGGCAACAATGCAGGGCAGCGATACACTTGCTTTCGTAAATACGAACGTGTGGGAAATAACCTCCGCAACTTCTTCCTGGAGTGCTTCTGATCTCGACCTCTTCGACTGGTCCCAAACGATGACGGTCGCTTCTGGCGGTCCCGGTCGTGATGAGTATCTCATCCCGCTCGCCAGCCAAGGTCTCACCCTCGCCTCCGGCACCGTCACCATTGCCCCGTCAGTCCCCCTCCCCGCAGCCGCATGGCTCTTAGGAAGCGGCCTTCTCGGCCTCGTGAGTGTGGCACGGAAAAGAAGGAAGAGCGTTACTCCCCTTTCTTGATCCCGTAACGCGTGTCAAGTACGAAAATCTTTCCTTTTCCGCAAAGTGGCTGGCGGATAGAAAATATCAGCATATTTAGGAAATATACGGGGGCCTCATGGTGCAGAAGATACGATATTCAATCTACTTGATAGTTGCAGTCTTGGTCTTTGGGTGTGGGGCCATTTCCCATCCATCAGAAGGGGACGCAAAACGAGAATTCGTCCAGAGAGACCCGTTTGACCTAATGAACAAATCATTACTCAAGTCCTTCAAGAAGGTTAATGGGCAGACCGGCGAAACATTTGGCGTAAAGTGGTACAAGATCGATTATGAGGCAGAAGTAGTTTACGCCCAGGACGTCCCGAGAAGGATGGGGTGTGCTGAGTTCATTGAAGGCGACTGCGGTGGACATCGCGCGGGTGAGAAGAAAATCGTGAAGGGTGACATCACATTTGAACAAACTGAAAAAGGTTGGAAGGGGCCAACCGGGACGGTCTATTAGCGCATGGTTCATATCCATCACAGCGCAAGAGCGTAACTTGCTTTAAGATGTCGGAATATTTTACATTCCTCTAAACAACAAATTTCGATCTTGTTGTTTAATATGGCATATATTTTTCGGGCATGAAATGTGCTTTAAATTAGTCGTATTGGACTAAAAACAACAAACGCTCAGGGCTCTTGAATTTCCGATTGTGACCGTTGGCCAAAGGGGGCTCCCTTTTGGTCCCCCGTTCTGTGCATCAGGGGTTCGGTACGTTGCAACTATGGGAATTCAGATAATGAAAAGGATGGGGGAGTAAAGAAATGAAACGACTTGTTGCAGTGCTGCTTTCAGTGGTAGCTGTGGTATCCGTTGGCTCTGCTCGTGCAGCACTCGTCTATGACGGATATGCTACGGGCCCTGGTGGTTTATCAACCCCCTACCCTGCGGCCAATCCCGAGGTATATGCAGGGCTTCTGGAGGCAAACCTGGGTACGCCTACCCTGGTAATGTCTGCTGACTACAATGCTCGCGTGGCGGTCGGCGACGTGCAAACGTTGCATATCTACACGTATGCGGATGTAATGGCAGGCGCGCCGGTACGATTTACGCCGGCGCAGTATGCACGGGCGGGGTATATGCTACATGGGTATTTCCCAATGGAGCAATTCCCTAACTCTGCAATACAAACCTATGCATCGTTTTACGGCAGCAACGCCCTTGCAGCACTGAACACCCAAGTATGGGATATTATGTCATCTAACATATGCCTTGCTTTCTTGGGTGATTGTTCCACTGCTAACACCTTCATCTGGTCAGCGTCAATGCTCATCGCCGAAGGTGTCGATACGTACTTGATCCCTATCAACACCAGCCAGACAACACTCGTTGGCACCACGCAGACAACAATGACGAGCACTCCCGTACCGCCAGCCTTTTGGCTCTTGGGTAGTGGTCTTCTCGGCCTCGTCGGTGTGGCGCGGAAACGAAGTCGGCTTCACTAATCCTTCTTGATTCCATAGCGTTCCGCAAGCACAAGAATTTTCCCTTGTTCAGTAAGCGGTAGCACATACACTCCATGACGCTTGTAGGTAGAAAGCCGTAGGCGCTTGCGGAGCAAGTGGCCGATATAGCGGTTGGTGATGGGGCGCTCATAGTCGGCACTATGCCGCTCAATGAAGAGGTTGGTGATCTCAGAGAGTGGGATATATGCCTCTTTGGTGTCAGTGGTTAGTTCTACCAGGAGTTCAAGGAGCTCGCCTTCTGGTGTGGTACTCCGCTCAACCCGCAATTCTTCCTGCATTCCGCTTACCGCCCGCCGTATCTCTTCCTTGATTCCTTCATCTTCAATGATGGAGAGGAGCGGTATGAGGATTTGATTGAGCCTGGCCGATACGCTTGGGTCAATGAGGTTCTTGTTGATCTTGGTGTGTTCCAGTGTTTGAAAGCGGTACATGAGAAGCTTGTTCCGCAAGGTTTGTGCTTCTTCTTTCTGTATTTCCGGTAAGTTGATGGGGATGTCCTTCCGTAAGGTTCTCTGCCCCATTTCTTCGGTAATGAAGCGACTCTCCAGTGCCTGGTCGTCAAAAGAATTACGCATGGCGACGATCTTGGGGCCGTAGACCAAGAAGGCGCGGGGGTCGAATTCTCGCTTCAGGGTAATGGCGGTGCGGAGTACCGGGAATCCTCGTACATTGCCGTTGTTGAAGATTTTTACCAGTTCAGCTTTCTCATCGCTAAAGCGGAAATCGGCCTCGTCGAAGATGAGGGTGCCTCGGAAGGTGTCGAGGGTATGGAAGATTGGGGAAACGGTGCTTGCCCCGCTGGCGAAGAACGGCTTGTAGCATACCGATCCGATGATGAGGAGGGCACGGGTCTTGCCGGAGCCATAGTCACCACGAAGCCGCAGGTACGGCAGCTCGTTAAAGACATCATAGACCCAGGTGAGGAGGATGTAGCAACTGGCGATGCGGGAGAATGCGGGGGTGAGGTCAACGTAACGGTAGAGATATGCTTGAATATCTTGGAGGAGGGTTTCTACCGATTCGTATTCCTCTGGCTGTTCTGGGAGTAGCACCACACGATGCTTGAGTAGATTGTTTCCGGGAGATATGGGGACGAGGTGTTCGTTGCCGGTGTTGACGGATTCTTCCAGGGTAAAGCTGCCCTTGCGATATATGGCAAGGTGGGTTTTGTGATCTTCGGGGGTGTAGACGAGCTCGATGATGCTGCCATCGGGGAGCACTTTGGATACGGTGGGGATGCCCTGATTGGTTTTCTTTTCTTCCATTGGCACAGCTTACGTGCTGGAATCATCTTGAGGAGACCTGAGAATATGTCGCTCTGGCAAATTAGCTCTGCGTGACAAATCCAGTGGGCATGCTACATTTTTGGCATACCCCATCCATGAAATATTTCCTCTATTGTCGCAAGTCCACCGAATCGGAAGACCGGCAGGTGCTTTCCATTGAATCCCAGAAGCAAGAACTGGAGAGGAAATTCGGCGCACACCCAGAAATTGAAATTGTCGGAATCTATGAGGAGTCATACAGCGCAAAAGCTCCAGGGCGTGCACTTTTTGACGAGATGCTCAAAAGAATAGAGGGAGGCGAGGCCGAGGGAATCGTCTGCTGGCACCCTGACCGCTTGGCACGCAACTCAATTGACGGCGGGCGGATCATCTACCTGCTCGACCAGAAAGCGCTCAAAGACCTCAAGTTCGCAAATTTTTCCTTCGAGAATAACTCGCAGGGCAAATTCATGTTGTCCATCATCTTCGGCTACTCGAAATATTATGTGGACAATCTGAGCGAAAACGTAAAGCGGGGTAACCGGGCGAAGCTGCAACGTGGCTGGCTCCCCAATATGCCTCCCATTGGGTACCTTAACGACAAAAACACGAAAACTATCACTGCCGACCCCGAGCGGTTTCCGCTTATGCGACGGCTATTTGAACTTGCCCTAACAGGGAATTACTCACTTCGAGAGCTTCGGGAACAAACGATCACTTGGGGCTTGCGAACCATTCAAAGAAAGCGGCTTGGAGGTCATTACCTAACAATCAGCGCTATTCATCTGATCCTCAAGAATCCATTTTACGCAGGTCGCATCGCCTGGAACGATGAAACCTACCAAGGGGCTCACCCACCCATTATCACCCTCGATGAATTCAAGCGACTACAGACGCTTCTCAAACGACGGGGTAAACCGGCTCCAAAGAAATATCGTTTTCCATTTACTGGTCTTATTCGATGCGGCGAATGCGGGTTCATGGTCACCGCAGAAAAAAAGATTAACCGGTACGGAACCATCTACATGTACTATCACTGCTCGAAACGCAGGTTGGATTACCGCTGCCGTCAACCATCGCTCAGCGCCATCTTGCTAGATGATGCTTTTAAAGAAGCGCTTCGCCAACTCGTCATTCCAGAGAAACTTCACCAATGGACTCTTGGGGAAATTGACACTGCGGCTAACCACCGAAAAGACGAGCAAGCAAAACAACTACAAGCGCTTGAGGACGCATACCAACAGTCAACTCGGTCGATTGCCAACCTCACTACGCTTCGGATTCGTGATGTCATTGACGATACTGAATTCATTCGCCAGCGCCAAATGCTTCAGGATGAGCAGGCGAGCATACGTGACAGGATGAAGCTAGCCCGAGAAGGAAACCAGTGGTTCGAACCCGCCCGATTGTTGATTTCGTTTAGCAATAGAGCCATTTCTTGGTATTTGGACGGAGATGAACAACGAAAACGCCAAATCATCCGCGCAGTCGGTTCGAACCTCGTGCTCACAGACAAAAAACTCAATATTGAAGCCAGAAAACCGTTCTTATCGTTCTCGGAAAAACCGAGTCGTTCTAAGCTGTGCGTAAGGAAGGATTCGAACCTTCGAAGGCCGAAGCCGGCAAATTTACAGTCTGCTGCGATTGACCACTCCGCCACTTACGCATATCTTATTTTAATATCCCCTATCCACTTCTTGACCACAGCAAGTAGCTTCTTATCGGAATACCTTATATGTATCATACCATAAGGCATCTTGTCCAGCATAGCCGGATTGAAATCTTTACGCACATATGGTTTTGTAAACTGCTTCATGGGAATTTTTGTTACTTTACTCCAAAAATTCATAAGTTTTTTAGAATCTTGATTTGAATAACAGTACAAAAGAACACGCAATCTTTTCTCATCAATTCCACATATTTCTCGTAGAAAACACAGAAAAACAAGTACCATGGAAACGTCACTGTTCGCAAGATCGATACCGCTACTTTTTTCTGTTTTGTATCCTTCACCCCAATACAAAGCAACACCAACCATCTTCAACTTTTCCTGCTCTGTCGTCAAATTTTCTTGCAAACAATACGACAGTGGTTTATTTCTAAAGCGAAGAACACTTTCTTCTTTCAGTGTTCTTCGCTTTAAATTGTGTTTGCGCATAAAATAAACCACTGCGTCGAGAGACATGTCGAGCTTTTCGCCAACCTCTCTCATTGAATACTGCTCTTGAGAATATAGCTGTTTTACAAGGTTCAGTTTTTTGTCATCGGTAGTCACCATAACTATATGATAGCATGCTCTGTTGTCTTTACTAAAGAAAACAGAAACTAGTATATATAGCCTTGGCTTACAGAACAGGCACCTATACCACCTCTGCCTTTGCACGAACTCGTTGCTTGAGAGTGGATTTCTTCTCCACACGGATTGCAATCTCGCCTTTTTCCATCGTGACGGCTACCCTGCCACCCTTGAGCATCCCTTGCGCAATCATAAACGACGCCACGGGAGTAAGTATCTTGCTCTGGATGAGGCGCTTGAGTGGGCGTGCTCCATAGTGCGGATCGTACCCCTTTTCTCCGAGATATGCGAGGACATCAGAGGCAACATCGAGCACAATCTCTTTTTCTGCAAGGCGCTTCTTTACGATATCAATTTGAAGTTTAACAATCTCCTGAATAACCTCTGGCGACAAAATATCGAAGATAATAATCTCATCGAGGCGGTTTAGGAACTCGGGTCTGAAGAAGTCCTTGAGCGAGCCCATCACGCGGTCTTTTGCATCTGCATAATCAGCCTTGTCGCTTGCGTGCGAACCAAAACCAATCGCCTGCATTTTGTCGATATATTGCGAACCAATGTTTGAGGTCAAAATAATAACCGTGTTCTTGAAGTTGACCACACGACCTTTTGAATCAGTGAGGTGGCCGTTGTCGAGAACCTGAAGAAGAATATTGAACACCTCGGGGTGTGCCTTTTCGATTTCGTCAAAGAGAAGTACTGAGTATGGACGATGACGCACGGTCTCCGTGAGACTACCACTCTCTTCGTGACCAACATACCCAGGAGGTGAGCCAATCATCTTTGAGACGGAATGCTTTTCCATATACTCCGACATATCGACGCGAATGAGCGCTTTGTCGTCGTTGAACATAAACTGAGCAAGCGCCTTCGAGAGCTCGGTTTTACCGACGCCCGTAGGTCCCAAAAAGAGGAATGAGCCGATGGGGCGGTTAGGGTCGGCAATACCCGCGCGTGAGCGTTTGACGGCATCAGCGACCTTTTGGATGGCATCTACTTGCCCCACCACGCGCTTTTCGAGCTCCTTATCCATATGCGCAAGCTTCCCTGCTTCTTCTTCAAGCATCTTGGTCACTGGGATTCCTGTCCAACGTGCAACCACCTCCGCGATGTCCTGCTCCATCACTTCTTCTTTCAAAATGCGGCGCGAAGACTGGAGCTTCTTTAAGCGTGATGATTTTGTTGCAAGATCCTTTTCGAGTGCGGGAATACGGCCATAGCGAATCTCCGCCGCAACAGCAAGGTCTGCTTTCATTTCAGCGGTCTCTGCTTCGAGGCGCGACGCTTCCATCTGCTTTTTGATATCACGAATATCCACCACGAGCTCCTTCTCATTCTTCCATTTCATTTCTATCTCGCGCGTCTTTTCACGGAGGTCGCCGATTTCTTTATCGATCTTTTTGGTGCGTGCTTTAGCATTTTTACCCGTGTCCCCTTCTGCGCCAGATTCTTTTTTAAGTGCCTCTTTTTCAATCTCAAGACGCATGATGCGACGGTGTGCATCCTCGAGTACGGGAGGTTTATTCTCAAGTGAAATACGGAGTGCCGAGGCTGCCTCATCAATAAGGTCTACGGCCTTGTCGGGTAAAAATCGGTCGGTAATATAACGACTAGAGAGGTTGACCGCGGCAATAATAGCATCATCGGTAACGTGCACACCGTGGAAGAGCTCATACTTTTCCTTGAGGCCACGAAGAATGGCAATGGCATCCTCAGGGGTCGGCTCATTCACATGCACCGGCTGAAAACGACGCGTCAAAGCGGGATCTTTTTCAATATGCTTCTGGTATTCGCGAAGTGTGGTAGCGCCAATAGCACGGAGCTCTCCACGCGCAAGCGCAGGTTTCAACATATTGGATGCGTCCATCGAACCCTCGGCGGCACCAGCCCCTACGATAGTATGAATCTCGTCAATAAAGAGAATAATCTTCCCCTCCGAGCGTTCAATCTCCTTCATGATCTTCTTCAAGCGATCCTCAAACTCACCGCGATATTTTGTTCCCGCAATGAGCGCACCGAGGTCAAGAGATACGAGCTCTTTGTCTTTGAGTGACTCGGGTACATCACCCTTTGCCATACGAATAGCCAAGCCCTCTACTACGGCTGTTTTCCCAACACCAGCTTCACCGATAAGAATCGGGTTGTTCTTGGTACGGCGCGAAAGAATCTGAACGATACGTCCAATCTCGTTGTCGCGACCAATGACCGGGTCGAGCTTGTCCTGGCTCGCCAGTGCCGTAAGATTGCGTGTGTACTTATAAATAGACTTGAGCTTTTTTGACGGCGTGCTATCCGTAATATTCTGCGCACGGAATTCATCAAGTACGGTCATCACGCTGTCACGGTCAATATTGTAGCGCATCAAAAACTCACGTGCCTGTCCAGGAACATCAAAGAGTGCGAGGAAAAGGTGCTCGCAAGAAATCTGTTCGTCCTTCATTTCTTGTGCAATGCGCGGTGCTGCTTCGCCAAGGATTTGCCCAAGCTCGGGCGTGAGATAAAGTTGGTAAGATGCTGACGCAACATTCTGAGAGGCTGAGGGTTCTATTTGATCAAGAATCGCTTCAGCAAGCGCCATCGAGTCCACCTCGAGGCGATCGAGAATAGAGATGACAACACTCTCATCATCAAGGACGAGTGCGGTGAGAAGATGTGTCGGGTTTACGTGATTCTGTCCGCGCTCCACAGCAAGCTCGTGGGCTCGGCGAATCACATCGCGTGCTTTGGTAGTGAAATTGTTAAATGGCGGCATATGTTCTTAAGGATTATGTTTATGTAGTACCATAGGGGTGATACACTGTCAACTTTGGCGCGAGGCTCTACCTAGCGTGTTTTTTTTGCTGCCGCTGGTGCGGGGGCAACTTGCGCTGCAAGTAGAGCCTGTGCTTCAGCTGCGGGGATAGCAACCTGAGTCCCCACAGACTCATCAACGCTCGCAAATCCCACGACTACCCCTTCAAGAGTAATGACGGGGGCGCCGTTCGAGGAACCCGAGAGACGTTGAGAAAGACCGAATCCATCAAGGAATTTTGTTTCAACATTAGTTTCTTTGTCGGTCACCGTGCGGATATCGAGACTTGAAATCAGTCCTGTAGCAATCGTCTTGCCGTCACGTCCTCCAATCACAATAGCAGTCTGTCCTACTTTGAGCGTAGATGCATCTCCTAATACAACGGGGATAAAGGTTGCCGCTGGTGTCGATGTAGCAAGTGGTTTTACTGGAGTAAGTTTACCTAAACCTAATTTCCCGGGCTTTTCATTGGAAACAACTTCAAGCGCATACGAGACACCGTCAACGGTCGCCATTACGACGCCACCACCAAAATTCCCTTTATCGGTGACAATGAGACCATCCTTTGAAACGATTGTTCCAATGCCTGCTGAATGCATCTCGCCGTCTTCACCTGCAATCCTTAGCGCAACGACGCTCTTGGCATTACGCTCTATTGCGGCAACCATGAGGTCTTCGTCCTTAATAATGACCTGTTTGCCGGGTTTTTCAATAATAGTTGGGGTTACCTTTTCTATGGTGCGCTCAACAACGTTCGTAATACTCTGCAATATTGGCTCTGGCGCTTGTTGCATGAGGGTTACCACCACAATACCTGTGGCCATAGACGAGACGAAGCTCACAAAGAGTGTGAGGAGGACAATTTGTGATTTTGTTAAGTGTTCCATATTCTCTTCTATAGTACCGCGTCTCCTATTTCCCTGCAAACCCCCACACCTATTCGTGCATTGTTCTGCTTTTGAGATAGGTAGCCTGCGGGAACTTTATCATTACTTATTTTTAAATCTCAACCCTGCAAAATAGCAGAACAAAAGCTATGCACGAATAGGTGTGGGGGCAAATCGTGCGCTTACCACACTCCAATCAATGGCGTTCCAAAATGCCGTAATATAATCCGCACGCTTGAGTCCGTGGTCGAGCGCGAATGCGTGTTCAAAAACATCCATAACTAAAAGTGGCGTACTGCCGACAAGGTGCCCCCCGTCGTGCTCATTCACCCAGACGTTAAAGAGGCGTCCTGTTTCTGTGTCACGCACGAGCATCGCCCAGCCAATACCACGCATTGCACCAGTGCCCTTAAAATCTTTTTCCCATGCTTCGAACGACCCGAAGTCTTCTTCAATCTTTTTTGCGAGACTATTTTTTTTATCGAGTGCAATTCCTCCTTTAATCATGTTGCTGAAGTAAAACTCATGAAGGCGCATACCATCCCACTCCCAGCCAAAACGGCGCTTGAGCTCATTATATTGCGGTGTCCCTACTTCTGCCGTCTTTAAAAGGTCAGCGACCTTGTTGGTGTTTGATACATATCCCTCGTAAAGCGTGAAGTGGTTGCGTAAAAGAATATCTGAAAATCCCTCTGTACCCAGTAACCCTTCGAAATTTTTTGCTTCGTACATATGTATGGTCAATAATTATCTCTGGTAATGCACACAAATCTTTATGAGAATATGGTATCACACCCGCCCCTCATTTGACTATTTTTGTAATTCGTTAAGCTTGCTTCTTGTTTTACTACCCACAAGTCCATACCCAGTAGTACCTGTGGTTCCGCTACAGACTATCCCTTTAGCACACTGGAATTTCTTGACAGCTTCTTGTGTTGCTGGACCAAAATACCCCGTTGACGATACATTAAGATATCCAAAACGTATAAGGAGATCTTGCAAAGTCTTTACCTCGACATTACGGAGACCAGGGAATAATGGCTTAGTAAAAATATTCTGAGAAGCAGCTGGAGAACTCTGTACTGGTAAGTCCTGGGGCAACGTAACGGATTTTGCTGCCGTGTCACTCGATGAACCTCCGCCGATAAGTATCTCGTTTAATTTACTTCTCGTTGAACTTCCTACAAGCCCATACCCGGTATCACTTGGATTACCACCACAGACAATCTTTTGATCACACTGGAACCTCTTGACCGACTCGTGTGTGAGCGCACCAAAATATCCACTATCGTTCCCTGAGGGCAAATAACCCTTACTAATCAGCACCTGTTGAAGACGCACTACTTCTTGATCTTTCAAACCAAGATATAGAGGCTTCTCGAAGAGGACAGCGCTTCTTTGCCCTACTTGCGTATTGACGCTTGGTGATGAGACGCCAACGCTTCCGCCACCAGAATAACCATAGGTCATAGGGTTAACAGGAGAAGGAGCTCCACCTCCAGAGTATACCTGGGTAGCCTTACTTTGGTTGTTAGAAGTTGAAACTGATGGTGTTGATGTTTGGGGAATTACTCCTGAAGTTCCTACCCCTGAAGTGTTTGTAGCGGAAGTTGTTTGCTGGATGCTTCCCGAGGAAGTATTCCCTGTTGATGTTGAGCCGCTGGTAGCAGACGCAGTATTCGTAGTGGCAGTCTGTTGAGTATTCCCCGAGGATACCCCTGAGGAACTTCCTGTGGCACCAGTAGATGGCGCTACGGTCGTAACAGTTTGTTCTTTTGTTCCACTTGTTGTTCCCAAGAGGACGTTCGAAACATTTATAACCACTGCTGTTGATGCTTTTTTATTACCTGCCTTGTCACGCGCAATTGCGGTAAGACCATGAACACCATTCGAAAGCGTCGTCGTATCCAACAACTGACTATAGGGACTTATAACGTCTTCGACCCCCATAGCTATCGTATCAATCATAAATTGCACACCACCAATCCCGCTTGCGTCAGAAGCATTTGCCATAACAGCGATAGTGCCCGTAACTACGGTATTGGAATAAGGATTTGTAATAGTTACCGCGGGAGGAGTTGTGTCGACAACCGTTGCCGTACTCCCTGTGGTGCCTGCAGTAGAGGTTGTGTTGGTGCTTGCAGGGGGCGTCGTGGTTACGGTGTATTGCGCGTTGCCACCAGACGCGTAGCGATAGAGATACATATACGGATCGATGTTCACTTCATCGTTGTGTCCAAAAAGCACTAAAACGTTTTGGTACGGATCAAACGCCATACCGTGTCGCGTATGTGGCGTAATCCCGAGGGGGCTCGAGACGATTGCAGGGGATTCCCATGTGTTGGTGTCTGGATGATAAATATGAAGAGTGTTCGTGTCTACACGGAAGAAAAATACAATCTTATGAATCGGGTCCCATGCAAGATAGGTGTCGTTACTTCCCCCGTGGATAATAGTCCCGCCAGGCACCGGCCCGAGGTCGGTTATGTTATGTCGATCAATATTATAACGGAAGATTCTTCCTGCGATTCCATCAATAACGTAAATAGCACGTCCTGGAATATCTGCGGCATGCCCTTCACCCCAGATACGAATGTCCTTATTGAGCGCATTCGTCCCCAGCTTATATTCTGACCATGTTTTTGTTTTAATGTCGTAAATATTTACCACTGCTCCACAGCATCCTGTGGTACCAAATCGTATCAACGTATCCGTCTGAGAATCATAATCACTCTGCCATGTAGCATAATAATTGGGGCCTGGGTTTGCATCGTAATCACTCCACCGTTTTGCAAGGTCAGTCTCAAAAGGATTGAAGGTCATTATGTGATTAAAGAGATACTGCGGATCACTAGCCCCCGTCGTCGTTTCCCCTGCGCAGAACGTAGACCCGGGTGTAACCGAAAGTCCCGGGACAAACCAGAAAACTTTTCTTAGCGAATCCCACGTCCACCCAACAAAGTCGGGGGACTTTGGCTGTATACCACCAACAGGACTACAATATGGGTATTCCTTGTGCCATCCAGCGTTCTTGTCTGTTTTATTAGCAAAGCGTTCAGCTATAGAAATCGAATATGACTCCTGTTGGTATGATGACTGCCCTACTGAACCGGCAAAATCACCACCAGTTTGGTACATTCTTCCGTCAATAGGATTGTGAGCCCATGTGGTGTGCTTGGTAAGCCCGGAAACACCCCTGCCACGATCAGGCCTATCAAGCGCGACAAATACGCCACTGGGAATATCTATTTGTGTTACCGTTGTAGTGCCATAAGAAATACTTGGTGTTTCTGTAGGGGGTGTAGTGTTTGCTCCTGGAGTGGTTGTTGTCGTACTCGCAATAATTACGGATACTGTTGCTGATGTTTTTTGATTGCCTGCTTTGTCGCGTGCGATTGCCGTCAGTGAATGTGCCCCGTTTGAAAATAGTGCCGTATTTAGCGAAACAGAGTATGGACTTGTGGTATCCTCGGCACCCAAAACAGCACCATCGATTTTGAACTGCACACCGGTCATACCACCTGCATCAGTAGCACTTGCAGAAACGGTTATTGTTCCAGAAATTGATGCACCTGTTCCCGGGCTTGTAATGGAAACAGTAGGTGCTGTAGTGTCAGCACTTTGGGCCACAATAGGCACAACAGGAGTACTTGGTGCCGTCGATCCCGCACCTTGCGATAATTTATAAATGTATACATTCTGATCGATACTATTCACCAGAATGAAGGCGTTCTTTGAAGGGATGTAGCGGAATCGACCAAATGTCCCCCACTCAGTCGGTTGGGATGGAGTCACGGTGTTCGTTGCTGCCGCAGGACGCCTCGTCCAAACAAAGGTGTCAGGGTTGAGTGTATAAATATCTGATCCACCCTTCCATGCAACATACTGATCACTCACGGGATCGTACTGAAAAGCGGGCGCGGGAGCAACAAGGATTTCAGTAGCACCTGTTGAAACAATTTTCTCCTGCGTAATAGTACCAACGGTAGCAAGATTGTAGCGGTAAATTGTACCTGGTGTATCGATAACACCATAGGTGCTGGCGTTACCGATAGTGACCATGTGCTTCCTTTTTGAATCGATCGCCGAGGTCATAGAATACTTTGCGGCAGTGTTGCCACGCAGCTTCCATATATCCGTAGTGGGGTCATATTCCAAAAGTTCTGCTGCAGGACTTGTGGCAAACAAATGTCCAGTGTTTGGATCATAGGCCGTATTTACACCAAGCCCAAGACCGCCCCATCTGCCAGCAAGAGGAGTAATCGCTCCCTTCTGGGTCCATCCTTGTGTTGAAAAATCAAAGGTCCAAACGTTTCCTGTTGGGTTACCAGGGCCACACCACAACGAACCTCCCATACTAAAAAATTTATCGACATTAGGTAAAAACTCGATACCGCCATATGTGTGGCGTGACGCAGGCATGCCGTCGGTGTATGTCTCGGAACACACAGGGGTGCCCGGAAGCCCCATGCTAGCGTTCGCACTTGGACCCCAAGCACGCGACCATTGAAGTGTCCCTATATTAAAGGAGTATATTTCATTACCTGCATAATCACCATGTCCACCACCCCATACGATGAAGTTATCGCGTCTGGTGTCATACGCACCACCGTTCCATGCCTTGATGATATTTGTTGGACCGTTACCCGGTGGAATAGGATTTGGAAGGACCGCGCGAATTTTTGAGTTTGGCACCTCGTACCATTCACCCGGCTGAAGGTTATCAATCGGTGATACGGCTGTCGTATTTTTCACATTAAACGTCACACAAAGAACAACTACTGCGATAATGAAAAAGGACGATAATCCTTTTTTTTGTAACGGTACGTGATTCATACGGGGCGGCAAGTAAAAAATTAATAAAACTTACCAATATTCTACCACGGA
>MHUW01000016.1 GCA_001823575.1 Candidatus Yonathbacteria bacterium RIFCSPLOWO2_01_FULL_47_33b | reverse complement strand
CCCCGTGACCATCAACCACCCGCCCATAATATGAACGGGGGATGAGAGGCGCTCGTAAGCTTCCTTGGCGACCCATAGTGCGCTGGCAAACAGCATGACGATACCTACATACGCAAACACACGTTTAATGACATCGCCACGCACTTTTCCGACACGACGTGCGACGAGTGCAGCCACAAAGGCACCGATACTAATGAGTAAATCTGAAAACGTGTGCAAGGTGTCGCTTTTGAGGGTGACACTGTCGATGAATTTCCAAAGAATGAAGCTTTGGGCGAGGACGATAAGGAATGTTATAAATGCAGCTTCACCAAGAAGTATTACCTCACCGGGATTCGCCCGTTCGATATCGCGTTGCCGTTTAGGGCTGAGTACGGTGTTGCGTGACATAGTACACCTCCTTAAAAATCAAAGAATTAACTGTTCTAATTATATCAAAAATTACCATTATTGTCAATTTGTGCAAAGTTTGGTATGATTAAAAAATGCTCTACACAGGTAAAGGCGACAACGGCACGACCAAGACGTTTGGTTGTTGCGATCAGCGCATCTCAAAAAGCTCGGCGGTTGCCGAGGCTCTGGGTGCACTTGATGAAGTAAACTCATTTCTTGGGGTGGTTAAAGTAAACCCACGTTCGGCCGAGGTTGTCGTGCCTGGTGGTCCCGACACAGCGTTCTCTCTTGCGGGTGTCGTTGATGAGGTTCAGCAAAATCTTTTTATCATCCAAGCGGAGGTTGCGGGAGCAGACAAGCACATCGAAGCTGCCAAGGTGAAGGGGCTGGAGGTAATGATCGACGCGATAGAGGCTGAGCTGCCACCTATTACGAGTTTCTTTGTTTCTGGTGGTACTGAGCTTGCGGCTACGCTCGACTTTTCCCGCACGCTTGCGCGCCGTGCCGAGCGCCGCGTGGTGGGGGTGGCAGATGAGGGGGTGACTCCTGTCGGCAAAGAGACCCTTGCGTACCTAAACCGCCTTTCCAGCCTCCTCTATGCGCTCGCTCGACAAGTGAACCATAAATCTGGTATAACGGAGGAGCCGCCTACGTACAAGTAGACGGCATGTGTGGCCGTAAGGGCAAAAAATGCATGGTGGCTATGGTGTAATGGTTAACACTAGAGTTTGTGGAACTCTCAATCTGGGTTCAATTCCCAGTAGCCACCCAATTGTGGGTTTATTATAACCGAGGACTTTCCTTCGTTATCAACGGGTTTTTGTAGTTTCGGTGTTTTGTAAGTAATGACTTTTAGTCGCATTAATTCCTCAAATAATGGACGGTATCGCGTTTTTATTATAACCCCATCAACGACATCAAATCCGTCAAAGAAGAAGTCTATAAAAAGCTTCTGTAGAGCCTCTGGTGCGCTCATATAAGTGCCGTAGAGGTCTTGGGTGAAGCCAAGCACCTCGTCGGCTCGCTCAATGTCGATATCCTTATCCTTTTTGAGTTGCCCTAGTTTGTCGTCCAAACTACTGATAGCAGAGTCTATTTCATCAACTATGCGAGTATAGGCTTCTTTAGAAATGGTAAGGTCGAGCAGACGGTCTTCTGCGACTTTGCGTTTCGCTCCCCACGCATTCTTTTGATTGATCAGTGTCCTTTGTTTGGAGTCATAATCCTTTCTCCTTCCTTGAAAAGTAGCCCTAACTTTTTCAATAATGGATTCCACAAAGGTGGGGTCGAATTGTAGATCCTTGAATTTTTCCGCAACTTGATTTTCAAGTTCCGATTTCTCAATATATTTTCCACACCCACTCTTGTTCGGGCAGTGATAGTATGCCTTTCCTTTGGGTAAGTGCCATTCTGCTGTAAACCTGCGGTTATGAACAGGGCAGAAAACATATCCATTAAGAAGCCAGAAGTATTTTCTTCGACGACAGCGACTACCAGATTTTTCTAACATAACTTTTTGTACTTGATTGAAAGTCGCCTCATCAATGAGAGGCTCGTGCTTGCCTTCTTTAATGTGGATACTCTGCCAGTGGATTTCTCCAAGATATAGTCTGTTTTTTAGCATCACATAAAACATGCTGTGCGTAAGTTTTTTGTTAGCGTTTGTGGTTAAACCTTTTTCATACAGTAGGTCATTGAGTTCGTATGCATTGTATCTTCCTGTTGCGTACGAATTAAAAGCCTCAGTTACGAGGGGTGATGTTTTAGGGTTTGGTACAATAATTCTTTTTGCAACTTTCTCACAATTCTTGTCAGGGTTTGCGACGTTGATGTAGCCCGTAGGGGCGTGAGTGGGGAAGTACCCCGCTCTTGCTTTTGAGTCTGTAGCCTGTTTTGTTTTTTCTCTGGTGTTGTCGCTATGGTACTGATTGAAAGCCGCGAACATGTTATCAGCAACGATTGAAGAGGCGTCATCGCCAGAGGATTGCCCGTTGAGATATTTTAGAGTTACTCCATTCTTGCGGAATATATTTCTGATGAGAGAATGATCTACCACACTGCGTGCTAGACGGTCAGAGTGGGTTACATACACAGCGGATATTTCGCTGTTCTCAGTCATTTGTATTATTTCTCGCATCCCCGGCCTCTTGGTTATACTTGTTCCACTTTTACCTTCATCTCTAATTATGGTCACTTTTTCATACCCATCCTCTTTTGCTGATTTTTTACATTGCTTCTCTTGGTAATCAAGGGAAAGTCCATTGTCTGCTTGGTCATCAGTACTAACCCTACAATACCCCACGGCAATTTTTTCTTTTTTCATAATGCTTTGCTTTTAATAATATATTCCGACCTTGTAGAGGACAACCTGAGTTATCCGCATTCGCAGGAGCACCTATAAAGAAACTCAAACTCACATCTAAAGAAACTTGGTACAATAATTATTTAAATAAAGAAGGTTAAATTTAATTCTTTATTATTAATAATTATTATCTAAAGAATCTTTAGACCGATTACGCTCTTCTTCGTTGTGTATTTTTTTGAGTTTGATTTGCGCCTGCAAATTTCTCAAGTAATCACTTGCCTGTTTGGTTAACACTAATTCGTGTGTACGGTATCTACTTAATCTACCTGTCCTCTCTATTACGCCCTTCTTCTCTAAGCGTTTTAATGCCTCTTGTGCTGTCGGGTCGGACACATTGAATGTACTCGCAAACGTCAATTGACTGGCTATGCAGGGTTTATTTTTCCTTGAAAGCCCTATTGTCATCGCTAGGACAAGAATTTCAATTGGTGTTAAATCAAATCTTGGAGTAAGTCCGTTGTAAACAGTGCAATATGTTGTCTGTTTATCAGAGAAGTCCGCAGGTCTCGTAAAAGCTTGCTCGTATTCTGGCTCTTGCCTGTTCGCACCCCCTTGTGAGCGTGGACTAGAGTTGAGTTGGTAGGACTCTATTATTTTTTTGATTGGTTCCATTATTGTTGGATAAATTACTGATGACTCTTTGCGATTCTTTTTTTGCTAAACCCACCTCATCGATGAGTGAGACCATAATAGAAGCAAACAAATCAACTGCCTCGTCCAAGGGTTGTTTTTTGTTTTTGGCCTCACTTGTCGATGACATAGTGATATCTGACCAAAACCTCTTTTTTGATGTCAATAACTTTTTAGGTGATAGGAAAAATAAAAAAACGAACCTAACTTTATAAGGCTCGTTTTTTTACCTTCTTAATATCGGGGGAGATCCCCGCTATTTCCCCTCCACTCCCTCTTCCTTTTCTTTTAAGTAGACTGTTCCTGCTTTGTGGTTAAACCCTAAGGTTACCCTTACACCCTCTTTTTTGAGTATGTCCTGCAATTCTTTAATCCTCATACGAAGAACCCCTTGCTTTTCTAGGGGAGATAAGTTTGAATTTATATGTTTTGATCTACTGGTGGTCGTGGCTCTGAATACAGTCTCCATCGCTTTTTCTTCACCAAATGGACACAATGTTTCTAGTAGTTTGAAATTGATATTTTTGTCAGAACCAATTTGGACCTTCTGCCCATTCAGTGATAAGAACCCAATGCCATGCTCAGAGTAGGCTAATTGGTCTACTTTTTGACCAAAAGAAGAGAGGTCTTTTTTTAGGAAGCCCATGAGTTTGTTGGGGTAAAAAACTATTTCAGCAGAGTGAAAGAAGATGTCGTTATTCCCAGACTCGTCCCCGCGTGTCGTTTTTGGTTTTACAAATTCAATGATGTTGCTTTTTTGAAGACTCTCTAAATATGTTAATTTAATATTCCCAACAGCTTCATCCTCGATTGTTTCTTTTGTTGTGCTTCCTGCAATGAAGAAGCCAAGCTGAATTTCTCTGGTGGTCAAATTTTTACGGTAAGCAGGACTGATACCATCTGCTAGATTAAAAAGTTCCCCAGAAAGTTCTTCTTTAATTGTTCCTTCTTTTGCGAGAACTTTATTTAATTTATCCCAGTCTATGTTTCTGTGCAGATTGTCACTCATTGTAGTAATCATACCAAAAACAACGTAAAAACCAGATTTCTTCCCATTCAACCGTAAAACTGTTAGGATTTAAGTACAACTGAATAAAGAAGTAGCCTAAACCCTTGAGTAATCAGTGGCATGGCGAAAAAGTCCCGGAAAGACGTAAAAAACCCATCATATGGGGTTGTCTTTCCGGGCCATACAGGGAAACTTGTATGAACGATTTCGGTCGTTACTCATGTGGTGGGCTTTTTGTATGCAAAAAACTATAGAAAATTTAAACACCTACGAACAATACTATTCTTTAGAAGAGTATCTTTTTAATGAGATTAGTGAGAATTTTAAATCCAACAAAAGCCTAACTGAACAAGAATTTTTTTCAATCATAATTTGGAAATCCAACAGGTCAAAAACGAAAGTTTTAAAGGGTATTTTGAAATCGAAGAAATCTATCGAAGAACTAACAAATGATATTTTTAAAACAAAGGACGACAAAGAAAGACTAGCACTACTTACTGATATCGATGGGATAGGGATACCCATTGCTTCTGCTGTTTTGTCTGTTTGCTTCCCTAAAGACTTTACTATTGCTGACTATCGAGCCGTAGATTCAATCAAAGATATTTATAATGAAGAAGAAATAAAGATAAACCCAGACAACTGGACACCAGAAAAATACTTCGAGTACCGAGGGTGGTGTCTTGCGATACAAAAACAATTTAATCTAGGCACCTTAAGAGAAACAGATAAAGTGCTCTGGGGTTATAGTTTCTATAGAGATTTGCAAAACCTCGTTGATAGTTTAAAAAATACTAAAAATTCAGGCTCTACAAAAATATGCCTCTGCGACGAACCTCTTTGCGCAAAATGCCTTGCTGTTAATTGCACAGACGAAAACTGCATAACGCACACACAAGAGAACAAAGATCGATGGAAACGACGACACGAAGGAGGTAATGCGGATAACTCGGTTGTCCATAACCAAAGTAGAACTTAAAATAAAAATATGAACACATTCACAAAAATTCTAGGGAGTTTATCAATACTCATTGGAGTTTGGGCGGTTTTTCTGGGTATATTTGCAAGCATAGATAGCGGATCATCTCTTGGCGCAGTGATTGGTGGTGGGTTATTTATGGCACTGGGGGTTACCACCTTTGTCTTAAGCCGAAATTAACACAGAGATATGAAAAAGATTTTATTTACAGCGATACTCATAACATTCGCCTATCCAACAGTAAGCTACGCATCTTGGTGGAACCCTTTTAGTTGGAACTTTTTTAAGCAAACAGTCGTAGTACCTCCGAAAACTATGGAACCGATTTCATCCCAAAGCCTTGATGGGTTTAAGCCCGACGAAGAAACTATGAAACCTGAAAATAGTTTCACTGCACCAGATTTTCTTACAGACAAAGAGATGAGGGAACTTGAAGAACAAGAAGCCAAAATAAAGGCTAAAAAAGAAGATGTGTTACTCTGGGAAAGATTGGTGCTTGCCGACGAGGGATACAAAATTTTAAACCCAGAAGCTAAGGATAAGGTAATCAAGTTTTTCAAAACATACAAAAAATACGACCCTAAGTATGGCACAGGAGAAGGGTCGGCATACAAACAACTAGATGATAAGTGGTGGGAAAACTTCGACCAACACAAAGGAGATACGGCCGATCGTCTGTATTTCGCACACCAAGAATTATTAGCAACCGAAAAGAATCAAGTTACAGTAAAGAAAAACCTTACCTTCAAGGGTAACGAATGCCTTGATGAGTACTGCACACTTGAGATACAGATGGAAATCGCACGGATCCAAGCATCTTCTGCTGTCGATGATTCATATCGCCCAAACAGATCTTTGCATATCGATACTCCGACGAGTCAAAGTATAAACTACAGTGGGGCTAGCAGTTTGAGTGATTACATGCAAAGACCCTTACTGCAAGACCTGTCTGTCCCTACAAATGCACCAAGTTCGTTCCCTCAAAAAATAGAATTTCGCATGGATGAACTAAACACAGATTTCGGAACGGCTCATACGCCAGACGGAAGCTCCTATCAAATTCACTGCTACGATGGTCTTTACGGAAGAGTTTGCGCTAAAAGATAAATAACTCCTAAATATGCTCAAAAAATATCTAAAACTTAATGAGACGGCCATCGCTTGCTCAGTGTTACTTCTTATTGTCTTAACTTTTTTGTACACACAAAAGACTTCAACTCAAAAATTAGAAAAAGAGACAGACAAACAGACACTGAACTTCCCCTTAAAATACTTCCCTGAAGGTGGGTGGCTCGGTGGAACCGACACTTGGGCACAATTTTCAGGCGAGGTAGAGTCTCGCTCATATCCGACGACAGTCATAACAATTTCTAATGATTCTTATTCTAACGAAAAACACCAGGCTTCCACTACTGAACAACTGCTAAAAGATGGGGAGGTTAGTTCTGACGCTGCTTACTTTGATGTAGATAACGACGGGAACAAGGAACGAATAGTTAGTATTTGCTCTGATGGGGCAAATCACTGCCCTGATCGGCAAGAAGTAGTAAAGGGTGGCAAAGTTATCTTTACACTTGTGACAGATGGGGGTTGGATAGACTCCACAGCAACCCTCAATGGTTTTTATGCTAACTGGTACAAAAATGAGGATTTTCCAGGAGGGAGGTGCTGTGCAACGGGAAATACCAGAACACGATTTGTCTATAAAAATGGTCTATTTGTTCCCATCTTTGAGCAACAAATTGGCTATATTGAGGTGGAAGATAAGCAGTAACTCTATCTATAAAAATATGAAATTTAAGAAACATCCTACAATCAACGAAACAGCTATTGTGTGCCTGGCTCTGTCTATTGTTGGGATTATGTTTTTGGGTTTGCGCTATAAAGAGAAAACTACTAGCGAATCCTTTGATATCCAATGTTCCGACGAAATAGCTACCAACTGGGGCAATGAAAAACCTTTTACAACTTTTGAACAGTACCCACCAGAAGACATCTTTACGGGGGCAACAGCACCATTAGACCTCAACAGTAGTTTCATTGCTCGCAGATTTAAGACAACGATCAACGAGGCATTAAAAAATGATGTAAACTTTGCAGGGCACTATGTCATTGCAGAATGGGGCTTCACAGGGATTGGTAACGAGCTCGCAGTCGTAGATACTAACACGGGCAAAGCGTACCCATTCCCCTATGTTGCCAATATGGGTTTTGAATATAAAAAAGATAGCAACCTCCTTATTGTCGACCCTCTTTGGTTAATTAAAAAAATAGCTAAAGAAACAGGCTGTACAAATCCACCAGGACGAGACCTTGTCGAAGTCCGCCCATACTATTTCTTGTGGGAAGATAACTCATTTAAGCTCCTTGACCCATTAGATCTCCCTCCACCCTTAGATGATAATGTTGGAAACCTTAATCCATAAACACTAAGCCCCTTCTTATCACCCTCTAGTCCTTTCGTAAACCATAGTTGATAGTCGAAGTAGTACCATTTTACCTCTCAACGTATTCCGCCCAGCACAACCGATTGTACGCGGTTTTAAATACGGTCAAATCCCTCTAAGTCGGTTATGGGTCGCTTATAGGACAGTATAAGGATAAACAAAGTGTCGGTTCCCAGATGGCTTACAGACGGTAGCGGGTTGGTTCCTGGTCGGTTATAGGAAGGTTCAAGGATGGTTTAAGGAACGCTTATGGAGGGGTTGTAGAATAAATTGGCCCTGTTCTTTAAAGGGTTAATTAACATTTAGTGTTGGTATTTCTTCTTCTGTCGCGCTCGCAAAAAACGAAAAACAAGTGCTTGTCGGTGGGCTGTCGACATGCCACGATGATGCCTCAAAAGAGCCTTGATCGGACTGTTCACCCCTCCCTCAAGTTGATTGGTTGTTCTTGGCGTATCAGGGATTTCCAGAAAGGTAAAAATGTTAGGGAGAGCACCTATGAGAAGCGACCTCACTCCCCGCAGTCGACGATGGGTGTACCATCGTCTTTTTGTTTCAGGAAAGAGGCTCATCTCTTTGAGAAAATGATGATGCTTTGTTTTCCATGCATCAAATTGTTTCGTGAAGAACAAAGCATCGTCTCTCGTTTTAATTCCATACAATGTGCCAACCAACAAGCGCAGATCTTGCCCAGCAATTGTTTTTGGATTTCTGGTAAGCCATGCCTGAGCAAGACGAACAACGTGCGTGAGGCATCGTTGGTGGGGAGTTAAAGGGAATTCCCACTTCATCGCCCCCAGCAAGCCTTTTTGCGCGTCTGAGATGATGACTGAGGGACTGCGAACCCCCTCCCTTTTTGCCAACTCAAACAGTCGAATCCAACTGTCAAAATTTTCTCTTCGGCACGACAGCCATGTGATGGGGATACCCTCTCCGTCAATCGCAATGAGGACACAAGCGCCCCGCTCAATGATGATGCCGTCAACAATCAGGATGCGACCATTCCCTTGGTAGGGCAGCGGTTCAATCTCCTTGCTCCAAAAATTACTAAATGACTTCACTAATGCTGACGGCTTGGTGTGGCGCGCATGAGCCAGTCGTTCGAGGGTCTCCGTTTTTAGTAGCCATCGTTCAAACAAAATCTCTCGATTCTTTTCCTCCGTATCAGGACGTTTTTTGATCCCTGTGTGCAGGCATTCTGCACACCTAAATCTTTGCTTTCCTTGCTTGGTTGATCCCCAGCGAATCATCCTCTTCTTGCATCTCAAACAGCGTTTTTTTTGTGTGATTATGGATGGTCATTCCATAATTGTGTTCCAAATGCGGAAAAGAGCAAGGTTTCACCTTGCTCTTTTGGAAATGACACCAACACTATTTGTTAATTAACTCTCTTTAAAAGAACTAAAAATGATAGAGTTTTGATATGAGCACCCCATACCCCATTTATTTCAATAAAAGACCGGTTAAAACCGCTTTCTTGGTTAATCCTAAGGAATTTACGTGTGAAAGCTTTTCTAAAATTTTTGATTTTAATTTAAATAAATATAACGGGCGTTTTAATCCAGTTGTTTTTACGGATGGAAAAAATCTGACCAACGAAGGATGGGAATTCTTAAAAGATTTCGACCCTGATGTCATCAAAATTTTACTCAAACCAGAAAAAGTTTTGCTTCAAAAAATTGAAGACTGGTTGTCTCCGTATGTAGTTGAGACACAAGACTCAAACGAACACATAAGCGGATATGGGCAAGATATCTCAATAAACAAGCCAACCAAAGACTTGATCTCTAGGCTTTCGTCTACACATGCCTATCAGCCCTCGACTTTCGTGTTATTCAATATAAAAAACATTACTGATGATAAACAAAAACAATTTGTACACTTTAATTTTGGCACTTATGACGAATGGATGATTGAACATATCGGAGAAAAGGTTGACCCCAAACAAATTTTTAACCTCGATACATCAGAAAGTATTAATGTAGCATTAGGCGACTTATCAAAGATGCAAAAACATCCAGTTTATCCAGTACAACTTTCTACTTTCCCAAATAACGCAAGAGATGTTGAGTATAACCACGACAACGAGCAATTTACTGTTATTGTTGGCAATTCACCCTATGATCTAGTTCATTATTGGAATCGGAGTCTCTCTGTCCCGCATTGGCTACGCCCTGATATTTGCCATATCTGGCTTCCTGCAGAATTAGCCGAAGACGAAAAACTGAAAGAAGGGTTGCAGCTTTATTTTCAACGTAGAGCAGCACAAGTTGGGAACAGTAACAATGGAAAATATATTAAATTTGTGAGTTTCTCACTTACAGAAAAGAGGCTGAAAAAAATAGCTGACTCTTTAGGGGAGAAAGTATGGGCTGGAAAAAGAGTAGAGGTCCTTAAACCAACACAAGTATTCCCAGACTATGGTTTGGATAAGAACTACTTCAGTGTTCGACAAGGGATGGAGCTCTATCAGGCATATAGCAACGAAGAAAATATAGTAATTAATGATCTCCAATTACCAGAGGGTGTCCAGGGTGGTAATTGGATGTTAGATGTTCATATTCAATATAGGCCCGAAAGATACAGTTATACAAACATTAGACATTGGTGGAGACTTCCTAATCGAAACCACATTGCCCATAGTTTTTTCCCTAATAAAATTGCTCGTATTCAAAAAAATGGGATACCTAGCGTTCTGATGGAAACAAAATCTTCTTTTAGGCCTGACGAATCAAACTTAACAATAAAAATACCCGAAGACAGGGATATAATCCGATTGTTTATTTATGGGCACAATCGACCTATCTACACAGGTGACCCTCGAGCTTCCTTGATTGACAATAAGACATACTTTAACACCAGCCGTTCTGATAAGGGTAGGTACCTCGATGGGCTCGTTGGGTTATTTGGCGGACTGTGGCCAGCTTTCTCTCAATTTAGAGAACCTTTCTGGGGGAATGTTTTTGAGATGTTAGCTCTTAGCGATAAATCAAATGAGGAGGCAAAAAAAAGAAATATTTCAAACAAATTGCATAAGAGTCTAAAGGCAATCCCTAAAAATAAAGCGGAGAGGAACAACGAAATTAAATGGCTTACTGAATACATCCTACGCCTCTCCAAGGAGCACGGTAAGCTAGGGAGGGAGATTACATTCTCAGTGTTTTTGAGTGAACGAATAAAACAACTGCAAGAAGCACTTCAAAAAGAAGGCAGGGTTATTAAGTTGAGTAAAAATAGAATCAAAGAAATAAAAGAAGACATTGAAGAAGACATTGAGAAATTGGTTGAGCGAAATATTCTATTAGTGGGAGTTAAGCCACATTGCCCATTTTGCGGATATTCAAATTGGTATCAAATTAACGAAATTCGGCAAAAATCAGAGTGTCGTGGATGTGGCAACGTCTTTGATCTTCCACCTGAACAGCCTTGGTTCTATAGACTCAATAATCTTGTGCAAGACGGAGTAAGTCAACATGGATTAATACCCGTACTCCTTACTCTTGGAGAGTTGTACGATAGCGCGCGCTCATCTTTTATCTACAGCACTAGCCTAGATTTGCACCAGCGACTCAAAAAAGGAAAAGAAAAGCATCTCGGTGACTTAGACATTGCCTGCATACAAGACGGGAAATTTATTATGGGAGAAATAAAACAAAACTCTGACCTGTTCCAACAAAAACACTTTAAAGAAGCGCTGAAGCTTGCTAAAAAAATAAAACCTAATGTTTTAATATTCGCATCTTTGGACGGTAAAAACAGGTCATTGATTGACGATAATATTAGGGTCTTAAAAGAAAAACTTGAACCGTTGGGGATAGAAGTATGGTGGTATAAACCAACTCCCATAACTTACATATATAACTAAATTAAAAAATAATGAATGAAGAAATTTCTATGAGAACAGAATCAGGTTATTTAATTAGCTCAAACAAAGAAAGATGCTCGATCCTAATCAGGGACTCTGATTTGTCAGCAAATGATATGATTGATATATTCATCAGCCTACATTTAGTGCTTGAGGTTAGCCTCAATGCTTTTTTTAGAAATTTATCTCTATTGTCAATTAAAAAAGATGTGGATACATTTGAAATAATAAAGAATGTAGATTCTGTTAATTTTATAGATAAAACAATTATGTTCATCTATAATTCAAAATTTAACTTCACAAGCGAGGAGGAATTAAGAGAGGCAACTAGATACCATAGTATAATAGGAAACTTAAAAGATTTTTCTGCGATGCGCAATCAATTACTTCACGGTCACGCAATTAGTACTGTATTTGATGGTAGGACAAATAGGCATTCTAGGTTAAAACAAAATATAAATTTAGAAAACCTAAAAAGACACATATTGAATTTTCAGTTTATTTTTGAAGGGATGAGATTTTATTTAGACAAACTAGATTCACCCCTTACTGCAAGTGGAAAAGAAAACTTCAAAGAAACTTATTTGAATGACACCTTCTTGCCAAGGTTAAGATAATGCGCCCCCGTGTTCAGAGTACCCATAAGGAAAGCATTAAACCCCTTGACTCCCTACAAGGAATTGAACTTGTAACAGGGAACTGTTGGCCTAAAGAGGCTCCAATGTCATATTATACCCATCGAACGGTATTTGAGTCTGAATTACTCTCGCCCTAAAACCGTTCTAATGTTCACATATTTAGTATACAAACTTTCCATATATTCTGCGTCCTCTAATAGGGAGATAATAAAATTTGGATACTGACCCCTGAGTCAGCGGTTGGTCTTAAGACCGACACGCATCGAAACATATAATGATTTCAAATAACCAAGATGAGCAGGCACTCCAGCGAACTGCAATTGGTTCGGGGAATAGTAAGTCTTTAATAATTTTAATTTCTGCTACCTTAGCGCTAGTATTAACCACCTTCCTTTATTGGCCGGTTTATCAGAGATTCCCTCTTGACGGATTTAGTATCGGAATAGATCAGGAAATCAACAAAATAGATTTACCAATCGGGGAAGATATAAAAGAAATTTTAAATGGAAGCCTTTACCTTCCTTTTAATAAACATGAAATGTGTTTAGTAAACAAAAATAGTTTTCGGTTTTTTCATGCTGATAGCAATAGTCCAGGGGTACCGTTTACTTTCTACACAGACGACCTAAATAAAAGTGATTTTGGTAAAAGTAATAAACTTGGTTCTATGGCGGTACGTTTGTACTATCAAAACGGTCTTTCTGTTGATGAAATTTATCGTGAATTTAATTCACCTCAAAAGTGTTTCCAGTTGGAGACAAAAAAATTGAAAGAATACGCAAGTTCAACAATTGAATATAGTTATTTGGGGCTAGCTCGGATGGAGGAGCTAAATCTTGACGGGGGAAGAAAGATATCCGTAGTGCGTAACCTTGTTGGGGGATATGCTATTGATACATCAAGTTCGTCGATCTATATAAGAGCCCGTTTGGTATTTTTTCTTGCAACTTTCTTAGCCTTATCGTTTGTATTTTTTAAACTCATAACTCTAATAATTCCTGCATTCATTTTTTTATTTGAGTTATATAAGAAGTATACGAGTAGGTAAGTAACCACTTTGATGAATCTAATGAATGACCGAAATAAAAACTGGGATGAATATATCGATCCACGAATTGATGAGCTAACAAATAATAATTTTTTTCTAGAGGCGTCTTATTTATATTTGGCGGTAATCGAGCATATATTACAAAATGCTATAGGATATCAAGAAGAATGGTTTGTGAGATTATTAAAGAAAAGTAAGTTAAGGTTTGTAAAAACAAAACCAAAGGAGTTAAGAGAAAAAACACTCGGTCAACTTATCGGTATTTTCTCGCGGTATTGTGACGACAAGGAGATAATTTCTCAGTTGAATGAGTTTAATTCATTCAGAATACAACTTGTTCATCGGTTACTAGATCATTCAATTGAAGACTTGAACAAGGAGGCTCAGAAAAAACAAAGAACATATAACCAGTTGGTTGCAAAATTGTCTAACTATAATGTAATGATTTTGAAAAAAATAATAAGAAATAATAATCGCTTGATAAACAAAAAAGAATCGACGCAGAAGTAATTAAACAAAACCCCGCGTAAATATTTACGTGGGGTTTTGTTATGAGCGAGGGGTGCCTTTCTATCGCCGTTGGTGAGTAGTCGCAACCTATCATCCCCCCTTCTCCGCGGGCTCCCTATAATCCAGTATGGTTATTAGTTATATATTTTTACACATAAATTTAAGCTGTGGATAACTTGCTTTTCGCCTTATAATAAGCCATTATAGATAGATATAGATGAATTTGAAAAGCCTATAGTATAGAATTATGCAAATCATTAGCTGGCAACAATTCGGGCTGAAAACAAACCCATACGACACACTTCCTCTTGTTGACGGCGGAGAGCTTTCTCTTGAGGATGCTTTTATTGGTCGCGATCACGAAAGAAAACTTCTCAGCAGTCTTTTTAAGTCAGAAAACAATATTTGTCTTACGGTGTGCGGGGATACTGGTGTTGGGAAAACAAGTCTGGCAAACTTTCAGAAGTTTATTTGGAAACAAGACAAAGAGAAGCCACTTTTTTCATGCCGAAGAGAGATTGAGGCATCGGACACACTCTTGGATAAACAGAATTTTCTGTTGGAGGTGATAGGGTCGATGCTTCGAGAAATAGCCCTAGTAGAGCCGAAGCTTTTAACCGACCCAACACTCGCAAAGCTCAATGCTATTATTGATTTTACCCAAATGATGTCAATTTCTGGTGGTATTTCTGCGGATGTCGCTGGTTTTGGGGGCGGGGTTAATTTTAGTAAAGAACGAAACACCTCCTCACCTATAAAATTAACAACCACATCAATTGAACAGCATTTTTTAAACCTCCTGGGTTTTATTAAGACAAAAACAATCGGAGGACGTCAGTATTATGGGCTTGTTATTCATGTAAACAATTTTGATGTTGTTTTGAAGGATAAAAATAACAAGAAAAAGGTAATTTCATTTTTTAATGAAATCCGAGACATTCTTCAAACGAAAGATGTGTACTCTTTGTTTCTTGGCCCATCAGATTTTTATAGTCAAATAATTGCCCCCGAGCAACGAGTAAAAAGTATTTTTACTCGCACACCTCTTGTTGTGAAACCTTTGAGTAAAACCGAGGTAGTGCGTGCTTTTGAAAAAAGAATGGAACTTTTAAAATCAAAAAATGTTCAACAGTATATTAAGCCGATTGACGACGAGGTCGTTTTTCGACTGCACGATCTGTATCATGGCGACATTCGCTCAATCATGACAGGTATTAAGGACATCCTCGGACAATGTAGTGATCGCGTGGTGCAGCCGTTGTCGATGAATGAAGCAATGACACTTCTTGGCCGAGAGCGCTGGGAAAGAGTGTCGTCAGACTTGTCGCCAGGGAAGCAAAGTATCCTCACATTTCTTGTGAAAAATAACAAATATATAAGTACGAAAGAGGCATCTACTATTTTAGGGAAACAATCTTCTAATATTTCTGGGTACTATTTTAAACCCCTAAAAGATCTCGGCATTCTTGAGGAGAAAGAAAGAAAAGGGAAGATGGTTTATTTTGGGCTTACGGACGAATACCAGCCGTTGAAGTGGTGGTTTGAATCAGAAATCGGGGTAAAGAAAGACATCAGCGATACAAAAATAAAACAACCAACTCTGTTTGATTGATGAATCATATTGATTAGGTAAAAATTATCTAATCAAATAGTATTATAAGCAGGTAAGTTTTTTGATCTCGCTTTTTATGTCCGAAGTCGAATCATAACAAAACCCACGAAAGTGGGTTTTGTTATGAGTGAGATGTGCCTTTCTAGCGCCGTAGGGGAGTGGTCATAACTCAATCATTCCTCCTTCTCCATTGGCTCTCAATAGTCCGTCACATTTTACTCAATTGACCTCACCCTGGGCTACTGTGTGTGACAAGGGTTTGAGCAGTAATAGCAGCCATTAGACTGCCGATAGTGTCTCTTTGCTTCGTTTACTGCTTGCCAGCAATAGACAAGGTCTCCCAAATACAACCTGTTTTCTGGGTTTGGTAATCGTGAGCAATTAATAATGTGCACTTCATGATCACCATTCAGTTGCGCGTTTTTGTTTACGTAATATTTTGCCATCGCGGTTTGTTTAGTTTGGTTACACTGGCTCGACTACGCCAGTATTTTAACCATAGCACACATTGTATGAAACCTTAACCAAAAATGCTTGCTTTTTATGCATAAAATTGTGTATAATGTGTGGATGACTAATAAATATGCGCAATTTATCAAGAATCTTCGTGTGGAAAGGGGGCTTTCTCAGGAACAGGTGTCTACGGCTATTGGGGTTTCTCGTTCTACCTATACTGCCATAGAGGCGGGGAAGCAGCCTCTTGATGTTGAGGAGGCAAAGAAACTCGCAAGCTTCTTTAGTATCGGCGTAGACGCTCTGCTTTCTGGCGCTATCCCCAATATTGGGAAGTATAAGCACATGATTCTCTCTTTTTTACGCATGAGCCTAACGCAGAAAGATGACGGCAAAGTTACGAAAACAAAACTTGCCAAACTGTTGTATCTTGCAGATTTTGCTTGGTTCTACGAAAACCTTGAAAGTATGAGCGGTATGCAATATCGCAAGATCGCTTATGGTCCTGTTCCGGACACTTTTTTCCGCGCCCTTGATGAGCTTGAGGAGTCTGGCAAGATTGTGATAGAGCGCAAAAATGCAGACGGCAAGGATATGCTTTTAGTGAGTGAGTCTGACAGTAACAAGAACGAAAAGATACAGACGCTTTCGGTAGAAGAGCGGGCGCTTATGAAAAAGATTGCGACAAAATGGAAAGACAAAAATACGAATGATATTGTGAACTTTACCCACAACCAACTTCCATACTTTTTGTGTCGAGACAACGAGCTTATCCCTTACGAGCTTATTACTCAAGAAGACCCCGAGGTGGTGTATTAGGACCCAAGACCATGCAAGGAAATTTTTCAGTAACAATCGAGGACTTTGCCGAACGGCACTTCATCAAAAGTTTTCAAAAGAAGTATCAAGGGAAATGGGATACGACGCGACTTGCTATTGTGGCTGAGCTTGAGCATATCGACAATCTCCTCCTTACTGACCGTGCGGAAGTTATCAGTGACGCGGATGGCGTACAGATAATCAAAACAAAATTCAGGGTTGCGGGAACAAAGGAGTCTTCAAAGACCTCAGGGAATAGGTGTGTCGTTGCCCTGAACAAAGAAAAACAATCTGTTTCCGTTTTACTCGTTTACACAAAAACAGACTTGCGTGGTAAAAACGAAACAGCAGAATGGAAAACTATGCTCAAAGAGCATTACAAAATTGCATGCAGCTAACAAGTGAGTGATGACGACTTAGCTTCTTTTTTGCCAGCTTTTCGTTTTGGTTAGAAATTCTGTTCCCCATAAAATCTGATATACTGATAGATGAAAAGTAATCAAACATATACGGTAATGGAAAAATATATTCTCACCATCAACGGGGGGTCATCGAGTATCAAGTTTGCGCTCTATGTGGCCGACGGTTCATTTGCGCGGACAATGATTGGAAAGATTGACCGCATTGGACTGCCGGGGTCATTTCTCGTTTACTCTAAAGGAGAAAGCAAGGAGGTAGTGCGCGAAACCCCTCTCGTAGATTATAGGGCAGCGGTAGAAATGTTGAATTCGTTTCTTGGGGAGGAGGTTGATTTTAATAACATTGTTGTGGTGGGGCACCGCATTGTACATGGGATGGGTCGTGACCGTCATGCGGTGGTGACGAGCGAGCTTATTGCCGAGCTTAAAGACACGAGTCCTATCGACCCCGAGCATTTACCGCTTGAGATAGCGATTCTCGAAACATTTGCAGAGCGTCACGCTACACTCGTACAGGTCGCCTGTTTTGATACGGTGTTCCATCACGATATGCCACGCGTTGCGCAGTTGCTCCCGATTCCTCGACGATTTGACGCAAAAGGAGTACGTCGTTATGGGTTCCACGGGCTTTCGTGTAGTTACCTCATAGAAGAGTTACGTAGAGTGGATCCATCAAAAGCCGAAGGGCGGGTAATCATTGCGCATTTGGGAAACGGCGCGAGTGTTACGGCGGTAAAAGAAGGGAAGAGTGTTGATACGAGCATGGGCTTCACGCCGACAGGGGGAATTCCGATGAGTTCGCGCACAGGGGACCTCGACCCTGGCACACTTTGGTATATAATGAAAAGTGAGGGACTCTCGCTTGAATCCCTCAGTCACCTCATCAATCATGAGTCGGGACTCTTGGGAATCTCGGAGACCAGTTCTAATATGTACGACCTCCTTGAGGCGCAGGCGAATGATGTGCGTGCCAAAGAAGCCGTTGATCTCTTTTGTTATGAGGTAAAAAAGCACATCGGTGCGTACGCAGCGGCGATGGGCGGTGTTGATACAGTAATCTTTACCGGAGGGATGGGCGAGAATGCCCCGCGCATCCGTACCCGCATATGCGCAGGGTTGGAATTTTTAGGCATCACGATTGACGGGGCACACAACGAGGGAAACAAAGAAATTATTTCTTCTTCATCTGCACCCATATGCGTGCGGGTGATGCGTACGAACGAGGAGCTTATGATCGCGCGGATTGCGAGTGAATTAGGTAAGTAATTTTTAAATATGCACACCATAGAAAAACCACTTTCTCCTGAACTCCTCCGCAAGATGGATGCTTATTGGCATGCCGCGAATTATTTGTCGGTGGGACAAATTTACCTCTTTGATAACCCGCTCCTTAAAAAACCACTTGATTTTTCACACGTGAAGCCAACCTTGCTCGGGCATTGGGGGACAACACCGGGACAGAATTTTATTTACGTACACCTCAATCGCGTCATCAAGAATTTTGACCTCAATATGCTGTATGTTTCGGGTCCAGGGCACGGCGGGCCTGCACTGGTGGCAAACACGTATCTTGAGGGAACCTATACCGAGACCTACCCAAACATTAGTCAGGACGAAGAGGGGATGAAAAAACTCTTTACACAGTTTTCTTTCCCTGGTGGTATTCCGAGTCACGTCTCTCCCGAGTGCCCTGGTTCTATGCATGAGGGGGGGGAGCTTGGGTACTCACTTAGTCATTCTTTTGGCGCTGTTTTTGATAACCCCGATCTCGTGGTTGCGTGCGTGGTAGGTGACGGTGAAGCAGAGACGGGGCCACTCGCTACCTCATGGCATTCAAATAAATTTCTTAATCCCATCACCGATGGCGCCGTGCTCCCGATCCTCCACTTGAACGGATATAAGATTGCAAACCCCACCATTTTTGCACGTATCGAACGCGAGGAACTTGAACAGCTTTTTCGTGGGTATGGATGGGAGCCGTATTTTGTCGAAGGTAGCGACTCGGAAATTGTGCATCAGCAAATGGCTGCTGTGCTCGACAAGACTATCAGTGAAATTAAACGGATACAACAACATGCGCGCGTCCACAGAGATGCGTCACGCCCACGTTGGCCAATGATTGTTCTCCAGACACCAAAGGGCTGGACGGGGCCAAAGGAAGTTGACGGACTACCCAACGAGGGATCCTTCCGTTCGCACCAGGTACCACTTTCTATAGACCGCAAACATCCAGAGCATCTTGCGCAGCTTGAACAGTGGATGAAGAGTTATCGCCCCGAGGAGCTTTTTGATGAAGAGGGAAAACTCATAGCTGAACTTGCCGAGCTCGCGCCGAAGGGGCAGAGCAGAATGGGTGCCAATCCTCATACTAACGGAGGGCTACTCCTTAAAGACCTCATTCTTCCTGATTTTGAAAAATATGCCGTAGACGTCCCTTCTCCTGGTTCAGTTTTAGCCGCAGACACTGAAATTCTTGGAGGATTTTTCCGCGACATCATCGAGCTCAATAAAGAAGCTCGCAATTTCAGGATTTTTGGGCCAGATGAAACACTCTCTAATCGGCTGAACTCGATATTTGATGTTACTAATCGTCAGTGGAATGCGCGAACACAAGAGGGTGATGAATTTCTCTCAACAGACGGGAGGGTAATGGAAATGTTGAGTGAACATCAATGTGAGGGGTGGCTAGAAGGCTACCTCCTTACGGGGCGTCACGGGGTCTTTAACAGTTATGAGGCATTCATACATATTGTTGACTCAATGTTCAATCAGCATGCAAAGTGGCTCAAGGTAACCTTGAAACTACCATGGCGCAGAAAACTCGCATCACTCAATTATCTGCTCGCATCACACGTGTGGCAGCAGGCACACAATGGTTTCACGCATCAGGACCCAGGGTTTATTGATACGGTGGTCAATAAAAAAGCTGAGGTGGTGCGCGTGTACCTTCCTCCCGATGCGAACTGCCTTCTCTCTGTCTACGACCACTGTTTGCGTAGCCGTCACTATGTGAATGTGGTGATTGCCGGTAAATATCAAGCACCGCAATGGCTCTCTATGGATGCTGCGGTAAGGCACTGCTCTGAGGGCGTTGGTATTTGGTCGTGGGCAAGTAATGACCAAGGTGCTGAACCCGATGTTGTCATGGTGAGTTGCGGTGATGTGCCAACGCGAGAGATTCTTGCTGCTATTATGATTTTGCGCGAACATATCCCTGAAATAAAAATTCGTATGGTGAATATTGTCGACCTTATGAAACTGCAGCCACAATCTGAGCACCCACACGGACTGAGTGACACTGACTTTGATTCGCTCTTTACGAAAGACAAACAAGTTATGTTCGCCTTTCATGGTTACCCATGGCTTATTCACCGCCTTACGTACAGACGAAACAATCATAAAAATATCCACGTACGTGGCTACAAGGAAGAGGGAACCATTACGACAAACTTCGACATGACGGTTCTTAATGACATGGATCGCTACCATCTCGTGATGGATGTCGTCGGCCGTTTGCCCAAGTTTGAATCAAAGGGTGCGTACCTCAAGCAAATGATGCAGGATAAACTCATCGAGCACAAAGAATACATCAACAAGCACGGCGAGGACCTCCCCGAGATTCTCAACTGGAAGTGGCAGTAACAAAAAGCCCGTATAATTTATGCGGGGCTTTTTGTTAAAAACAGACGAACGTGAGATAGCTTGACACGATACCCCTAGGGGGTATATCATTTAAATATGAAAGAATCGACAAAAAAGTTAATCAAGAGGCTTAAGATTGTTGAGGGGCAAGTGCGCGGGCTGCAAGACATGTTAGAAAAAGGAGTTTATTGCATTGATATCATTACACAAATATCTGCGGCAAAGCAGGCTCTCTCGGGTGTCGAGGATGCGCTCATGGAGAGCCACCTAGGCTCCTGTGCGATAGAGCAGATCAAGAAGGGGAAGGAAGGAAAGGCCATAGAGGAAATACTAAAAGTGTATCGACTTAAACGTAAGTAAAAAATATGAACACGACAAAAACATATAATGTAAGAGGAATGCATTGCGCCTCGTGCGCCGGTATCATTGAGAAAACGTTCAAAAAAACAGAGGGCGTGCAATCAGCCGAAGTAAATCCCGGCACGGAAACGGTGAAGGTTGTTTTTGATGAAGCAAAAACGAACCCTCAAGACCTCTCACAAAAAATAGAAAAGCTTGGCTACTCCCTTATTATCCCCACCGCTGTAGAGATGGGAATGTCGGCCGACGAACACGCAGGGCATCTTGGACTCAACCAATCAAAAAAAGAGAAACTTGCTGAAGTTGAGAGTATGCGTTCAAAAGTCATTTCAATAATTCCTCTCGCTATTTTTAGTGTTTTTGTTATGAGTTGGGACATTCTCGGACAATATAAAGTAGTTCCTGAAATGAGTCACACGCTTTACGAGTTTTTTCATCACCTCCTTCCTATTTTTGCAACCTACGCACTTTTTGTAGTTGGTAAACCGTATCTCCTCGGTTTCTACCGCTTCCTTCGTTACGGTAAAGCGAATATGGACACCCTTATTGGTATCGGTACATCCGCGGCTTTTCTTTACAGTCTTACTATTAGCTCGTTTGAGGATGCGCTGAGACCATTTATCAATGTTGACCAAACATATTACGATGTCACGATTATCGTCATTACGTTTATTGCGCTTGGTAAATATCTCGAAGCTCGTTCAAAGATAAAGACGGGAGATGCTATCGAAAAGCTTCTTAATCTCCAGGCAAAAACTGCTCTGGTTATTCGTGATGGAAAAGAAGTAGAGATTTCAATTAGCGAAGTAAAGCACGGTGACCTCATTGTGGTAAAGCCGGGCGCAAAGATTCCTGTTGATGGGCTAATAACGGAAGGGTCCTCGTTTGTCGATGAGTCGATGGTTACGGGAGAGCCAATGCCCGTCCAGAAAAAAGTAGGGGACAGTGTGGTTGCGGGAACCATAAATACTAGCGGAGCTTTTACTTTTAAGGCAACCAAAGTTGGGGCAGAAACGTTGCTTGCACAAATTATAAAAATGGTAGAGGATGCTCAAAGTAGTAAGGCGCCCATTCAGGCATTGGCAGACAAAATCTCAAGTGTCTTTGTCCCTATTACGCTTGTAATCGCGTTCCTTTCCTTGGGTGCGTGGCTCGTGTTTGGGTATGGACCCCTTGGATTTTCGCAAGCATTGTCGTTTGGGCTTGTTTCATTCGTAGGTGTTCTCGTTATCGCCTGTCCGTGTGCGCTTGGGCTTGCGACACCAACGGCAATCATTGTAGGAGTAGGCAAGGGAGCCAAAGAGGGAATTTTGATAAAGGACGCCGCAACTCTCGAAAAGTTGCACAAGGTGGATACGGTTATTGTCGATAAAACGGGGACGATTACTATTGGCAAACCAACCCTTGTCGATATTCAAAATCTCTCGGAAATAAAAGATGGCGAACTCATATCGATACTTGCATCGCTTGAGAAAAAATCAGAGCACCCGATTGCGCATGCGATCGTAAATTACGCGCAAGAAAAGAATATGGTGATAGAAAATGTCGCTGCCTTCGAAGGTATTCAGGGTAAAGGACTCAAGGGGTCAGTCAAAGACATTGAATACTATGCGGGCAACATTAAACTCATGAAAGACCTCGGTGTTGCATTTGATGTTTCGAAAATTGAAGAGTTTACTGCACAAGGAAAAACTCCGGTCATCCTTGCCACGAAAGAAAAGGTACTCGGGTTTGTGATGGTCGCCGACGAAATAAAATCTGAATCAAAGCAAGCAGTGAGCGACCTCCACAAGCTGGGGATCAAAGTGATTATGCTCACGGGAGATGATGAGAAAGCGGCAAAGTATATGGCGGCACTCGTCGGCATTGATGAAGTGGTCGCCCATGTATTACCACAAGATAAATTAGCAAAAATAAAAGAATTACAGTCGCAAGGGAAAATAGTGGCCATGGCAGGTGATGGCGTGAACGATGCCCCAGCACTTGCGGTAGCTGATGTGGGTATTGCGATGGGTACAGGTACGGATGTGGCTATCGAGTCAGCCGGCATCACGCTCCTCGGGGGAGATGTTTCCAAGCTCGTGAAAGCAATCAAGCTTTCAAAAATGACTATGCGCGGCATCAAGCAGAACCTCTTTTGGGCATTCATTTACAACATCGTGGGAATCCCTCTTGCGGCAGGAGTGTTCTATCCGATTTTTGGGTGGCTCTTGAACCCCGTCTTTGCAGGGTTTGCGATGGCGTTCTCAAGTGTATCTGTGGTGTCCAACTCGCTCAGAATTAAGGCTAAGAAACTATAATCATTATGACTACACAAAAATATACATTTCATGTACAGGGCATGCACTGCAATTCATGCGTCCTTATGATCGAAAGCGAGCTTGGAGATTTGCCGTATATCACTCATGTGAAGTCAAGCCTCAAAAATCACTCAGTGGAAGTAGAGGGAAACTTTGGAGAGAAGGTAGCTGAGCTGATTGCCGAGGAACTTACGATACCGTTGAGGTCTCACGGGTATACGGTGTCTGTTGAAAAGAAGGTAAAAGAAAACAAGTGGTCTGATTTCAGGATTGCCGTACCAGTGGCCATAGCTTTTGCGGTACTGTTTGTAGTGCTGCAAAAAATAGGGCTCGTGAATCTCGTTAGCGCGGGCGATGTTACGTACGGTACGGCGTTTGTGATTGGTATTATCGCTTCACTCTCAACATGCATGGCGGTTGTGGGCGGACTCGTTCTTTCAATGTCTGCGACCTTTGCAAAAGAGGGTGACAAAATAAAACCACAGCTCATGTTTCATGGCGGGCGCATTGTTTCATTTTTTGTGCTTGGTGGAGTCATTGGTGCTCTTGGGTCAGCGTTTACACTCAGTGCTTCGGCGACCTTTACCCTTGGTTTAATTATCGGCATGGTGATGCTTATCCTCGGACTCAACCTCCTTGATGTTTTTCCGTGGGCAAAGAAGTTGCAGCTATCAATGCCGGAGTCTGTTGCAAAGCGTGCCCACGGGGTGTCAAAACTCAACCACACCCTCACACCGCTTCTCGTAGGTGTTGCCACTTTTTTCCTGCCTTGTGGGTTCACGCAGTCGATGCAGCTCTATACCCTCACGACAGGGAGTTTCATGGAAGGTGGACTTACGATGCTCTCGTTTGCCTTGGGGACATTTCCGGTGCTCGCGCTCATTAGTTTTAGTTCATTCAGTATTCAAAACAGTTCAAAGGCCGGGGTATTTTTCAAGACTGCAGGGCTTATCGTTATGATGTTCGCGGTATTCAATATACTAAACAGTTTGGTTGTTGTGGGTTTGATTCCGCCGTTATTTAATTTTTAATATACTTATAGTTATGAAATCTACCGTACTATCAATGGTTGTCGCACTCGTGCTTATCGGAGGAGTTTTTGTGCTCACGAGGAGCAGTGGTGGAGTGGAAGTGGTCAACGCAAACAATGTCACCATCGTTGATGGTAAACAGATTGTCGAGATAAAAGCTAGGGGTGGTTATCAACCAAGGAAAAGTGTTGCTAAGGCAGGCATCCCCACCATATTGAGGTTTGATACGAATGGCACCTTTGACTGTTCATCGTCAGTCCGTGTTCCAAGCCTAGGGATAAGTAAAACACTTCCCCAGACGGGTGTGACGGATATTGATATAGGTGTCGGTAAAGCAGGCACCCTTCAGGGGATGTGCGGTATGGGTATGTATCCATTTGAAGTTGTTTTTCAGAGCTAACTTTCTGTATATCTACCGAGTAGGGTAAAATAGTGGAATACAAATTGTTTATGAAAAAAGAGATTGAACTGCATCAGAAAAGAGTTGAGTACACGCTCAAAGTGAGCAAACGTGCACGAAGGATGCGACTCGCTATTTATGGGAACGGAGATTTTGTGGTGACCACGCCACAGTTTGTTGGGCTGGACACTATTGAGCAGTTTATCGTGAGAAAGTCGCAATGGGTTATTGATAAGATAGAGTATTTCAAGAAGTTTTCAGGCAGAATTTTACTCAAGAATACTAAACAGGAGTTTGCCTTGCACAAGGAGTCAGCACGTGTCCTTGCGATAGAGAGGATGGCGCATTTCAATGAAGTCTACCAACTTAGTTGGGGCAAGGTGACTATCAGAAACCAAAAGACGCGGTGGGGAAGTTGCTCAAAGAAAGGTAACATCAATTTTAATTACAAAATCGCGTTACTTCCTGCGCACATTTCAGACTATATTATTGTGCACGAATTGTGTCACCTAAAAGAATTCAATCATTCACGAAAGTTTTGGAGTTTGGTTGAGCAGGCAATACCAAATCACCGCGCTCTCCATAGTGAACTCAAGAAAGCCAGAGTTGGTTTTTTCTGATACTATTAGCCTATGGCTATCTGGCAATTTCTTTTTTCAAAACGTGAGCGGTTGATGTCGCTCGCGTTTCTGGTGGGGTTTGTGGTCGACAATCTTACGCTCGTCCGCATTGACGTTCTGTGGAGTAGTCTTGTTTTGCTTTCGTACCTTATGGTTGCGGTCATTGCGGTACTCCTCACTGCCTTTGCGGAGCGACGGGAGGTGCGTGGTCCTCTCGCCGCCCGGCTCTTTTCTCTGGCGCCTTTCCTTGCGCAGTTTTCATTTGGTGCGCTCTTTAGTGGTTACTTTGTATTTTTTACACGAAGCGCTTCGCTTACGAGTAGTTGGGCCTTTATTGTTTTACTCGCGGCTGTTCTCTTGGGGAATGAATTTTTCAAAAATTACTACCAGCGATTTGAGTTTCAGATAAACATTCTCTTTGTCGCAATCTTTTTCTTTACGATTCTTTATACGCCTATTGTTTTGAACAGGATGGATGTCTGGGCGTTTTTAGTAAGTGGGGCCGTGAGTGTGCTCGTGATGATGATGCTTGTTTTTGTGTTGTCGAGAATCATTCCTGAGGTAATGAAAAATATGAGACCCGTACTGAAGGTCAGTCTGGGGTCCGCGTTTGTGGTAATCAATATCCTCTATTTCACCAACATCATTCCGCCAATTCCGCTTTCTCTCAAACAAGCTGGTGTGTATCACGTAGTCGAGCGGACAGAGGGTGGTGGATATCAAGCGCAAACCGAAGGAGTCGCGTGGTACGACCTTGTTTCGCGGTACCACCCAACCATTCATCGTTTGGCGAATGAACCCCTCTATTTCTACAGTTCGGTTTTTGCACCAACACATCTGAGCGTGCCCATTTTCCACGAGTGGCAGTATTTTGATGATATAAAAAATGAATGGGTGACCACCGACCGCCTACAGTTTCAGGTTACGGGTGGGCGCGATGGGGGGTATCGCGGGTACTCAGTGAAGGGTAACCTTTTTGCAGGGGAGTGGCGGGTGAATGTGGTCACCGAGCAAGGGCAGTATCTGGGGCGCACGAGGTTTACGGTAGAAAGAGTTCCCACGCTCTCCACCCTTGTGATCAAACTACTCTAACAACATGGCACTATCATTGTACGATAAAAATTCTCTTGCAGCCGTGTGGTTCTTTGTCGTGTTCTACGTCGTGTATGGTATTTTTTTAACGGTCAGACAAGAGAGCATCATTTATCAACCCTCGCCACAAGATTTTTCGACGTGCCCTAATTTAGTGCAGGCAGAAAAAATAACGCACGGGGGAACGAGAATGTATTTTAAGGACAATGGTCCGCGGGTCGCCGTACTCTACCATGGCAACTTTGGGTCGGCGTGTGACCGCGCATTTATTGCTGGGCTCTTTGAGCAAGCAGGGTACTCGTATCTTTTACCGGAATACGCTGGATACTCGAATGATAACGGGAAGCCGTCGCACGAACGCATTAAAAAAGACGTGGAACATGCGGTGGATTTTTTACGCACACGAAATTTTTCAGAAGTGGTTGTCGTAGGGGAGAGTGTGGGCGATAGGTTCGCGTCTTATCATGCATCACTATTACCTCCGAAAAAACTTCTTCTTATTTCCTCATTTACGACACTGGTCGATATTGCGCGGGAAGCTTTTTGGTTTTATCCGATCTCTCTCTTGGTGAGGGATGAATTCGACAACGCGCACCTGCTGGAAGATTTCCAAAAGGAGGTTGTTTTACTGCATGGCGACAAAGACGATATCATTCCGCTCGCACTCGGGCAGAAATTGTTCGCGCAGCTCACGACTCCTCATAAAAAAATGATTATTATTCCTGGTGCGGGACACAATGACCTCTTTGCCTTTCCAGAGACATATCAAGCTATTGATGATTTTTTGAAAGAGGGGCAATAAGGTATACAATAAAGGATATGTCGTCAAACGGAACATTCCCCGCAACACTCCTGGGTCTCTATGTGATTTTTTTTGCTATTCTCGCATTCAACCCGATTGATCGCCCAACATGGTTTGCCGAGAATGCGACCGTGTGGATTATTGTAGGAACACTCGTTGTTTTGTGGGTGCGCGGGGTTCGTTTTTCAAATCTTGCCTATGCACTGGGTGCGGTGCTCATATTTATGCACACACTCGGTGGGCATTACACATTTGCCAAGGTTCCTTTTGATTGGTTCACTAACTTCTTTGGTTTTGAGCGCAATCACTACGACCGCATTGCACACTTCACGGTCGGCTTTTATGCGTTTGCTGTTGCGGAGTGGCTCCTCGTAAAACGTCTCGTGACGAATCGTTTTCTCCTGTTCACCTATCCGCTCTTCGCTATTGCGTTTGTGGCAATGGGTTACGAAGTCATTGAGTGGTTGTATGCCACAAGTGCCGACCCTCTCGCGGGTGCGGCATACCTAGGCAGTCAGGGTGATATTTGGGACGCGCAAAGGGATATGGCGATGGATACGTTGGGAGCGCTTCTTGCTATCGTGTTGTTCTTTGTGATACGTAAACCTAAAAAGAACCTGGCTCAATAATCGTCGGTATGCCTGATTCTGTAAAGAAATATCGCCCGTCGCGTAACGTAACCCTTCTTGGGCTCACGAGTTTTTTCAATGACTTTTCGTCTGAAATGGTGCTTTCCATATTTCCCGCATTCTTTACGTCGGTGTTGAAAGCAGGGGCGGGGTCGCTCGGTCTCGTGGAGGGGTTTGCGGATGGTGCCGCAAACATCATTAAGATTTATGCGGGGCGACTTTCTGACGCGACGCAAAAAAGAAAACCTTTCATGGTGGTGGGGTATGCGCTGTCGGTGGTTACACGCCCCGTGTATCTCCTTACGGCATCGGTTGGTGGGGTGCTTGGGCTTCGTTTTGCCGACCGTGTTGGCAAGGGTCTTCGCGAAGCACCGCGCGACGCCATCATCTCGCTCTCGACACCCAAAGAGGAGATCGGGCGAGCGTTTGGGTATCATCGTATGTTGGACACACTGGGCGCCCTCGGTGGGCCGCTCGTCGCGTACCTCATTTTGCGTGCAAACCCCAATGCATTTGATACCGTGTTTATCGTCGCATTCATCATAGGGCTCCTCGCTCTTGCGTCGCTCGTGTTTGTAAAAGACACGGTTGGTGATCTCAAAAAAAACGGTATTACTCTTGCATCGATTGCCGTATTCCCTGCGGATTTCAAGCGTTATCTCATCGCACTTTTTTTACTTGCGATGGGGAGTATGCCTGTGGCGGTTCTCTTGCTCTCCACACAACACATCGGTCTCGCCATTGCATCAATCCCGCTTTTTTATATGCTCTACAACCTCTCGTTCGTAGGGTTCTCTCTCCGCGCAGGAGGATTGAGTGACCAGATTGGTCCGAGGAAAGTGTTACGCATTGGTTACCTCGTGCTCTTGGTTGGGTATACGGTAATCGTATTTGCAAAAAGTACCCCTGCGCTCATCCTCGGATTTTTAGTCCTCGGACTTTTCCCGGCGCTTACCGATGGGGTAGCACGCGCGTTGGCGGCAGAGCTTTCACCGCCAGAATATCGCGCAGGGGCATACGGGCTCGTGAATGCAACGATGGGGTTTGGCCTCATGGTTGCCGGTGTCGGCGGCGGGTATCTCTGGGAACGTTTTAGTGCGCCTACGGCACTTGTTGTGGCGGGTATGTGTGTTGTCGTCGGCGTTCTCCTCCTTTCAACAATTATCACCAACGGAAAAAGGGAAGCACAGAATAGTCCGTAATGGTTGCATCGGGGGGACACCCTGATATACTTGAAGTAACCATAATTTAAAATACCCATGAAAACCATTTTCGAGACCTTCAAAAAAAGTTTACATAACCCCGATTTTTATCGTGGGGTCGCGAGTGCATCGTTGGGCAGCGCTCTTCGGTATTATGTAAAAGCCATATTTGTTCTAGCGGTTGTGGCGACCATTGCTTTTTCTATCATTTTGGCCCCACGAGGAGTGCGATTTATACGAGACAGCGCGCCCTCTTTGGTGAGATCGTATTACCCCACAGAGATGGTGGTAACGATAAAGAAAGGAGAAGTATCAACCAATATTGCCGAGCCGTTTGTTGTTGTGGGGTCCGGGGTGACTCGCGATATTCTCCAGGAAGATAATCTCGATAATTTGCTGGTTATTGATACGGTGCATGACTTCAATATGAAAATGTTTGAAGAGCACAAGACACTCATCTTGCTCACCAAAACAGAAGTTGCAACGCAAAACAATAAAGGTAATGTAACAATTCAGAGTTTGCGCAACACTCCCGATACGATCATTGACCAGACAAAACTTCTTGCGTTCGTTGGAAAAATACAGGCCGGGCTTCCATACTTGGTACCGCTCGGTATTTTGGCTACCCTCGTTTCGTTATTCCTTGGGTATGTTGTGTACCTTATACCTCTTTTCCTTTTTGCGCTCATTCCGTTCCTTCTTGCTAAAGTAAGAAAGATGCCACTTACGTACAGCGGAGCGTACAAGATGAGTATATATGCGGTCATCCCGGGGCTGTTTCTGAAAACGATTTTCAACATCAGTGGATTCTTCTTTGTGCCAGCATATCTCTCCCTTCTTGTTTTTGCGTTGGTTATCTTCATCAACATGCGCGAGGTTGAGCAGCCGACTTTATTTGAATCTAAGTAAAAATATTATGAACTACGAACATCTAGCATCAGAAGAAACTATTGAAAAAGTAATCGCCGCCCTCAAGGAGCGCAACATCAACGCGGTCGTGGTGGATACGCGTGCAGAGGCGCTCGAGAAAATAAAGAGCCTCATTCCTGCCGGAGCGTCGGTGATGAATGGTTCCTCAACAACACTTCAAGAGATTGGCTTCGTCGGCTACCTCAAAGAAGGGACGCATGAATGGAACAACGTGCACGAAGAGATTTTGAAGGAAAAAGACTCGGCGAAACAAGAGCGTCTCCGCAAAGAGTCCGTGCTTGCAGACTACTTCCTCGGGAGTGTACATGCGGTGACGGAGGCAGGACAGTTATTGGACGCTTCGGCGTCAGGAAGTCAGATTCCGAGCTATGCGTTTTCATCAGACAATGTCATCTGGGTTGTGGGTGCGCAAAAAATTGTTCCCGACCGCGAAGCAGCGTTCAGGCGCATTGAGGATTATGTATTTCCTCTTGAGAATAAACGGATGCAGAACGCAGGGTATCCGGGAAGCACGATTGGCCGCGTACTTGTTATCGAGCGCGAAATAATGCCGAACCGTCACCTTACCGTTATTTTCGTGAAAGAAAAACTGGGGTTCTAGGTTAGGGCGCTAGATCTTATTTGCGTGAACACCATAACACATGCTAGTGTTTAAAAGATGACAACAAAGAATAGAATAATGTACATCTTGGTCGCCATGGCCCTTGTTGTCAGCGTGTTCTTTGTTTTTCAAAAACAGCGAGTTCCCAGGCTCCCTAACGAGGTTATTAAAATTGCACCAGAAGAGACACTTTCGCAACTTACCTTCCCTAACAACACTCTAGATACTTCTGATTGGGAGACATACCGAAGTGAAGAATTTGGTTTTGAGGTGAAGTATCCGGAGGGATGGAAAGTCTCCGGTGGGGTAACTTCTGGAGAAGATGATCGTGGGTTTGTCGCAATTTACGACCAGAGACCTTTCCATGGGGATGATAACGGTATTTATATTTTTATAAAAGAAACACCGGTAAATGATTATATTTCCAAAATAAAAGAATCATCAAACTATAAAAAAATTATAACCAATAATGCAAATGGATATGTAGTTCGTGCTGCTGGTGGTTTTATTGCAACAACTACAGTGCTCGGAAATTTTGCGGGGGATAATTCGTATATGTTTCATGTGCTTGATTACCGTATGTCTACGGTACCAGGTGATTACTATGAAGTATTAGAACAAATCCTCCTTTCTTTTAAACTTATTTGATAACCAAAGGTTGCAAAAAAAAACGTTACTGTGCTATGATACAAAAATCGGTTGACAGGCAACCGATTTTGTTCTTTTCAAATTACGAAGGAGGTTTCAAATGGACGTTAAAAGTTCGGTACTAACGGTGTGTATGGTACTCGCACTGGGTTGCTCCGCGGCACTTGCTGGTACGGCTGGGAAATTTCAACCACCGTACAATGAAAATGAAGTGTGGACACCCGCGTGTGGCCAAGGGAACGGGTACAAACAGGATCAATATCACATGCAGCTGAATCCCGATTTCACCAAATATCATCTTGGTGAAGACTGGAATGGTGTATGTGGTGGCAGTACTGATCTCGATGCCCCACTAGTCGCTATTGCTGATGGACAGGTGACGTACCTTGATGCCGTTGATGACTCTACAAAAGGTAAGCAACTTTATATTCGTTATTCTTTCCCATACGCAAAAGAAGCGGGTGGGCTGGTAACGTTTGACAGCGCGTACCTTCACTTGAATGGCTTTGCGACGGGGATTACTTGGACATCAGGAGTTCCCAATTCAGGGAGTATTGTTACCCAAGGGCAGCCAGTGGCGTATATTGGCGGTACGGGTGGTTGGATTCCGCACCTACACTGGGAGGCTCAGTGGGACCTCAATATTCCCCTTACGACTAACCCATACCAAAATCCTCTTATCAAAAGTCAAGCGCTGCAGTATCGTGCACCATCGCTAATTGTGGACGACCGTCGCGATTCCGTGGACTACACGCTCCCTGCCGATGGTTTCTGGTATACTTTTACCATGACAGGGAATGCGCCGTCCTCTACGACGTATGTCGAATACCAGGGTCAAAAGAAAACGCTCAAGCAAGCTATCGCCGCCGGATGGATAGACGCGGAAGGAGTTATCTTTGATAGCGCCGGGTCTTGGTACTACTACCTTGATGTTGATGCCAACTTTTTTGAGAACGGCAAGCAGTATGGTTTCAAGCCGTTACTCGCAGGGGTGACGTATCACATTTTGGTGCCGCGCAATAACTTTCAAAAGGATCGTGCCCGAATCGATATGCTCCATGCTGTGGAAAACGATGCTCGGTTTGTGTACGTAAAAATGGATGTAAGCAATCCATACGAGTACGACCCAAATTGGGATCCAGCATGGGATCTTCACAAAATGGCCTTTCAGCTTGCTGATGGTCGTATTGCGTATGTGAATCAAATCACATACAAAGCAAATCGTTTAATACGAAATACGAGTTACTACGACCCCGATCTTGGTCAGTGGACAGCATGGAAGTGGGTTGATTGGAACCAGTTGTACTAGTCTCCTTCGTTGTAACCTTAATACCCCACTTTTTTACAAGTGGGGTATTTTTTATAGTGCGCCCTATTGCTGAGCAGCTGAAGCCTTTAGTTTCCTGTGGATTATTACCCCCAAACAAAACAACATCGTTGAAATGATTGCGGAGAGGATGCAGTACACACAAAAAGCTTTGATGAGAAACTTTTGCACGTAGATGAAGTACGCGGACATTGCAAAACCGAGTGCGGTTGCGGGGAGGAGAAGGCGCGCGAAGAGCGCTTTCTTGGTGTCGAGATACAAAAGCCCGAGAATGCCGATACCGAGATAAAACACCATACCGTATGCGGAGAGAGGAATGCCAAAGAGTACCGAGTAGGGAGACTTTGATACGGTGTCGCATCCCGTAAAGCCGAGGACGCAGGGGATTGGCCCGCCAGACAAGCGCTTGGCAAGGAGGAACGTCGAATCAGCGAACCCGACGAGGGCGAGTATGATGACTACGACAATGAGGGATGTAGGAAGAACTTTGTTCATTTTATTTAAGAGCAGCTTCAATGGTTGCCTTGAATTCTTCTGCGCTTTTTGGCTGTGCCATCTTCTTTCCGTTCAAGTAGAACGAGGGTGTTGAGTTAACGCCAGACTTTAGTCCAGTCTCTTTGTCATACTCGACAGCATCCTTGGTTGTTTGTGAATCACGGTCAGTTGTAAAGCGCGCCATGTCGAGCTCAAGCTCGGTCGCAAATTTTTCAAAGGTTGCCTCCGCGGTGTCGGTCTCAGACCACTCGTCCTGACTCTCGAATATTTTTGCGTGCATTTCCCAGAACTTACCTTGTAGTCCGGCTGCCTCTGTCGCATAGGCTGCGGCAAGAGCGTTTTTGTGCTGAGGGAGAGGGAAGTGGCGATAGGTGAATGAGAGGGTGTCTTTGTGGCTCGCCGCTATTTCTTCAAGTATTGGGTAGAACATACCACATGCAGGGCACTGGAAATCACTATACTCAACGAGTTCCGCCTTTTTGGATTCGCTCGTTGCGCCCTTTGTCCAGTCGCTTTCCGAAACCACCTCCGTGAGGGTTCCTGCGCGCACTACTGGTGTCTTTGGGCCTTTCGCAATCTGCCATGCCGCGACGGCGGTAATGCCAATAACCAAAACTGCCGAAACCCAAACAATGATTCTTTTTTGTGTATCCATAATACGTGTATGGTAGCAAAGTTTGTGGTGTTTGGGAAGTATTCGTTCTCGTGTACAATAGAAGAATGAAATACCAAAGTTCTGCAAAAAATGACCGTGGGGAACAGGGTGTAAGTGACCTGACTGCGAGCAACGCTCAGGCAGGCCACGCCCGAGCAACGGAGTATGCTGCCACGATGCGGGCGGCGATGAGCGACAGTTCTTACAAGCTTCCCGAAGCGTCGCTCCGGCTACCGTTTGATAGTGTGCTGTATGAAAAGTCGCGGGTCTTGGCGGCAAAGCTTGCTGGCCCAAAACTTAACTACGTGGTCACTATTGGTATCGGAGGTTCTAATTTGGGTACCAAAGCGGTATACGAAGCGATCTTCGGCACGCTTGATGCTCACAGCCCGTTTGCTCCCAAAATGCTTTTTGCTGATACGTGTTCCCCAGAAATCCTCTCTGACATCACCGAGATTTTGGTAAATGAAATCATTTCACCCGAAGAACTTATTATTGTGGTAGCAAGCAAGTCGGGTACAACGACTGAAACCATCGTCAACGCATCGGTTTTAATCACGGCCCTCGAACAAAAACTTGGCTCGCTTTCTTCCCGTATTGTCTGTATTACGGACGAAGGGTCGGTGCTGTGGCAAACAGGGGAGAAGCAGGGGTTTCATCTCTTGCCGATACCTAAAATGGTGGGAGGGCGCTATTCAGTTTTCTCACCTGTCGGTATTTTCCCGCTTCTCTGTGTGGGGCTCGAAGTCGACCGCATGCTCAAAGGTGCACAAGAGGCGGTGCATGACTCTGTGGAGCGTGGTGTGGAAAGTAACGCATATCGTGCCGCTGAAGATGTGCTCGCATGGAACGAAAACGGTGCCCTTGTCTTCGACATGTTTTTGTTTCAACCAGAGTTTGAAAGTTTAGGAAAATGGTACCGACAGCTTTTTGCGGAATCACTCGGCAAGGAAACCGCCAAGAACGGCACCTCAACAACGCACCGCATGATACCTACGGTGTCTATCGGTTCAACAGACCTCCATTCGGCGGAACAAATGCATCTCGCATTTCCATCTCTTGTTGCTCGGACGCTCGTACGAGTAAATGCGCCACATTGGGAGCATGAATTCCTCGCTTCTGATCGTGTATTTGCGCCCCTTGTTCCCGGTCTTGCTGGGCGCGCCCCATGCCATATTATGGACGCAATCTACGAGGGCGTAAAAGAGGCATACCGTACTCGCGGCGTGCAGTTTGCCGAAATAGAGCTCCCTGACCTCACTCTCGAGTCACTCGGTGCGCTCCTTCAGTTCGAAATGTGTATGGTGATGCATTTGGCAAACCTCCTTAACATCAACGCTTTTGATCAGCCGAATGTGGAGACCTACAAGGAAGCAACGCGCCGCATCCTAGGGGGGAAGTAATATTACTATGGCTATGAGATGTATCCTTTTCGTAACCTATTTGTAGTCATGACTTAGAATACGTGTTAGCGAGAAACAAGAAAGGAGGGTTACGTAGATGGGTGCAAAAAATAATTTTTCTTGCACCCGTCATACGCATTTAGTATACTCATATATATGAACCCTCGCAGAGTTATTTTTGTCCTTACGTTGTCACTCATCCTCGGGGGGGGGTACTCTATAAGTCTCCCGTAAGTTTTGCAGCAGAAACTCCTACACCTGCGCAAAGCAGACTTTTGTCTCCATTGCGAACACAAGCTGCCTCGGTGTACACCGCGGTACAAGATTTCTGGAATAATCTTTTTAATACACCTACATCTGAAAGTCCCGATCTTGCGGGTACTCCCGAAGGTCGGGACTTTGTTCCAGTTCAACCAGCGACAACCCTTCCCGTAACTCCGCAAGCACGCGCACCACAGCCAGCATCACTTGGGAGTTCGACTCCCAAGTCGATGACACCTACTCGACCTACGGCTCAAGTCGTCGTTACTCCTGCTCCTACGACAAACACACGCGTTCTTTCCGGTATTACAGCCGCTGACCTTGAAACTCAGATTACCGCTCTCCGTAGTGAACTTTTAAACGAGATTGCGAGAGGCAAAACCCAAGCAGTGGCCGACAACAATGCCCTTTACCTCGCGATGGCACCAATGAACCGCATCAACAACCTCTCTTCGGTCACCCTCTCGTCGCCCACCATCACCGGTGCTTCTATTACCGGCACAACCATCGCGGGGTACCTCCCTACAGCAGGTGGCTCCATGTCGGGTGATCTCGTAGGCTCCACGGGCTCCTTTACCACCCTCGGTGTCGGCACCACCACCCCCTCAGACACCTTTGCGGTGAATGGTGTCACCTACCTTGCCGATGTCTCCGCACCAAGTGTCACCACCAACAGACTCTACAGTAACTCCGGCAACCTTTATTGGGCAGGCTCGGTTATTGGTGGCTCAGTCGGAAGTTGGACCCTTTCGGGTAGTGATGTGTATCGTGCGACCGGCAAGGTCGGCATCGGCACCACATCACCATACGCCGCACTCTCCGTAGTAGGCGAAACTGTGTCGTCCTATTTTACCGGCACGAGTGTATCTACATCGACATTTTCGGGCGGCATTCAAATTTCCTCGGGATGCTTCCAGGATGCAAACGGTACGTGTGTTGGCGCCACGGCAGCAAACACTCTAACCGTAGGTACTGGTGGTCGTTTTGCGACAATTCAGGATGCGTTGGATTATATTTCCGCCCGAGATACCTATACCACGGTGACCAATACGGGGATTACATGTACCCTGACGAGTGGAAGCAATCGCGTGGTGTGTAGTGCTAACGCAGATGTGCGATCAGGAGATCTTCTCTATGTGACTAATGATGCGATGGTTGCTCTCGATGGAGTTGGCGGCGAGAATACCACACATAACTATCCTATCTTGCGAACTGACGCTGCAATTACCCCCGAGAACATCACCTTGGCGACGGGTATTTTTGGGGCATCGCAGTCAAATGTCCCTTTGGTTATTCGAAGGCCGGTGCGTTACAGAATTGTATTGCTGGACGCAGAAACGCCCCTTGGGCTGGACGTTGGATTGCCCGAAGGAGCTGATATTACCATTGATGGACAGAATAACCACATCGTAGGCACTACAGATACTCTTCCTGCCATGAATGGAGCATTGGCAATTCCATTGTTTGGTTACTTTTCTATCATGAATGTTGTTTCTCATGTGCGACTTATTAATGGGGATTCAGACACCTATCTGTGGCCAAACCAAGATGACGGTCTTTCGTTCCTGCGGCTTAAAAATATTGAATGGCGGTCTTCTAATTCGATCATTTTTGATAATGGTTCGCTTTCAGGGATTGTTGCATCAGATATTGTTGTTAAAGGAGAAGTAGAGCACGCACTCCGTCTGTTTGGAGACTATGTTCGGGTAGATAATTTGTCTATTGATAACGATGGTTATAATGAAGCTTTGTTTGTATACATGAATAGTTATTCAACCGGCGGGAATACCCACAAAAAGATCTTGAATAATATTTCGGTGAGGCACGGCATCGGCCCCAATCCAACAAAAGGAGCTATTGTGATTGGGGCAGGAGGGTCAATTGGTGACTATGAGATAAACAATCTATCGCTTATTGACGAAAATTCTTCTGGCACAGGGAGGGGGATTGATGTTAGTACTGCGAATGTAGTCATAAGAAATGGTAACATCAATCACACGAGTGGGACATACGGCGTCGATTTGAATATGACCGCGGATTCCGTGGTGCGTTTGTACAATGTAACTCGAATGGATGGGACCAGTATCTCGCGCACAGTTGCTGCCGGTGGACAGCTTTTTGATAACAATACTCCATCACTCATTGAATCCAGCGGACGCATTGGTATGGGGACTACTTCGCCGTACGCCAAACTCTCCGTGCATGCGTACAATGGTGAAAATAATACTACCCTCTTTGCGATTGCAAGTTCAACTGCAAGCGCAACAACGACGCTCTTTACCATAAGGAACACTGGCAACGTCGGCATCGGCACCGCAGCACCTGCAAAATCTTTGCAGGTTGTAGGTGACATTCGTGTGGGGACCTCGGGAACTAACGGTTGTGTGGAAAACTTTGCGGGTACGGCGCTTACGGGGGTGTGTTCGTCTGACGCAACCCTCAAGACCAACATCCAGCCGATGGGGAGTGTCTTGGCAGACCTCACCAAGCTCACTCCTTCAACATTCTACTGGAACGATATAGCAGGAAACGAACTCCATAACTCCACCACTACTCTCAACTATGGTCTGATCGCACAGGACGTTGCACGGGTACTCCCTGGGATGGTAGCTACCACCTCAAACGGTTACCTCGGGGTCAACTACTCAATGCTCCCTATTTTAACCCTGCAAGGACTCAAGGAGCTTGACCTCAATCTTGAAGGACTTGCGTCTACGACGACGGCAATGACTGATACGACAGGAGGCAAGACTTTTGCAGGGAGGTTCTTTGATCGGATGACGGGGTGGCTTGCGGACACGGCGAATGGAATTGGGGAGGTCGTTGCGAGGGTATTTCGCGGAAAAGAATTTCACGCTGAAGAAAAGATTTGTGTTGGACAGTCGGGGAATGAGACCTGTATTACTAAAGATCAGTTAGACTTGCTTCTTTCTGGCAATACCACGGTGAGTGGTATCTTAACGACAGAGATCACTACGGCAACGACAACCCCCATCATAATTTTCATAAACGGTAACAACCCTGCCACACTCAGTATCGGCGATATCTACGGCGACCTTGGTGCACTCATTACCGCACCGGAGTCTGCTAAAAACTTTGGCATCAAAGCATCGCTCGACGGGGGACCAGAGTTGGACATTAGTCAGATAAGTCTCGATACTTCCGTAGAAGGCATACACACGATTGTGTATTCAGTCGTTGACCAAAACAACGCCACGACGACCGCAGAGCGTACGGTAAATGTCGTTTCGTCTGCGCCACTCGTAGTTGCGCCAAGTGACACCGCAACGAGCACGGGTGCAACGACGATACCCGACCAGAAGACGAATTAGTAAATGCAATCCATCTTCCTTTATATGACAAACAGAGGTGCGTGAGGGGTTACTAAAAGAACCCTCGCTTGCATTCTTGCTAGTATGGTATAATAAAACCATATTTATCAGTAATCATATTATGAGTCCTATGAAGCATCTTGCATTATTAAGTTTAGTTCTTTTGCCTGCGGTGGCGTTTGCGGGAGTGACGGATACACTCTTGGCACTCGATGATTCCGGTCTCTTTTCTTCAATTTCTCTTTGGTCGATGCTTATTGTGGCATTTGTTACAAGCGCCATGGTGTGGGTTGGCGGTCGCAAGATGCACGGAGGTGTTTTGGGTCAGGTTCTCACGTACTTTAGTATCGGCATGAGCCTTGTCTTTGTGGGGATTGTACTCGAGATGCCTTGGTTTTCTAACATCTCACCTCTCTATTTGAAGCTTGTTCATGACTCACTCTTTATTGTGGGGTATATCGTGATGGGTATTGCGGCAAGCAAACTCCTCAAGGTTATTAAAGGAGAATAATAAATACTGCTATGGACCAAAACGAACAATACAAAGCAATGATGGCGGAAATCATCGCCAAACAAAGTGTTATCTTGGGGCCTGATATGGCTGTGGCGCGAGCGCGCAAGGTCAACGGGCTCGAAGTCTCCCCAGAAGGCCTCGTGATGGGGGTGAATGGTGACCCCGCAGACGCGCTTGAGAAACTTATAGACTCCTACGTCGAGCTTTCGGGGCAGATTGTAAAGAATGCCCTTGGACCAATCTTTACCAAATATCCGTCGATCAAGCAGTTGAGTTAATATAATTCTATGTTTCCTCGCGAGTTACTCCCCCTGGCTGTCGGATTGATAGGACTTTATGTTATTGTGGTCGCTCTTTCGTATTGGTGGGCTCGAAGGGTTAGACGCGAGATCGAAGCAAAAGAGCGTGAGATCAAGCACCGTTTGTACGAGATCGCTATCCTAAAAGAAATCTCGGACCGCACCGGGTACTCACTGAATATTCAAAAGATACTCGATGTTATCGCGGGGTCTTTGCGACAGTTCATTGAGTATAGCGCGGCGTCCTACATGCTCCTCGAGCCATCAAAGATTATATTCAAAGCAGACCTTGATCAGTCGGTTTCGCCGCAGTTTATAAAGGATATTCGTGGGCGAATGCTCGGGTCGCTTGAGGCGCTTTTGGGGCGACCTCTTGCTGACATGCAGATAGAGGAAACCCTCACGGGGGCTATTATGCTCGACGATGTCGATGAGCTGGTGCAGTCCTTTTTTAATATTCCACTGGTCATTGGCGGACAGCTTGTGGGGGTGTTGACCATTGCGCACACAAAAGCAGGGCTCTACAAAGAAGAAGAAATGGCGATTCTTTACAAGATCGTGAACCAAGCCTCGCAGGCGGTGACAAGCTTGGGTGAGGTGGTGAAAACAGAGCAGGGGAAAATAATCGCCATGCTCGAAAGTATGGTCGAGGGAGTGGTCATGACTGACCGTGATTATCATATTGTTGCCATGAACCCTTCAGCGCGAGCTATTGTCGGATATACACCGACAGGCGAGCCCACCATGTTTGATATTGTTGAAAAGTTCAAAAATATCTTCAACCTTCAGGAAAAGCTTGAAGAGTCTATCAAGCTCGACAAGATGATCACGCTTGATGGCGCTGTTTTGGGCGACAAGTATTATCAAATTCTTTTATCACCCGTGAAATCAAACCAAGGGGCAATGAAGGGGCAAGTCCTTGGCGGCGTCATTATTTTTCATGACATCACGCACGAAAAAGAGGCCGAAAAAATGCGCAGTGATTTTACCTCCATGATGGTTCACGAACTTCGTTCACCACTCGGTAATATTAAAAAGATCGGCGAACTCATGAAGTCGTCAAAGATTCTCGAAGACAAAGAGGCTTCGACCGAGTACGCGGGAATGCTCTACGACAGCTCGTCGTCAATGCTCGACCTCGTGAACGACCTCCTCGATGTGTCGAAGCTCGAGGCGGGGAAGTTTGAGGTCGACCGCCAGCCGGGAAACATCAAAGAACTTTTAGTTGAACGAGTAAAGTTCTTTGACACGACGGCGCGTGATGCCTCTGTCGCGCTTAAAATCTCTCTCGGTGAAGGGGTTCCTGATGTGGTTTCGATGGATACCAAGAGGACCGCACAAATCGTGAACAACCTCCTCTCTAACGCCCTCAAATATACCCCCAAGGGTGGCACCGTGACCGCAGAGTGCTTCTTGCATACGCAGGGAACCGAGATTGGCGCTGAGGCGTTGCGCTTTGGTATGCCGTGGTTCGCTGAGTCAGCAGAAAAAAGCACCGCAAACCTAGCAAAAAGTGTGGTGGTTGCCGTCACTGATACGGGCGAAGGTATCTCTCTCGAAAATGTTGGTAAGCTTTGGAATAAGTTCACGCAGTTTACTTCAACCGCACGTAAAGGGGCCGAACATAAAGGAACCGGTCTGGGGCTCGTCATTGTGAAGGGTATTGTTGAGGCGCATGGGGGTACGGTGGGGGTGGGGTCAAAGCTTGGTTCAGGCAGCACCTTTTATTTCACGCTTCCGCTAGAGGTGGTATAATATATTTATGATGAAAAAAATATTGATTATTGATGATGACAAGATTTTCTCAAAGATTCTTCGTGACGGACTGGTCGCTGGAGGGCAAGGGAAATATGAGGTCGTGACTGCCTTTGATGGGGAAGAGGGTTTTGAGGTTGCCTCACGCGAGAAACCGGATCTCATCATGCTTGACCTCATGATGCCGAAAGTTACCGGCATCGAGTTCTTGAAAAAGCTTCGTGCCGAGGATTGGGGACAGGAGACTCCGGTGATTGTAGAGACGCAGCTCTCCGACCTTGAAAAGATGAGTGAGGGAGTTGAGCTCGGGGTGCGCGGGTATATTATTAAGTCAGACTATTCGATTGACGCTATTTTGCGCCAGGTCGGAGATGTGTTTAAAGAATAATTTTTATACATACCATGGAAGACAGCAAAACAAAATTGTACCAAGCGCTTACGGTGCTCACCCTCATCACGGTGGTGCTCGTGGGAGCGATGGTTGTTTCAGAAATCAAAGGGTATCGCTTTATCGGTGGTGGCGTAGCCGCAACGAACACTATTTCAGTCTCTGGTGAAGGGGAAGTGACCGCATCGCCCGACATCGCGACGGTATCATTCAGTGTGCGTGAAGAAGCAAAAAAAGTTGCTGACGCGCAGAATAAAGTAGATGTGAAGACAAAGGCCGCACTTGCGGCGGTGCGCAAACTTGGTGTTGCCGACAAAGATATCAAGACAGAGAACTATAGTTCATATCCAAAGTATGAATGGCACGAAGCAACGTATTCATGCATGGGGCTGAATTGTCCGCCACCACAGCCTGGCCGCCAGGTGCTCATTGGGTACGAGGTCTCACAGTCAGTGACGGTTACCGTGCGTGACCTCGACACAACGAGCGCGATCATCGAGGCGTTGGGAACCGCAGGGGTAACCGATATGCAGGGGCCAAACTTTGCCATCGACAAGGAGGACACCCTCAAAGCAGAAGCACGCAAGCAGGCGATAGAAAAAGCACGCACCAAAGCAGAAGTGCTTGCTCGTGATCTCGGTGTATCCCTCGTGCGTGTCGTGTCGTTCTCTGAAGGGCAGAACTATCCCATTTATGCGCGCACGATGATGAGTGCCGAAAAAGTCGATGCATCACCAGCGCCAAGTCTCCCAGAGATTCCACAAGGCGAGCAAAAGATTACCTCGCAGGTGACCGTGACGTACGAGATACGATAGAGGCCACTCGGTCCGTTCAGTTTGAATTGCACGCATAATTTTTTACTAAAAATTTGCTCTGCTCGCGCCGTCGCGCTTGCGCAAGGCATTTCAAACCGAAGAACCTCGCTCTAAGGTTGAGTGCTATTGACAAAAGCATAATAATTTGCTATACTTTATTTAGCAGTTGGTAGTACCTTGGCAGCATATTTCAACTTTTTTGAGAGGACAGAACCATGACTTCCATTCAGAATCAAGGCGGAGAAGGAAGAGTGCCAGTTCAAACAGACCCTATCGTTATCTGGAACAGTTGGAGCGGGCCGGTAGAGATCGCAGGGATGCGATTTGAGGTCAGGACAAAGAAAATGCCTGACGACCGCAAGGTGAAGGTTGTGCATCTTCTTGCGGCACCACAAGGCACCGAGCTCTACGGGATTGACGAATCGGATGTGTATATCACTGTGGCTCAGTTGCACCTGGGTGAGTTTCGTTCCCGGTTGCGTGAGGGGTCTACCAAATGGTTGGAGCAACAGCGCATCTGGAACTTTTTGCACGGCGTCTTTGTTGCGGCGGGAATCAAAACCGTACTCAAGGCGAAACCCACTCCTGAACAGAAGCATAAGGAGGACATGAAAACCTCGGCCTCCGTTGAGGATTTCATGTCAGGGTTGTCGGGTGTGTATTGTTTTGACGCGCAAGACAAGCGGGCGGTGTTTCGGGTAAAACTAAGCACTTCTCGTTTCGTGGGCGCACGGCAGGCATCCTTGGTGGAACTCGTTTCTGTTGACTACGAACATCCTCTCGGTACTTATAGCCGGCCGGGGACGTTTTTGTACCACAGCACCCTCGAAAGGGAATGCACTCCCGACTTCAAGGGTTCGCATGCTGGTGATTGTCAAAAGATGTGGGAATTCCTCACGGATATCATCGCAAATCATCGCCAGATGCAATCAGGTGCTGGTATGAAGCATTCATCCCACCGTTCCACGGTTGTTGATTATCACGGAAATGCTTGAAATTTGCAGTATTTACACCCCGCGGGCTTGCTCGCGGGGTGTTTTTTATGGTCGGCATGGTTGACTTTTTTCGATTGGAAGAGTATTATGAAATAAAGCCCTGCGGGGCGGTTTTTTAAATGGGAGGGCTAAGCGCCACAGCGCAACAACCAAGAAATATGGCATTCATTCAATATTTACGCGACACAAAAGGAGAGTTGACCCACGTAGTGTGGCCTACGCGCCGCCAGGCGGTCGCTTTTACGGTGCTTGTTATCGTAATCTCTATCCTTACCTCGATTTACCTCGGGGCATTTGACGCACTCTTCACCTCACTTATCAAGAAATTGGTCATCGTTCGTTAATCACCTTTAACTATCCTATGGCAAAACAAGAAACAACAGGGGAGCGCAATTGGTACGCTATCCACACGTATGTGGGATACGAGAACGCCGTACTCCGCAACTTGAAGCAACGCATTGAGTCTCTCGGTATGGAGGACCGCATTTTTAATGTGGTTGTTCCGATGGAGAAAAAGATCAAGGTCAAGGGCGGCAAGCGCGTAGAGGTGGAAGAGAAAATTTACCCGGGCTACATTCTTGTGGACATGATTGTTACCGATGATTCATGGTACGTCGTGCGTAACACACCGCGCGTTACTGGATTTGTTGGAGCAGGAGTAACTCCCGTTCCTCTTGAAAAGTCAGAGGCAGAGTCGCTCTTTAACCGTATGTCTGCGGGCACCCCAAAGCACAATATCGACCTCATTGTGGGCGATCAGGTGTCTATTGTCGACGGTCCATTCAAGGACCTCGAGGGTAAGGTTGCCGAGGTAGACGACGAGCGTGGTCGCGCAAAGGTCCTTGTTTCAATGTTCGGTCGCGAGACCCCCGTGGAACTCGATTTCCTCCAGATAAGAAAGATTTAATACAAAACTTGAAAAATCCCGCAATCTAAGGTAGACTCGGGGAATTCAAATACAGCGAAACTATTATGGCAAAGAAAATTACAAAACGAGTTAAAGTTATCATCCCGGCCGGCAAGGCAACACCAGCGCCTCCTTTGGGGCCTGCGCTCGGTCAGGCGGGTGTAAACATCGGTGATTTCGTCACCAAGTTCAACGCCGCAACGAGCGACAAGATGGGCGACCTTGTGCCTACGGTTATTACCGTGTACGAGGACCGTACCTTCGACTTCAAGATGAAGACGCCTCCCGCAACTTCACTTATCTTCAAGGCAGCGAACATTCAGAAGGGTTCAAAGAAGGCCAACACCAGCAAGGTAGGCTCAATCACCAAGGCACAGCTCCAGGAGATTGCAGAACGTAAGATGGTAGACTTGAACGCAAACGATGTTGAGGCAGCAATGAAGATCATCGCCGGCTCAGCTCGCTCTGCAGGTATCGAGGTTAAATAATCCTTCAATGAGCTCAGGACAAGCTCAAAACTCATAAAGAAAAAAGGCCGACAATCGTAAGATTGCCGGCCTTTGAGTTTTTACTGCAACCTACACAGAAACAGATGCTTTGATTGCCGGGTGCGGATCGTACCCTTCGAGTGTAAAGTCTTCATATTTGAAACTGAAGATATCCTTCACATCGGGATTGATGCGCATCGTCGGAAGCGGCCGCGGGTCACGCCTGACTTGAAGCAATGACTGTTCCAGGTGATTTAAATAGAGATGTGCGTCACCAAGGGTGTGCACGAAATCACCAAGCTCCAGCTCGCATACTTGCGCAACCATCATTACGAGAAGTGCGTAGGAAGCAATATTGAACGGCATACCAAGAAATATATCAGCACTCCGCTGATACAACTGGCATGAAAGCTTTCCGTCTGCCACATAAAACTGAAAGAAACAGTGGCAAGGCGGAAGCCTCATTTTTGCAATATCAGCCACGTTCCAAGCAGAGACGATAAGACGCCGGTCGTCAGGCTTTTCCTTGATGCGAGCAACCACTTCACTGATTTGGTCAATATGCTTGCCATCAGGGGTTGGCCACGAGCGCCACTGGGAGCCATACACTGGCCCCAGTTCGCCATTTTCATCTGCCCATTCATCCCAAATTTTGACACCGTTCTCCTTGAGGTATTTGATGTTGGTGTCGCCCTGCAGGAACCATAAGAGCTCATGGATAATGGATTTCAAATGACACTTCTTGGTGGTAACAAGAGGGAAGCCGTCAGCAAGATTGTATCTTGTTTGATGCCCAAATACACTGAAGGTGCCGGTGCCCGTACGATCACCTTTTTTGTTGCCCGTTTCAAGAACGTGACGCATGAGGTCAATATATTGTCTCATTTGTTGCTCCTAATAGGTTGTTGAAAAAGTACTACTGCCATCAAACTACCTTACAAAGAGGGGGCCGTCAAGCGCCTGGACTTTGAAACAAATTTGTGCTATAATATATAAAGGTTAATTCTTTCACAGCTTAGGAGAAATGCTATGTCAAAAAATCTTGGCGCATTGCCGGATAGTTTGCTTCAGGACTTGGTGGATGCTGGGTTTATCAAGGGCGCGTCTTCTCGCAACATTGGGCCTGCCTCTCTCGACCTCTGTATTTCAGACGAAGTGTATCGAGTCAACGGGATGTTTCAACCACGAATAGGCGAGACCATCAGAAGTCTCATTGAGCGACTTGATGCTCGCCAGCATGTGGTCGGTGCTCCTTTTGAACGAGAAGTTGTCTATCTTGCTCGCTTGAACGAATCACTCACGCTGCCTCAAGGTGTCTACGGGTATTGCAATCCAAAGTCGTCGACTGGTCGGCATGACGTGCATGTGCGAGTTCTTGCTGATGGTGTACCTCGGTACGATGCGGTGACTCCTACGGGGTTCCTGGGGGAATTGTGGGCCGTGATTATTTCGCGCTCATACCCCGTGATTATTCCCACAGGCGAGCCGCTCAGTCAACTGCGGTTGTTCAATGCCAACACGCGCCTTTCGGAGGAGGAAATCGAGATTGCATTTTCGCGCTGGAAACTTTTGCACACTCTTTCAGGAGAAGAACTTTCGTATGGTGATGTGCAGATACGCGATGATGACGGGTCGATTATTCTAACCCTTGATCTTGATAGCGCGGTTGCCGGGTATGAATACACCGGGCGACAGCGAATCCTCGATTTTTCGCAAGGGAAAAAGGCGTATGATGCGGAAGATTTTTTCGAGCCTATCAACGTGTGTGGCGAGCGCATCTATTTGCGTCGTGGAGGATTTTACATTCTCTCAACGGCCGAAGCGGTGCGCGTGCCACCATGTCTTGCGTGCGAGATGGTGCCGATGGACGAAAGGAGTGGCGAGTTCCGTTCACACTATGCTGGGTTTATTGATCCAGGATGGGGGTACGGAAAAGATGGCGAAGGAAAAGGAAGACCACTGACCCTCGAAGTGCGGCCGTTTGAAGATTTGGTTATTTTCAAAAATCATCCGATTGCGAAAATAAAGTTTGAGCAGATGACCAAGCCCCCCATTCTTCATTACGACGAAAAGGCCGAGTGCAACTATGGCAACCAAAGCGGTCCGAAGCTTGCCAAGCATTTCAAATAGCAAGGTAGCATTTGCCCCGCAAAATGACATTGTCATTTTGCGGGGCTTTTTCTTTGCGTGATATAATATGTGGAATGGAACTTAAAATAAAAAAACTGCATACTGATGCAAAAGTGCCGTCGTATGCACACCCGGGTGATGCGGGGTTTGATCTGTATGCGATTGAGGAGGTGGCGATTCCTGTCGGCGTGCGCGTGCTGATTGGCACAGGGATTGCGATGGACATCCCCGACGGATTCGTGGGGCTCATTTGGGACAAGAGCGGACTCTCGACGACGCACGGGCTCAAAACTCTTGGCGGGGTGGTGGATGCGGGGTATCGCGGGGAGGTAAAAGTGGGGATGGTGAATTTGGGTACCGAGGAGTACACAATCAGTGCAGGGCACAAAATTGCGCAGATGCTGATTCAAAAAGTTGAGCGAGCAGAGATCATCGAAGTTGCAGAACTTTCTGAGACAGTACGAGGCGAGGGTGGTTTCGGAAGTACGGGGAAGGAGTAGTATTGCAATGAGTGCTGTTTCTTGGTAGAACGTTGGCAGGAGTAAATGTTCGTTAACTAAGGGAGGATGTATGAAAAAAGCACCATTTATTGTTTTTGACGGCATGGACGGCTCAGGGAAGGGTACGCAGGTTAAACTTTTGATCGATCGTGCACTTCACGCACATCGTCAGTTTGTCGACACACGCGAACCAGGTGGTTCGCCGCTCGGTGAAAAAATCCGTGACCTCTTCAGCTCGCCTGAGGGTGCCATTGCAAGTGCACGAACGCAATTTTTTATGATGTGGGCAGCACGCTCGGATTGGTTTGAAAGGGTTGTGCTACCAAACCTTGAGAAAGGAGTTCCTGTTATTTCTGATCGATGTGATTCGTCGACGATGGCATACCAAGTGTATGCAAAAGAAGCACCAGAGCTTGAGGACGAGTTCTGGCGGATACGAAGCATGATTTTTGGTAAACATCCTCCGACGCTTTATCTTTTTATTGACCTGCCGGCAAAAGAGGCAAAGCGGCGCGTTGATGCCGACACGAGTCGCAGCAAGTCGCTGTTTGATAAAAAGCCCCTCGAGTGGTATGAGCGGGTGCGCAAGGGATTCCAGTCCCTTCGCGAGGATCTGCCAAACCATGTTATCATGATTGACGGCGATCGGTCTCCCGAGGCGATTCACGAAGAAGTGTACAAAATCGTGAGCGAGCATTGTGGCTGGAAGTAATGAAGCAATGCAGTAACCCCACAAAATGACATTGTCATTTTGTGGGGTTTTTTGTTATGCTCAGCGTTATGAAGGAGAAACTAGAAATGGTCGTTGTGGAGGCGTTGGGAGCGCTCGGTATCGAGGCGGGCGTTGTGGTGCTTGAGCGCCCCGCGGATTCGTCGCATGGGGATTATGCCACCAACGTCGCGCTTGCGTACGCAAAAGTTGCTGGTATTTCACCACGAGAACTCGCAGGAAAACTGGTGGAGAAAATACTCGAAACTCCTACTGAGGAAATTAAAGAACTTGAGATTGCCGGCCCAGGGTTTATTAACTTCAGACTTTCTGACGAATATCTTGCACAGGCACTCAAGGACGCCCTAGAGCAAGGGGCACAGTGGGGTGAAAATAAAAAGCTTGAGGGTAAAAAAGTTATCGTCGAATATACCGACCCGAACCCATTCAAGGAATTTCACATTGGGCACTTGATGTCGAACGCCATCGGCGAGTCCATTTCGCGCATCGTTAAAGCGAGCGGCGCGGAGACAAGGCGCGCGTGCTACCAGGGCGATGTGGGGATGCATGTGGCGAAAACAATTTGGGGGATTAAAAAACTTTCAGAGGGTACCCCTCATCTCGCAACGCTTATTCAAAGACTTGGAATCGCTTATTCCCTAGGAGCGACAGGGTATGAGAATAATGTTGAAGCAAAAACAGAAATTATTGAAATTAATAAAAAAATATACGAGCATTCAGATGCTCAGGTCGACGAACTTTATAATAATGGACTTAAGGTGAGCCTCGACTACTTTGAAACGATTTACAAAAAACTCGGCACAAAGTTTGATTACTATTTTTTTGAATCAAAAACAGGAGAATTTGGAAAAAAAGTTGTTCTTGATAATCCTGCAATTTTTGAACAAGGGGAGGGGGGCGCTATTGTATATAAAGGCGATGAAGAAAAAGGGTTGCACACTCGCGTTTTCATTAACTCCGAAGGGTTACCTACATACGAGGCAAAAGAGCTTGGTTTGGCAAAAATAAAATACGATACGTATCCGTACGATGCTTCTATCGTAATCACAGGCAATGAAGTGAATGCGTACTTTAGAGTGCTTCTCGATGCGATGGCAAAAGTTTTCCCTGACTTGGCTTTAAAAACGATTCATATTTCTCACGGTATGCTTCGCTTGCCGACTGGCAAAATGTCTTCACGCACAGGTGACGTTATTACTGCCGAGTCGCTCATCGCTGATACCAAAGAAAAAGCGCGCACCAAAATCTCAACAGAATTGTTCTCTTCGGATGAACAAGATGAGCTTGCAGAAAAAATTGCCATTGGCGCCATTAAGTACTCTATCCTTCGTCAAGCATCGGGTAAGGATATTATTTTTGATTTTGAGCAGTCACTTTCGTTCGAAGGGGATTCTGGTCCGTACTTGCAGTACACCTACGCGCGTACACGATCGCTTCTCGAGAAAGCAGGGGGTAAAACAATCGACGCCCTGGGCGTACACACGGGAACAAACATGCTCCACAAGCGCCTCCTTCATTTCCCTGAAATCGTTCTGCGCGCAAACGAGGAGCGCGAACCTCATCATATTGCGACATACTTGATAGAGCTCGCACGAGAGTTCAACTCATTCTATGGGAATACAATAGTTCTCGACGGCAAAGAAGACGAACCCTACAAACTTGCTCTCGTGAAGGCGGTCTCTCAGACCATGAAGAACGGATTGAGCCTTCTCGGCATCTCGGCACCCGAGAGAATGTAAAGGTTATCCATTGACCCCTTTTATCACAGACTCGTAGCTATAGCTACGAGTCTGTGATAAAAGGAGGGGATTTTTTGGTGAGCAATGTTGTTTGTGTTATTCTGAATAAATATGGACGAACTAGAGAAAAAGTCTGATATCGCGAAGCGCGAAGAGGAAACCCTGGCGGCATGGCAATCGCAGGGGGTTTTTGAGAAGTCTCTTGCACAAACAAAGGGCGGGGAGGAATTTGTCTTTTATGACGGGCCACCTTTTGCAACAGGACTCCCGCACTATGGGCACTTACTCGCCAGCACGATCAAGGACACTATTCCACGCTATCAGACGATGAATGGGCGTTACGTACGCCGCGTATGGGGCTGGGATTGTCATGGATTGCCGATTGAGAACTTGATCGAGGCCGAGCTTGGTCTTGCGCACAAGAAAGATATTGAGGACTATGGTATCGGAAATTTCAACGAAGCAGCGCGTGCGTCAGTGCTTCGTTATGATGCTGAGTGGAAAAAAATGATACCGCGCCTTGGGCGATGGATCGATATGGAACACGCGTACAGCACGATGGATGCGAACTATACCGAGTCAATTTGGTGGGCGTTCAAGACGCTCCATGATAAAGGGCTCGTGTATCAAGGGTTCAAACCCATGCACATTTGCCCGCGTTGCGAGACGACACTTTCAAATAATGAAGTGTCCGAGGGCTACAAGGATATCACGGATATCTCGGTGACCGTAAAATTTGCACTTGCCGATGAGCCACATACTTACCTCCTTGCGTGGACGACAACGCCGTGGACTCTGCCCGGCAACGTTGCTCTCGCGGTGAACCCCGATGAGGAGTACGCAGAAGTTGCTCTTAACGATGAGCGCTATATTCTTGCAAACGCGCGCGTAGAAAAAGTATTTGAAGGAAAAGAACATCGCATCATAAAAACAATGCGCGGCGCTGATGTTGCTGGTCGCTCCTATAAACCACTTTTTGATTATTACGCGTCACAGGGCGCCCTTGCTCACCGCGAGAACGGTTGGAAGGTGTATGGCGCGTCGTTTGTAACGATGGAGAGCGGTACGGGTATCGTGCATATTGCGCCTGCTTTTGGCGAGGATGATATGGCACTCGGAACGCGCGAGAAGCTTCCTTTTGTGCAGCACGTGGGTATGGACGGACTCATGAAGTCCGAAGTGCGGGACTTTGCCGGTATCGCCGTCAAGCCAAAAGGGGACCATCAAGCAACCGATATTCTCATCATTAAACATCTCGCAGGGATGGGCGCACTTTTTTCAAAAGAAAAAATCATTCACTCATACCCTCATTGTTGGCGCTGTGATACACCGCTTTTGAACTACGCCGCTGGTTCGTGGTTTGTGCGCGCGCCCGAACTCAAAGAAAAACTTCTTTCAGAAAATGCGAAAACATCATGGGTGCCCGAGAATATGCGTGATGGCCGTTTTGGTAAGTGGCTTGAGAATGCACGCGACTGGGCTATCTCACGCTCACGCTATTGGGGAGCACCACTTCCTGTATGGCACTGCAGCTCATGCGAAAAACGCGAGGTGTTTGGCTCACGCGCCGAGCTTGCGGAAAAAACAAAAAAGTCAGGTAATCGCTATCTCGTAATGCGTCACGGGGAAGCACAAAGTAATGCACGTGGCGTGGTAAGTTCAAAACTCGAGACGAACGCAGAATTTTCGCTTACCGAAAAAGGTCGCGTCTCTGCAGAAGAGTCAGGTAAGAAACTTACAGGAGAGCGTATCGACCTCATTGTTACGTCGCCCTTTGTGCGCACCAAAGAGACCGCCGAGATTGTTGCTGCTGCTATTGGCTACGATACCCGACAGATCGTTGTTGACGAACGCATCAAGGAAATCGACACGGGTATTTTTGATGGACGACCTATCGAGGAATATCGTGGCAATTTTTCTTCTATTAAAGAAAAGCTTACTAAACGTCCCGACGGAGGAGAGTGCCTCCTTGATGTAAAGCTCCGGGTGATGCCATTTCTCGAGGAACTCGAAGCGCGCTATGCGGGGAAAACCATACTTATTGTTACCCACGAGTACCCCGCGTGGATGTTGGTAGCGGGAACAGCGGGCGCAACGGTTAACCAAGCGGTATTGCTCAAAGAAAACAGAGATGATTTTTTGCTAACCGGCGAAGTGCGCGAGCTTCCTTTTGCGCCGTTTCCCCACAATGCTGATTTTGAATTTGACCTTCATAGGCCATATATCGATAAGGTGGTTGTTTCGTGCCCGTGCGGTGGCACGATGTCGCGTACGCCCTACGTGTTTGACTGTTGGTTTGAGTCGGGGTCAATGCCGTACGCGCAGTTTCATTATCCGTTTGAAAACAAAGAACTTTTTGAAAAGAATTTTCCCGCAGATTTTATCGCCGAGGGTGTGGACCAAACGCGTGGATGGTTTTATAATATGCTCGTTTTGTCGGTGGGGCTCTTTGATAAATCACCGTTTAAAAACGTCATCGTGAACGGCATGGTGCTTGCTGAGGACGGACAAAAGATGTCCAAGAAACTCAAGAACTATCCCGACCCTATTGAGGTTTTGAATAAATATGGTGCGGATGCGGTGCGGTACTATATGCTTGCGTCACCCATTGTGCACGCCGAGGATCTGGCATTTTCTGAGCGTGGCGTTGATGAGGTGGTAAAAAAGATTATCGTGCGACTAATGAACGTACTTTCATTTTACGAAATGTATCCCGAAGAATCCGCGCAAAGCAAAGAAGGGAAGAGTAATAGCCCTCTCGATCAATGGATTTTTGCACGCCTTGCAGAACTAGGAAATGAAATGACGCGTTCGTTCGATACCTACGAGCTCGACCGCGCCGCAAAGCCCATAGGCCTCTTTGTTGATGATCTTTCAACGTGGTACATCCGCCGTTCGCGCGACCGTTTCAAGTCGGACGATGCTGATGATCGCGCAAATGCTATTGCAACGACACGCACCGTGCTTCGTGAATTTTCAAAACTACTCGCACCCGTGATGCCATTCCTTGCGGAACATCTTTACGCTCATGCAGGCGGTGACAAAGAAAGTGTGCACCTCGAGTCATGGCCAGAGTTTTCTGTGTCTGACAATCTCATACTTACCGATATGGCCGAAGTGCGCCGTGTCGTATCACTTGCCCTTGAGGCGCGCGCCAAGGCGGGAATCAAGGTTCGCCAGCCGCTGGCTTCGGTCACCGTGCGGGGCGTTGTCCTTAATTCTGCACTGTCGTCTATTATTACCGACGAACTCAATGTTAAAAAAGTTATTTTTACAGAAACAGCTGAACAAGAGGTTTCTCTCGATATCGTTATCACCCCCGAGCTCAAACGTGAAGGACAATTCCGCGACCTGGTGCGCACCGTACAGGAGCTCCGTAAAAAGACCGGCCTTACTCCCGCCGACATGGTGACACTCGAGGTCGCGACGAACGACGAAGGGCGCGCGCTTGTCGAAGAGTTTAGCGCAGACCTCAAAAAAACTGCACTCCTTAAAGATATTGTGTTTATCGAGGTTGTGGGTGAAAGAACCGATATTGATGGGATACCCTTTACCTTCGCTATTAGTCACTAGTATTTAGAAGCTATTGGCTAACTCCTAATTTATGGCGCATCATATTTACCACACCCGCGGAATCATTCTCGGCAGTGTGCCTATCGGTGAGTCAAACCGATTCTATAAGATTTTTACCGAAGAGCTCGGCCTTGTGGGTGCTTCGGCGCAATCGGTACGCAAAGAGGAGTCAAAGCTTCGCTACGTGCTGCAGGATTTTTCGCTTATCAATGTTGATCTCGTACGCGGCAAAGAAGTTTGGCGCATTACGAGCGCAGGAGAAGAAAAGTTTTTTCCAGGGATAAAGGGCGACACCGTGCGATTGAAACTTTTTGCCAGGATGTGCGCACTGCTCTCACGGTTGATTCACGGAGAGGGAAGAGAGGATGAGCTTTTTCAGGATCTTCTCGGTGCGCTCAGTTTTTTAGAGCAGGATGCAATCCCCGACGAGCTCACGCTTTCTTTCGAGACGCTGGCAACCCTGCGCAGTCTTGTGTGGTTGGGGTATCTTGACCCAGGGTCCTACGAGCGTTTCCTTGAGCCAGGAATGTGGTCACGAGAAATCCTTAACGATTTTGAAAAAATACGGACAAGCGCTATCCCCGCAATAAACGCCGCCCTTCATTCATCTCAGTTATAGTTTTTGTATTCTCTGTCGTTGAAAATATTGCTATACCCCCACACTTACTTTTGCGCCTAAGGTTAGGCAGTTGTTGTTTTGAGGTATTTTTTGATAAAAATAGTCTATGAAAAAAGTAAGTGTGGGGGTATACTGAACAGTATGGCAGATGACATGAAAAGCAAAATTGCGGAGCTTGAAAAAGAGCTCTATGGGAGAGAGTTTAAACCGCATGAGGTCGAAGACACTCTTGAGCGAAAAGAAATAGTTGTTCCTTCCGCGTGGGACGCTGAAAGCGAGGCGCGTGCATCTGCACACGAGCAGGAGCGTGCAAAGGCTCGTCATACTATGATAAAAAAAATCGTCTATATTTCCTTAGGGTTCTTTGTGTTCGCAGCAGTCGTTGCGGCTCTTGTGTGGTGGCGTGGCTCGAATATTATTTCGGGTGAGAATATAAAGATAGAAACAGTTGCCCCTCTCGCCGTTGCTGGCGGGGAGCCTTTTGAGAGTAAGATTACGATAACCAATGAAAACAAGGTCGCCATTGAAGCAGCAACATTATTTTTGGAATATCCTTCAGGGTTTTATGCCGCAACCGATAAGGCTGAGCTACCACGTATCTCAAAAGAACTTGGCGTAATCCAGCCTGGACAGTCGGTAACTGAGAGTATCAATACGATTTTGTATGGTGAGGAAAACGCAGAACGAGAAGTAAGTATTGTTTTGGAGTACCGCATGACGGGCTCAAATGCGACCCTTAAAAAATCATCAGCCTACTCTCTGCGTGTCTCAGCTTCGCCCGTGAATGTAAAGCTTGATATTGCAAAAGAAATATCTTCAGGACAGGAAGTTGAGCTTGCGATTGTGGTTGAGTCAAATAGTAAAGACTCCCTCCAAGGCCTTCTTCTCGAAGTTTCGTACCCACTCGGCTTCACTTTTCAAAGTGCCGACATTGCTCCCGCGCAAGGGAACAACGTATGGAATATCGGAACCCTTGCCCCCCAAGAAAAACGCACCATAAAGGTTTTAGGTATTATTGAAGGGCAGGAACATGAAGAAAAAGTGGTCAGAGTGTTGGTCGGTACCCCCGACCTCAAGGACGAGCGTCGCGTAGGTGTGGCATATAATTCTGTCACCGAGACACTCACCCTCACTAAACCATTTTTGGCTCTTGATATTTCTATAAACGGCGATCGTTCTGCTGAGTACGCAGCGCCTCTGGGTAGGGGGGTCCGCGTGGATATTACTTGGAAAAGCAACAGCCCAACACCTATTGTAGATACGGTTATAGAGATTGCGCTCAAGGGCGATGCGTTGAATAAGTATTCGGTCTACTCTGATGGCAGTGGCTTCTATCGTTCCCTCGATAACTCAATCGTGTGGAATAAGACAACAAAACCAGAGCTTGGGAGTATCGAGCCTGGTGAACGCGGTACGATAAGTTTTAGTTTTTCGCCCGTCCCTCTTGGGGTGGATGCCGTGCGCACAACCAAGAACCCACAGATTGTGTTTGAGGTACGTGCACGAGCCCGCACTTCAAACACTGCGTCTCCCGAGACGGTGTCCACCTTCGCATCTCGCAAGGTTAAGTTTGATACGGATATTCGTCTTGCCGCTCAGTCTCTCTATTATGCTGGACCCTTCAAAAACACCGGAGCACTCCCTCCTCTCGTAGATGTTGAGACGAGCTACACTGTTAAGTGGGTTGTACGAAATGGATCAAATAATGTTTCCAACGCAATCGTGAAGACAACCTTGCCTGTCTATGTGAAGTGGTTGGGAAATATTTCCCCTGCAGGGGAGGACATGGTCTGGAACGCCACGAACTCGGAAGTCTCTTGGAATGTGGGGCGCATCCCCGCAGGGGGGACACGTGAGGCTGCGTTCCAAATCTCGTTTTTGCCAAGCTTGAGCCAACTCCGCAAGGCGCCATTTCTTACCGGAGAAAGTGTATTGACTGCTGTTGATGAATTTACTAAAACAAATCTGAGCGACCGCAAGGTTCCCGTAACAACGAACCTCTCTTCGGATCCACAGTTTAGCCAAAATCAAGGGGTTGTGGTACAATAGCAGTCTAAAAGTTAAAAAGTCTAAAGTCTATAAAGTAAATGCATTTGCACCAGCTTTTGACTTTAAGACTTTTGACTTTAAGACTTGTATGAATTACCCTCCAGAAACGATGGAAAAGCTCATCTCGCTCGCCAAGCGACGCGGCTTTATTTATCAAGGCTCCGAGATTTACGGTGGTCTCGCCGGCACCTACGACTACGGCCCTCTTGGTATTGCGCTCAAAAACAATATTAAAAACCTCTGGTGGAGGATGTTTGTGGATGGCCGCGATGATATGTATGGTATGGATGCGGCAATCCTCATGAATGCTCGTGTATGGGAGACAACCGGACACGTTGCCGGCTTTGCCGATCCTCTCGTTGAATGCACTAAATGCAAGCGTCGTTTCCGTTCCGACCATCTTGAGGATAAAACAAAGTGTCCTGAGTGTGGTGGTGCTTTAGGACCCGAGCGTCAGTTCAATATGATGCTCTCGACCAAAGTTGGCGCGACGGAGGACTCGTCGGCGACCTCATACCTTCGCCCCGAGACGGCGCAGGGGATGTTTGTTAATTTTAAAAATGTGGTGGACTCGTTCCATCCCAAGCTCCCGTTTGGTCTCGGGCAGATTGGTAAAGCCTTTCGTAACGAAATCACGCCGCGTGACTTTATCTTTCGCCTGCGCGAGCTCGAGCAGATGGAGATTGAATATTTTGTAAAAGAAAATGATTGGCAGCGTGCGTTCGAAGAATGGCGCGTGGCAATGAATGCATGGCTTGAGCTCGTCGGTATTGACCGCGCTCGCACGCATGAGGTAGAGATTGCACCCGAGGATCTCGCGCATTATTCCAAGCGTACTATTGATTTCGAATTTGATTATCCATTTGGACAGAAAGAGTTGTATGGTCTTGCATACCGCACGAACTTTGACCTCTCACGCCACGCCGAGGCAAGCAAAGTTGACCTCTCGTACTTCGAGGAAGCGACAGGGGAGCGTACCGTGCCACACGTCATCGAGCCGTCGTTTGGTGTTGACCGTACCCTCCTCGCCGTACTTCTTTCGGCATATACCGAGGACGAAATGGGAGGCGAAACGCGTACCTATCTAAAACTTCATCCCCGCGTTGCACCAATTAAAGCTGCGGTCTCGCCCCTCCTCAAGAACAAGCCCGAGCTCGTCGAAAAAGCACGCGCCGTGTACGCAATGCTCAAGCAAGAGGTCCCGCAAATAATGTGGGATGACAACGGCAACGTCGGCAAGCGCTACCGCCGCCAGGACGAGATTGGCACGCCATTCTGTATCGTCATCGACTTCGACACGCTGGGTGAGAACCCCGAGCTTTTGGACACCGTTACGGTCCGCGACCGCGACACCGGCACGCAACAGCGCCTCCCCGTCAGCGAATTGACAAATTACCTAAAAACTGCTATACTTTAGTAGGTTTTAGAGGTTTGGATTCTTTGGTCTTTTAATAACTCTTGGAGGTATGTATGAATAAGCTTTTTCTGGCAGGGTGCCTGTTTGCAGTGAGTTTGCTAGTGGCTGTTCTTGCAATTTATTCAAAAACATGGCTCCTGCTGATTCCCGCCGTAATCTTCGGTTTCCCTACGCTTTCGGCTGCTGTCCAGTTTGGCAAAGAGGAGGGAAGGCAAACGTGGCTTGGTCGCGCCATTCCTGAAAACGAACTCCCGCGTGAGATTTACAAGGTGGTGGATGTTGCGAAATTCAATAATCAGAGCTCCGTTGCTATTCTGCGTGACCAGAATGGTTGCGTCCTCATGTGTGGGAGCTCTGGGTCAGCAGGCTCCTTCGTTCACTTCTCCGTCCAAGGGAGCGGCAACGACCGGTTCTTTGTTCCCAAATAAAACCCTAGCGGATTCTGTCTCTCAAAACGGCTCGATACTCTCGAGCCGTTTTTCTTTTTGACACACCCTGCAAAAGACGCTAAGGTGGGGGAAGACAACTTTTTAGGAGAACGTAATGAACATCATCTGTCTTGACGGACTGCCGTTCCTGGATATTCCTCCAGGAACACCTCTTCGTATTGAGGTCAAGCACGCAATACATTTCGGCGCTCAGAATTTGCACACGTACCCCATGGTCCTTGCACGTCTTGATCTCGGCATAAGGATCTCAGCACTTCTCGATGGTTATTGGGGAAGGGACGATTGTGGACACATACGTCGGCTCGCCTCTTTAAATGGCGGGAATGTTCCGGTGATTCCCGGAGGATATCTCGATGTTTTTGTCGACCTTAAGTCGATGGATGTTGAAGAGGTTCATGGGCTTTACGTGATGCTTACCCAGGGAGTTCTGATTGAAAAGATCGCACTCCCACCTTGAACGGCTCAGTTTTTTGAGCCGTTTTTCTTTTGCCCTACTGTCATGCAAAACAAGTCATGACTTGTTTTGCATGACGATTAAGATTTTGTTTATAGGGAGGGGTTTGTGCTACACTGCCAACATATGAAATTCAAGAAAAAAACATTACCCAATGGCATGCGTATGATTACGGTGCCGATGGCGGACAATCCGACCGTAACCGTGTTGGTACTCGTTGAGACGGGTTCAAAATATGAGACGAAGGCAAAGAACGGCCTCTCGCACTTCCTCGAACATATGTGTTTCAAGGGGACGACCAACCGCCCGAACACGAGCGACCTCTCCAAAGAGCTCGACGGACTCGGTTGTGAATACAATGCCTTTACCGGGCAGGAATACACCGGCTACTACGCAAAAGGCAAAGCAGCCGATTTTCCGAAGCTCCTCGATGTCATTGCTGACCTCTACCTCAATCCGCTTTTTAAGGATGATGAGATCGAAAAAGAAAAAGGCGTGATTGTGGATGAGATCAATATGTACGACGATCTCCCTATGCGCAAAGTACACGAGGTATGGATGACGCTTCTCTATGGCGACCAACCAGCGGGGTGGCCGATAGCGGGGGAGCGCGAGGTGGTCCGCGCAATGACGCGCAAGGATTTTCTTGCCTACCGCAAAGCGCACTACATCGCACTGGCGACAACGGTTATCGTGACCGGCAACATCGATGCCGCACAAGCATTCAAAGATATCGCTAAAAAATTTAAAGGTGTCACTGAAGGGAAGAAAGGCGGCAAGAAAAAAACGATAGATAAGCAGGTAGCGCCGGCAATTGCGGCAGTACACAAAGAGACCGATCAGACACACTTTATTCTCGGCGTGCGCACATTCCCGATTTACGACGAGCGCAACCCCATACTTTCAGTGCTCAGTGGTATCCTCGGCAGTGGTATGTCCTCGCGCCTTTTCCGCAAGCTCCGTGATGAGATGGGGGTAGGATACTATGTGAACGCACGAAACACGGCGTTTACTGACCATGGCTACTTTTCAGTTTCAGCGGGAGTTGCTAATGCACGTATGGAGGAGGTGCTTCAGGCGGTTCTTGTAGAATTTGAAACACTCAAACATGAGCTTGTGTCGGACGAAGAAATCGCTAAAGTAAAAGAACACCTCGTAGGCATGATGTATCTTGGCCTTGAGTCGTCGGACGACCTTGCTGAGTATTATGGCATACAAGAGGTTATGCGTCGCGATATTCGTACGCCGAAAGAAAAAGAGCGCCTCATTCGCGCGGTAACCGCGGAGGATATTCGCATGATGGCACGCAAAATATTTACCGAAAAGAATCTCAACCTCGCCCTTATTGGGCCAGCCAAGGATGGCGAGGAATTCAAGAAGGTTTTAGTCTTAAATTAATAGCCTCGCAAAACCAGAAAAAATCGTGTAGTATATCAGTATATGCCGAATCGCGAAAAAGACACGATCATTTCAATCACTGCAGGTACTATCGTAAAAGGAATCGCCATACTCGTGGGTTTCTGGGCTCTTTACCTTTTGCGTGATCTCGTACTTGTCATTCTGACCGCGGTCGTACTCGCTTCCTCTATCGAGCCAGCGGTAAAATTCTTGGGTAAGTATCGCGTTCATCGTATTCCTGCCGTGCTCGGCGTTTACGTGACCCTTACCGGGCTTTTTGTCGGTCTTTTTTATGCATTTGTACCGCCACTCTTGGGGGAGGTGTATGATTTTGCGAACAGGCTTCCTGGAGTGGCTCGTGAAGTTACCCCCGATATCTTTATGGGGAACGATGGAATAATGAAGAAGGGGGAACTCCTCCTCACTCAGTTTTCTGCAGGAGCACCAGCCAGCGAGCTTTTGGTGACCATGAGTAATATTATGCGTTCATCACAAGGTTTCGCGACGACGGCAGGGTCGGTATTTGGAGGACTGTTCAGCTTTGTGCTTATTGTTGTTCTCTCATTTTATTTTGCCATGCAAGAGCGTGGTATCGAGAACTTCCTAAAGATTGTTATTCCTTTTGGAAAAGAAGATTACGCAATCAACCTCTGGGAACGATCAAAAGAAAAGATTGGTAAGTGGATGCAAGGCCAGCTCCTTCTCGGGGTGCTTATCTTTATTTTGGTATATTTGGGGCTCACGATATTTGGTATCCCGTACGCACTCCTCCTTGCTTTACTTGCGGGTATTCTTGAAATCATCCCTGTATTTGGGCCAATTATTGCCGCGATTCCAGCCGTCGCCCTGGCCTTCTCATCAGGAGGAACAAGCCTTGCTCTCATCATCACCGGGTTCTACCTCCTTGTTCAACAGTTTGAAAGTCACTTGATTTACCCGCTTGTGGTGCGCAAGATTGTCGGCGTCCCCCCAATTCTCGTTATCCTTGCCCTTATCGTTGGCGCTGAGCTCGCTGGGTTCCTCGGTATTCTCATTTCGGTCCCGGTCATTGCCGCTATTATGGAGCTTGTGGACGATATAGAGAAAAAGAAGCACCTTGCCGCGTAAGGCTGCTCATTCGTTATTTATCTTATTTTATGGAAGAAAAAAAATTTTACCTCACTATCCCAATCTTTTATGCAAACGCAGAGTTGCATCTCGGGCATACTTACACGCTCGTTCTTTCTGACATTATTGCGCGGTATCATCGGGGAATAGGGGACAAGACGTTTTTTCTTGCCGGTTCTGATGAGCACGGAGAAAAGATTGTTCGTGCTGCACAAAAAGAAGGTTTAGGGCCTCAAGCATTTGTGAACAACAATGTTGCAAAAGCCCAAGAGCTTATGAAAAAGCTTGCGATATCAAATGACGCGTTCATTCGTACTTCAGACAAGGAGTCGCACTGGCCGGGAGCACAAAAACTTTGGAAAGCACTTGAGGAGGCGGGGGATATTTACAAGGGTGTCTATGAAGGGCTCTACTGTGTTGGTTGTGAAGCGTTTATTACCGAGAAAGAGCTGGTTGATGGCAAGTGTCCACACCACGATACCGCCCCTGACCACATTAAAGAGGAAAATTATTTTTTCAAACTTTCGAAGCATGCCCCCGAACTCAAGCGACTTCTTGAAAGTAGCGAGCTAAAAGTAACCCCCCAGACGCGTGCAAATGAAATGATAGCGTTGTTTGGTGGGGAGGGAAGCGAAAAGACGCTTGCTGATGTGAGTATTTCACGTCCCGAAGGTTCTATTCCGTGGGGCATCCCTGTCCCCAATGACCCTGGTCAGCTTATGTATGTCTGGTGTGACGCGCTTTCAAACTATATTTCTGCGCTCGGGTACGGTCGCGAAGACGAAACACTTTTCGATACCTTTTGGCCTGCGGACGTGCAAGTGCTCGGCAAGGACATTGTGCGATTCCACGCGCTCCTGTGGCCAGCGATGCTTCTTTCTGCAAAGCTCCCGCTCCCTAAAGAACTTTTGGTGCACGGGTTCGTAACATCGGGTGGTAAAAAGATGTCGAAGACGCTTGGTAACGTACTCAAACCGCACGATTTTATCGACGGATACGGCGCTGATGCTCTCCGATATTATCTTGCGCGCGAGGTGACTCCGACCGAGGATTGGGACCTTACTCCCGAGAAATTCAAAGAAGCCTACAATGCAAACCTTGCCAACGGACTGGGAAACCTTGTTTCTCGTACTCTTAAAATGGCAGAGCAGTATTTTGGAGGGCAGGTAACGGGTAGTGTTGCGACAGCTCTTCCTTTGCGTACTCGTATTACCGAGGTTTCCGTGGTGGGTGACCTTGCAGGCCTTACTGTTCCCTATATCATTACCAATGATATTCTCCCTCGCTACCATGCTCACATGCGCGCCTATGAGATTAACAAGGCCTCAGACGCGGTCTGGGAGCTCATCAGCTCTCTTGATCAGTATATTGCCGACTACGAACCGTTCAAGCTCGTAAAAACCGACAAAGATGCAGCAGAAAAGGTTATCTGGAGTGTATTGTATGGCATCACCGAAGTTGCAGACATGATTACGCCACTTTTGCCAGATACTGCTGCAAAGATCAAGGCCCTCCTTGGCGCTTCAGAAAAGGAAGGGGAGCGAGTGTTTGCTTCGCATGTTCCTACCGAGCCGCTTTTTATGCGCAAGGAGTAGGAGTGTTTATTTACCCTAATGACTATTGGCTATTAACTATTAACTACCCCAATGACACCAAGATTTTTTGATATTCATGCACATGTATGGGACGCAGCGTTTAACGAGGATCGCAACGCGGTACTTGAACGTCTTCAGGAAAAAGGTGTTGCGACTATTATGGTCGGAACCGATTTCAAAAGCTCTCAGGATTCTGCAATGATGGCGTCATTTGTTGATGAAGGGGTTTTTGCTTGTATTGGTGTACATCCGATCGACGACAAGGAAGCGCGTTTTCTTGAACCTTTTTTTGACGAGCTTGTAAAAGGGAAGCGTGTTGTTGCGATGGGCGAGTGTGGTCTTGATTATTCACGTCTTTCTGATGTCCCTGATGTTGACGCTGAAAAAGCCCGTCAGCGCAAACTTTTTGAAGCACAAATCAACTTTGCGCTTGCACATGACCTCCCCCTCATGATTCATTGTCGCGACAGCGACAAGGCGCTCGCGGATGCCCATCGTGATATTTTGGCAATCTTGCGAGAAAAGAAAAAAGAAGCAGGGGCAAGCCTCCGAGGAAACGTGCATTTCTTTTCACAAACATTTGATATTGCTCGTGAGTACCTCGCTCTCGACTTCACTATTTCATTTACAGGGGTTATTACCTTTAGTCGCGAGTACGATGAGGTTATTCGGCTGACACCCCTTGAGCGCATTATGACGGAAACAGACTCTCCGTATGTTGCTCCGATGCCGTATCGAGGGAGCCGTAATGAGCCTATCTATGTTGAAGAAGTCGTAAAAAAGATTGCCGAGATTCGCGGTGAAGACTTCGAAACCGTCCGCGCCGCTACAGTCCAGAACGCCCTCCGCGTCTTCAATATTACACTACATTCATAATTTACGAAGACCGATCCCTCGTAAATTATGTGCCCCTAAAACAGCAAATTCTCGCGATAGCGAGAATTTGCTGTTTTAGGGGTCGTTGACGACCTATCGTCAAAATCCCCTAGGACGGTCCTAGGGGATTTTGACTTCCTTCCCTTTGTCTGGTAGGATACACGGGTTACTAGGTTAACGGGGGAAACCCCAAAATTGAAAAATATGGATCATAATGAACACACGGAGCCTCGCGTTTACGAGCTAGGCTACCATCTTGTTCCGACCCTTGCAGAGGAGCAAATCCCCGCAGCGTCGGGAGCCGTGCGTGGCATGATCGAACGGATTTCCAAGGACATTATTGCCGAGGAACTTCCGGTCTTCATTGACCTCGCCTATCAGATCGTGAAAACGGTCGAGCACAAGAACAAGCGTTTCGACGACGCATACTTTGGATGGATCAAGTTTGAGGCCACACCTTCAGATATTGCCACCCTCGAGGAAGAGCTTAAAAAGGATGATAATGTGCTTCGCTATCTTGTCGTAAAGACACCTCGCGAGAACACCTTCATCTCAAAGAAATTCCCTTCATCAAACGCAAAATCACGCGATACAGAAATGTTAGCAGAGGTTGCAGAGGAAGAGGCACCTGCAGTAGTAGCCGAAGAAGCAGTCGTCGCCCCAGTAGTAAAAGACGAGCTGGACAAAGCTATTGAAGAATTGGTAGCATAAGGCTATCTTTATCAGATAATTCTTCTTCACTATGTACTTAAACAAAGCGATCGTTTACGGCAACCTTACCCGCGACCCGGAGCTTAAATCACTCCCGTCGGGTATAAAAGTTACGAGTTTCAGTGTTGCAACCAACCGTGTCTGGAAAGACAAGGCGGGCGCAAAGCAGGAAAGTGTGGATTATCACAATATTGTGCTCTTTAGTAAGCTCGCCGAGCTCGCGGCACAGTATTTGAAGAAAGGCTCCTCAGTGCTCATTGAGGGGCGTATGCAGACCCGTAGCTGGGATGATGCGACCGGCAAGAAATACCGCACCGAGATTATTGGTGACAGTATGCAGTTTGGTCCTCGCGCAGCTGGTGGCCCTGGAGAAGGTGGCTACAGCGCTCCAAGCGCTGCAAGTTCTTCAAAGAGCGCTTCTGCTCCCGCTCCCGAACTCGAAACGATCGAATACCCTGAAGAGGATATTAACCCGGATGACATTCCGTTCTAATCTATGAAAATTACTAAACAACAGTGTTACTTCTCAGCGAACAACGTAAAGTTGATCGATTACAAGGATACCGAGATCTTGAAAAAGTACTTGAACCCCCATGCACGCATGATCGCCGGCAAACGTACCGGTATCTGCGCAAAGCATCAGCGTCAGCTCGCGCAAGCCGTCAAACGCGCCCGCTTCATGGGACTCCTCCCATTCGTCGCTCGCTAAGAAAGCAACAAAAAAACATCGCCAATTGGCGGTGTTTTTTTGTATTAAAAAGTATATTGCGGTTTTTTGAAGAAAAGAGTACTATTCAATCATGAACACTTTGATGAAAAAAGCGCAAATTTTCAAGCTCGGCAAGAGTCCCGTAGTAGTTTTGCCTGTTTCGGCGTGGGAGGCTATTCGTGAGCGAGTTAGCCATCTTGAGGAATATTATCAAATGTCCACTTCCAAGAAATACAAACAAGACATCTCTCGTGCTCGTGCTTCTAAAAAGGAAGTTTCATCAAAAGATTTGTACAAGAAACTCGGACTTGCATAGGTCATGAAATACGATTTCAAGGGTAACTCAATAAAAGAATTTTCCAAACTTCCTCGGAAAGTCCAGCTACAGATTAAGCAAAAGCTCGAGCTCTACCTGTCGTCTTTGTCGCCACTTGATTTTGCAGAGCATCTTACCGACTTTGAGCTTGGGGAATATCGTTTCCGCATTGGAGATTATCGAGTTGCGTTCGATGTTGAAGATGACACCGCTAAAATCCTTAAAGTTGGACACCGAAAGGATATGTATAGGTAGTTCAAGGAATAGTCAAAAACTAAATGCAAAAAATACCCGAGAGAAATACCGGGTATTTTTTGCATTTAACCTTAGAGTGAAGCAAGTCCTTTTTAGGGGGTTGAGAGCGTGGCGACGCGAACACTTCAGGATTTTTTAAGCTTCAAAAAATCCGTACCCTAAAAAGGAGCTTGCTGAACGGATTACTTCTTGTCCACACGTTCAGCGTACGTACCCGTCTCCGTGTTCACACGAATGAGGTCGCCTTCATTGATGAACATGGGGGTATGGATAGTTGCACCTGTTTCAAGAGTGACCTGCTTTGAACCGCCGGAGATTGTGTTACCACGCACCGCAGGAGGAGCATCTTTAACAAGAAGCTCAACTTTGATAGGAAGACGGATGCCAATGACATCGTCGTTAAAAACCATAGCACTGACCAAAGTATCGGCCTTAAGAAAACCCTCTTTCCCTTCGAGAAGCGTTGTCTTGAGGGCGTAGCGATCTGCTGGTTTCTTTGGGTCGCAGAACCACGACTCACCTTTGCCGGTGTAAAGATATTTGATATCTTTGGTCTCAATGTCAGCCTCTTCGGCCCTGTCAGACTGTTGGAAGGTCTGCTCAACAACACGGCCACTAATGAGGTGCCTAAGCTTGGTTTGGTTGGTTGGGCGACGCTTCTGCTTCTGCGCTACGTGCGAAGAGAGAACCTCATACGGCTCGCCATTCAGCACAATACACTTCTTGGGGGTAATTTCGTTGTAATCTATGATAGCCATAATACGTGTATTTTACGGGTTTTTAAGGAAATAG
>MHUW01000015.1:1541-6719 GCA_001823575.1 Candidatus Yonathbacteria bacterium RIFCSPLOWO2_01_FULL_47_33b | reverse complement strand
TCGTTGCCCCTATAGCTCAGTCGGTAGAGCAGTTGCCTTTTAAGCAAACGGTCGTAGGTTCGATCCCTACTGGGGGCACAATAACAAAAAAACAGTGGATTTATTCCACTGTTTTTTTGTTATCCCGTGCAACCATTGCAGGGGTCGAACCGTAGGCTCACCATTTTGGCGATGAGAGTATCCTCGAATCGCTACAAAATGGATAGTCTCGACCGAAGGAAGAGGCGATCCCTACTGGGGGCACAAACTAAAAATCTGCCCTGCGACAGATTTTTAGTTTGTGCCAGGCACAGTGATGTTTTTTGTACTCAAAAACCACGAGCCGGGGTCGAGAGTACTTAGTGCTCACAGGATGTAATCATCCGAGAACACTTAGTAACTCGTGACCACAAACCTACAGTGGCAGATCAAACGCAAAGGCGCCAGGGCCGATGAATGCGAGAGCGAGGGAAACCACCGCGGTAAGAAAATAAAAAGACACGCTGTTTTGGTGGAGCATGCTCGGGCGGTGCCACTTGATGAGGGACGCGAGGGTCATAAGTACCCCTGCGGAGAGTGCTGCTATTTGGGTGTAGTAGCCTGCGGTGAACGCCGCGCCAATAAGCAGCTCTACTACTATTGCGATGTTGAGAAAAAGCTTCGCTGGGCGCATTTTTAATTTTTCAAAGAAGATGAGATAGTCAGCGCGCTCCTTGAACGTTTTTATGTAGGCGAACCATAAAAAAATAATACCGACGGAAATACGAAGAACGCCAATGGCGAGGAAACTATAGTTAAATAATTCGGGGAAGAGACTAAGCATAAAGGAAGTATATCAGAATACCACTATTTATTGAACCCAAGTTTTTTGAGCTCCTCTCGTGCTACGGTGGCGTCGTCCCATGGTGTTTTGGTGCCGTTCGGACCCATGATGTAGGGGTCGGTGCCTTTGCCCGTGATGATGACGGCGTCACCAGTATGTGCTTTTTTGAGGGCGACGCTAATAGCTTCGCGGCGGTCGAGAATTATTTCTGCCTTATCGCTTCCAACCCCAGCCTTAATTTCCTCAATTATTTTCATAGGGTCCTCGTCATAAGGGTCTTCATTGGTAAGAATGATTTCATCGCAGTGTGCATCCGCGATACCCCCCATTGCGGGGCGCTTCCAGGAGTCGCGCCCGCCGCCGGTCCCACCAAGGACGCAGACCATACGTGAATTTTGAAAAACCTCGTACACTTTTTCGAGAGAGTCAGCGGTGTGCGCGTAGTCAACGATGACATCAAAGTCTTGCCCTTGGTCTACGTATTCGACACGACCGCGAATACCGTTGAACTTTTCAATCGCACGGCGGATGATTTCAGGGGAGATGTTTATTGTCCGAGCAAAGGTCACCGCAGCGAGAATATTCGAGAGATTGAATGCTCCTGAGAGACGCGTGCTAATCGGTGAACCCACAAAGGTAAACGTCATCGAATCTTTCTCTAGTGTGTATGGCTTGGCGTCATTAAGCGTGTACGTCGCTTTTGTGTCAGCGGGGATTCCAAGAAATTGGGCCGCGTATTCACTGTCAGCATTTGCGACGATAATACGCGGATGCTTAGGAGACCTCCCGAGTGTGCGAGCGATTGAAAGTTTTGCATCGAGGTAACTTTCAAATGATCCGTGGGACTCGATGTGTTCAGGGGAGAGGTTGGTGAAAATGAGTGCGTCAAGGTTGACCCACTTGTGGCGGTACTGGCGCGCCCCCTCGGAGGTCATTTCGATGACAGCCCAATCGCATTTCGCCTTTACGGCGCGACGAAGAAACCTTTGTAAAAAGAAACGCCCAGGGATGGTCATCTTGTAGAGGTTGCGCTCTTCTTCTTGGTCAACTTTGAAACGAAGGGTCCCTGCGACGGCCGTTTTATACCCAGCCTCTTCAAGAATCGCATTCACAATTTCGGTCGTCGAGGTCTTGCCTTTCGTGCCGGTGATAGCGAGTACTTTTATATGGCGAGAAGGGAAGCGATAAATGAGGGCACCCAGAAGCGCGAGGGTGTAGTGGTAGGCCGGTTGAATGCGCCGAAAGAGCCCGTGCGGTACGAGGCGCTTGGTGAAGTTGAGAATATTTTCGATGAGACTGTTTGGCTTCATAATTATTTTCCTAAATGTTTGAGGGCGTATTTGATGCGCGCGCTCGTACCCTTAATATCAGCAGGCACATCTTTGAGGGCCTCACGTGCCTCACGCTCGGGGAAGCCGAGGGCGACCAGACCGGCGATCGCGTCGTGCTCTTCGCGAAGCATCCCGGCAGGAACGACAACCCCTTCACGTCCACCAACTTTTTCACGAAGTTCAAGTACGATTTTCTGTGCGCTCTTTGATCCGATACCGGAAACTTTCGTGAGTGCACTCGCATCGCCTTGAGCAATCGCTTCTTTCAAGTGGTCAACGGGCGCGACATTCAAAATACCGAGAGCCCCCTTTGGGCCGATCCCTGAAACGCTAATGAGCATCTCAAAAAACTCAAGCTCAGCTTCGTTCTGAAAACCATACAGGTCGAGGGCGTCCTCGCGGACAACGAGGTGGGTCCAGAGGGACACTTTTTTGTCAGCAACACCACGCAGTGCACGCAGGGTATCAAGGGCCACGCGGACTTTATAACCCACGCCACCCACATCAACGACAATAAGGCGGTCACTCGCGAACAACAGGGTACCAGAAAGGTGGGATATCATATTCTTTATACTACACGGTCTGGTTATTTTTTGCACTTGCAAAATCTGGGAAATGCTGTATATTGTCGAGATATGCCAATTACCAAATCAGCAAAACGCAATATTCGCGCGGGAGAAAAGAAAAAGGTCTACAACGACCGCCGCAAGAAGGCGATGAAAGAAGTCGTTAAAGAGGTCAAAACCCTTGCCATTGCAAAGGATAAAAAGACCGCCCAGGCAACCTTAGCCCTCGCCTACAAGGCAATCGACAAGGCCGCAAAAGGCAACACGATTAAAAAGAACACCGCCGCTCGCAAGAAATCACGTCTTGCAAAAATGATCAAAAAGATCGCGTAGGTCTCTCTTACAAAAAGCACCATTCCCAAGATGGTGCTTTTTGGTATACTGCACACATATGACAAACATTACCACAGAAGAAGCACAGGAGCTTATGAAGCAAGGTGCAACCGTGCTCGATGTCCGCACAAAAGACGAATACACAGAGGGGCACATCGAGAATGCGGTGAATATCGATTTTTATGACCCAGAGTTCGCAGAGAATATAAAAGGTCTCGATAAAGCAAAGCAGTATGTCGTACATTGCCAAAGTGGGGGTAGGTCAGCAAAAGCAACGGCATTGATGGAGGAACTCGGTTTCGTTTCAGCCTGCAATGTCCTCGGAGGCATTAGTTCTTGGAAAGAAAAAGGTTTGCCAGTAGTAGGGTAGATTTTACCATCCGATGAAATATTTAAAACTACTCGGTAAAATAATCCTCGCACTCATAGCTTTTGTGGCAGTTGCGTACACACTGCTTGTACTCGTTGTGCGCCCATCAAACGACAGAGATTGGACCGTCGACCAGGCCGTACTTCCGTATGCCGAAATAGATGGTGATCAAGTTTCGATTCACAACATCCGCAATTTTGCTTATACGAGCACCTCAGACTATACACCAAATTATTACGACGCAACCTTTGATCTAAGGAAGATTAAAAACGTGTATTTTGTTGTTGAGCCATTTTCTGGATATGTTGGCGCCGCGCACACGTTTTTAAGTTTTGAATTCGAGGACAATCGTTTTGTTTCTGTATCCGTCGAGATTAGAAAGGAAAAAGGCGAATCATTTTCTGCCACTAAAGGGGTGCTCCGCCAGTATGAGCTTACATACGTTATTGCAGATGAGCGTGACGTAGTAAAGCTTCGCTCTAATTATCGCCACGATAAAGTATACGTGTACCCAATAAAGACGACCCCCGAGAAAATGCGTGCGGTATTTTTAAGTATGATTGAACGAGCAAATGAACTCAAAGAAAAGCCTGAATTTTACAATACGTTGACGAGTAACTGCACGACCAATATTGCAAAACATGTAAATGCCATCTCGCCAGGGAGGGTCTCCTGGAACATTACTTATTTGCTGCCTGAAAATGCGGACCGCTATGTTTATGATATTGGATTGATAGACAACACGCTTTCTTTTGAGCAGACGAGAGAAAAGTATTTCATCAATGACCGCGCAACGCAGTATGCTGATAGCCCTGATTTCTCACTTAAAATACGTGGGAGGTAGCGTGCTCAGTAACTTTGCGCAACCAAAAGAAAAAGCCCTACACAATGTAAGGCTTTTTCTTTTGGTATTTCATTTTGTGCCCTCGGCAGGAATCGAACCTACATCGTGGGTACCGCAAACCCATATCCTATCCATTGAACGACGAGGGCATCTCGTCTCTTGTCTTATTTTCGAACCCACACACTCTACCACAAAATCACGAAAAAGCAAAAAGCTTGACAAAACAGGCATTTAGTGTATACTGTATATAGTTCTTTGATAGTGATTGCGAATGTAGTCATAGCCAAAAGATGCTGATTTATCGGCATTTCCTGGCTATGACTACAGCCATACTGGTTATTAGTTTTATAGCGTAACTCACAAAAGGAGATGACGCCATGGAAAAACATGACCCCGTCAAAGGTATCACCGCTGGTCAAATTGGCAAGATTTACGATGTTCTTGTTGCTGCTCTGCAAAAGAGTAATTTACCGAGCAAAGAAACGCAACAAGTTCTTGAAATTCAGGGAGGCGCCTTGGCGGACGAGTTCGTGGTCATGCTCCGCAAGCGTGTTGATGCCATCAGTGACATGATCATCCGTCACGTCACCGTGAATCGCAGTCGTACGCCAGAGCAAGCGCTCGACGCCACGAAACGCACCACGTACCTCAACGCCAGCGTCGTTGCCACCATGCCGCAAGGTAGTGGCGATGAAGTGGAAGTGTTCTTCTTCAAGCTCGGTCGCTATGTTAGCGATGCCGACTTGGACAAGGAGTACGAACTGCGAGGGCTTAAACCTGCCGACCCGTACACACTTGCTGCTGTCAACGATGCCGACCCTGCTTTTGCCGATGATCACCCGAACGGTACTCACTGGAAGGATGAGAATGGGAGCTGGTACTATGCCGCATTCCATAGCTGGCACGACGAGCGTCACGTGGACGTCCTCCAC
>MHUW01000015.1:0-1521 GCA_001823575.1 Candidatus Yonathbacteria bacterium RIFCSPLOWO2_01_FULL_47_33b | reverse complement strand
TAGCTGGTGGTTCGCGGGCTGTCGCAAGTAGCGCTTTGGGTTTAGTCATTTGGTTCTCTTTGAACCTTTGACCTTGATCCTCGGACGCCGGGTTTACTCGGCGTCCTTTTTGTTTGTATACTGTGTGATGAAAGTAGGTACATGTGCAGGTGATTATGGTTGCTTGTCTCCGAAATCAGTATCCACGCATCGAGTATATTGATGATTATGATTGTCAGTAGTGTGATGGGTGCAGACACTTCACAAAAAATGAAGATACTTGGTGTGGGGCGCTAGGGCATTATAGATGCCAGATACGATTCAACCCCGAGAGTATTCGAAGGGTGGTGGCACAGATGGCGCTCCATACAATCCGCATTCAATAGCTGGAACGACGAGCGTAACGTGAACGTCAACCACAACGACAACGACTGGAATGATAGCTGGTGGTTCGCGGGCTGTCGCAACTCTCTTTATTTCTCCCTCGGCTTTTGGTCGAGGGAGTTTTTGATTTTCCTGCCATGAAAAATCACGTCGCAAGATTTCTACTCGCGTGAGCGAGAAGAAATTTCCGACGCTTTTTCTGTTTGTCCGAGCCATCCACCGAGCATTTTGCCTATCTCATCCAGAGGTGTTGAAAGCAACTCATATTTCTTAGTATCAATAGACCTGGTTTCCCAAAGCACCATAAGTAGTATCTTGAGTGTATCGAGCTTGCGAATGGCCGTGCGAAGGTAGGGAATTTTGTCGTGTTTCTGCACGAACGATGCACTCGCAGACATTTCGATAAGCTCTATAAAAAGGGTATCAATTTTGAGCGCGAGGGTGTAACGGTGGGTTTTAGGAACAAGATGATAGATGCTATACCAAAAAATATACACGCTTTTTATCTTTTGCAAAACAGGAACGTGTGATGTTTGCAAAAAGCTTCGGGGGGGGGGTAGACTTTGAAGAATGAGTCGAATTGTTTGTATCCATACATATGATGATATCATTTCTGTAGAAAATTTGCTGTTAGCATGGAGAGAATTTAAAAGAGGGAAGACACAGAAAATAGATGTGCAGGAGTTTGAAGCGAGACTCATGGAAAATATTTTGCTACTTCATCGTAATCTCGCGCAGAAGGTGTATGTTCATGGCTGGTATGAAGCATTTACTATAAGTGACCCGAAACGACGGGATATTCATAAAGCGAGCGTGCGAGACAGACTGCTTCATCACGCAATATATCGCATACTGTACCCATTTTTTGATAAGACATTTATTGCAGATTCGTATTCGTGCAGGAATAATAAAGGGACCCACAAAGCAATCAAGCGCATTGAAACTTTTGGGAGGAAAGTGAGCAAGAATTATACAAGGACATGCTGGGTTTTGAAGTGTGACATTAAGAAATTTTTTGCGAGTATTAATCAGCATATTTTGCTCGCCATTTTACAGGGGTACATAAAAGACGAAAGCATTGTATGGCTACTTGAAGGGGTGGTGTTAAGTTTTGAAAGTACGGGCAAAGGGAAGGGGTTACCACTGGGCAACCTAACG
>MHUW01000014.1 GCA_001823575.1 Candidatus Yonathbacteria bacterium RIFCSPLOWO2_01_FULL_47_33b | reverse complement strand
TGGACCATTTATATTCTTGTGTAAAAACATGCAAAAGACGCTATGCAAAAAGTAGGTGTGGGGGTATACTATCAAGTGATGGAGCCGAACATTCCTATACCAATAAGCGTACCACCTTCGCAGCGACCACAAGGCGCTCCCGAGAGTACCCTCGCCACGCCTGCGCCTTCTCGCGCAGCGCTCCCCAACATCATTCGCACCATGAAGAGTGATGCAGCAGAAGCAGCTAAAACACAAAACGAAACACTTGTTTCGATGGCGCTTGCTGAAGAAAAAAAGAAATCAGCACAACGTGCTGAGATGGCTGCAAGGGAAAAGTCAGAGACTCCCGCAGTAAAGCCCGCACCAAAACCAATCGGTCGCATCGTAATCATCCTTGGGCTTGTTGCACTTATAGGAGGAGCTGGATTTGCAATCAAACTCGCGCTTCCAACACTCCGCACCATAAACCTTCCCAGCGTTTCATTGCCGACGTTTGGTGCTCCGGGAGCAGAAACCCCTACAACCGTTACCCCCACACAAAAAACACCCCTTGCGCCATCGATTATCCCGGCTCGCTCCGAAAAACGCTTTATCGTCAACAAAGAAACCCCCGAGCGCATCTTTTCCTTGATTGCTGCCGAGTATACAGCAGGGGTAACCCCGGGAAGCATCCGTAATATGTACTTTACCGAAGAAACCACGGCAACAGGAGGGGAGACGACGACTGCTTCTATTTCTGCAAACAGACTTCTTCTTCTTGCAGACACCACAGCACCCGCAATCCTTACCCGTTCGCTCGAAAACCCTTTCATGGCAGGGCTCTACGGTGAAGAAGGTTCTCAAGCAACACCATTCTTCATTTTTAAATTTTCTGGTTATGACACGGGTTTAGCAGGGATGCTTGCCTGGGAAAAAGAACTGCCTCGCTTTTTTGACACGCTCTTTGGCACTAAATTCCTTGCAGGACCCTCAACTTCAATTAAATTCCGTGATGCCGTCGTTTCTGGGTATGATGCTCGTATTATTGAAGGCTTACCGGCAGGAAGTATTGTTTATACCTTTGCAAACCCAACGACGGTTGTAATCGCAGGCTCGCGAAGCGCACTCGCTGCTCTTGTACCCCTCGTTCCTGCACGCTAAGAACCACTGCTCGTGTTGTGTTCCGTGCACATTATGGTAAACTATTCCCATATGACAAACATTCCTGAACTTAAATCAATGCTTCTCGAGGAAAAAGCTCGCCTCGAATCCGAGCTCTCGCATGTAGGTTTCAAAAACCCTGAAATTGAGGGTGACTGGCAACCAGCACCAACAGACCTAAACGAACCGACCGCAGACATCAACGACACCGCGAGTGGTATTGAAGTATTCGAAAATAACGCCGCTATCGAAGTAGAGCTCGAGGCACGCCTCCTTGAAGTTGACGCAGCGCTGGTGCGCATGGAGGCCAACACCTACGGTGTTTGCCGTGTCTGCAACAATCCTATCGAAGAAGCTCGCCTGCACGCCAACCCTGCTGCCGCAACCTGTATCGCACACCGCGAGGGATAAAGCGCTTCGCGCAAGTCTTAACGTTAGAAAGTCTTAAAGTCGCAAGCGGGCCCAAATGCATCCACTTTATAGACTTTAAGACTTTTGACTTTAAGACTTACTACATGCAATTCTCAAAACTTTTTTCGGCACAAACCGTTGGGCTTACGGCGCATATTATTGACGTAGAAGTGGATCTCTCGCGAGGGCTCCACGCTTTTTCTTTAGTAGGGCTCCCTAGTACTTCAGTCGATGAATCTCGTGACCGTGTCAGTGCCGCCATTAAAAACTCTGGGTTTACCTCTCCTAAACAGAAGAATCAAAAGGTGGTCATTTCACTTGCCCCTGCTGAGCTTAAAAAAGAAGGTTCGCACTACGACCTCGCCATTGCACTTGCATACCTTGCCGCTTCCGACGAAATCACATTTATCCCTCAAGGTAAACTGTTTTTAGGAGAACTCTCTCTCGACGGCAAACTCCGCTCCATCCGCGGAACACTTCTTCTTGCCCAAGCAGCGGAGAGGGCCGGCTTTAAAGAGATATTTGTTCCTGAGGATAATGCCAGCGAAGCGGCGCTCATCACGGGGCTCACGGTCTACGGCGCACATTCGCTCGAGCAAGTCCTCCGACACCTCGATAAAAAAGATCCATATTTTATTTCCTCATGCACCAGGAGCGAGGGGAGTGAACCGCGCAAGGAGAGCGAACATCGCGTTGACCTCGCACACATCAAAGGGCAGGATTTTGCCAAGCGCGCCCTTGAAATATCCGCAGCAGGAAAACACAACCTCGCCATGTGGGGGCCACCAGGAACCGGTAAGACCATGCTCGCGCAAGCATTCACGCATTTGCTTCCCGAACTTTCACACAATGAGATGCTTGAGGTCACGGGCATTCATTCAGTCGCCGGCACATTGCGTGACGAGATAGTGGTACTTCCTCCACTTCGCGCACCACATCACACTGCGTCATACCCTTCGGTCATCGGGGGAGGAACCACACCGAAACCTGGTGAGATTACTCTCGCACATCGTGGCGTTCTTTTTCTCGACGAGTTTCCCGAGTTTGACCGTCGTGTCATTGAGTCACTGCGTGAACCCCTCGAGGAAGGACACATCCGTATTGCGCGAAGCAAAGGTCACGACACCTTCCCTGCACGATTTATTTTACTTGCAGCGATGAATCCTTGCCCCTGTGGTAAATATGGGAGTGAAGAGCGTTGTGTCTGTATGCCAGGAACGCTCGCAGGGTATCAACGCAAACTTTCTGGTCCTATCGTTGACCGCATCGACCTCTGGGTCAAGGTTTCAAAAATGAGCCACGACAAACTTTCTGATATTAAAGCGGGCGAGAGTACGGCAGATGTGCGCACCCGCATTGCTGCCGCACGAGAAAAACAACAGACACGCTTCGCTGAACATCCACGCAGCATCACTACCAACAATGAAATGCGTGCTGATGATATTGAGCAATATATTATTCTCCCGTCAAAACTTCGCACACTCTTTAATACTTCTGCAGAAAAACTCAAGCTCTCACCTCGTGCCTACCACAAAGTCCTCAAAGTCGCCCGCACCATCGCCGACCTCGATGCATCTCACGACATCGCCGAAAAACATCTCATGGAAGCCCTGGCATACCGCCCCACAGAATTGCGGTAATATATTCACACAAACATCATGAAAAAATATCTGATATCATTTGCTGTTATTTTAATAATATATTTTATATTAGTAATTATCAGAAACAAGATGGAAAACACTCATGATGTGGACTTAAATCTCCCCGCAGGAACAAGTGATGCTTCCTTGATCAGTAGCTATACGAATGGGTGCACGGAAACTGCTTTGTCGAAAAATAAATTTCCCAGGAATATCATCGGGGTTAGCACCGTTCATCCATACAGTGAAACATATTATTCTCTTACCAAGGAGCTTGGGGCTACATGGATGAGGGTTGAATTCGACTGGAGAGCAATCGAAAAATCTGACGGAACATACGACTGGGCTGCCGCGGACACAATGGTAAGCGAGATGAACAAAAATGGTCTTCATGTACTTGGTACCATCAGCTATATTCCGACAAACCTGCATACATGGGAAGAGATTCGAAATCATTTTCAGAAATTCATGCGCGCACTGACAGAGAGGTACGACTCACAAGGAATTACCTATTATGAAATTTTCAATGAGCCAAACCTCCCTGGTTGGGCTTGGCTCGACAAAAAGACAAAACCTGAAGGCTATATAGGTGAGTATGCAATCCTGCTCGCTATTGCCAATAAAGAAATTCGCGCGGTTAACCCATCTGCGGTTGTGGTCATCGGTGGAGTATCCTCTGACACCATAACGGGCATGCCTTATCCGGATTTCACCAAAAAATTACTATCATATGGAAGCTCGAAATGTTTTGATATTTTTGCTTTCCATCCGTATGGACATGAAGGGAAGTTCGCGCAAACAGTCATGGAACTTAATTCACTATTCGCACAAAGTGGCGTCGCCCCAAAGCCTATTTGGTTCAACGAGTACGGGACTCCTGAAAACAAAAGGCTGCAATACAGTGCTGACTCTATGCTAAAGGAAAGAGGTGTGGTTGATGCATGGTTTTGGTTTACCTTGCGCGACCTGCGCCCCAATAACCGCTGGAATTATGGACTGACTGATTACAATTTTTCTAAAAAACCCATCTATGAAATACTCAAAGAGGGAATACAGAAGGGAAGTGCTCAATAGACTTATAACAAAAACCCCAGGTATTACCTGGGGTTTTTGTTATAAGTCTATTGAGCATCCAAACCTAAAATGGATTCTTAGCTCCGCGAACCTCAAAGTGAAGATGGGCGCCTGTCGATTTGCCAGTATTACCCACCTCACCAATGGGTTGACCTTTGTCCACGCGCGCACCGACCGCGACGTATACGGCACTCATATGGCCATAAAGGGTCTGTGTACCGTTGGGGTGCTCAATTATGACATAATTGCCGTACCCACCAAACCATGGATTAGAGAGTGTGCGGAACTTGCTTACAATTACGGTACCTTCGGCCGCAGCAAGAACTGGCGTCCCAATAGGAGCAGCTAGGTCAACACCATTGTATCCGTGGATACCCTGTGTTTTACGACTTCCAGGAACTGGATGGGTGTAGTAACCTGAATATGAAGGGTACGACGCAATGCGTTTTGATGAGCTTGTTTGTGTGGAAGCTTTTGGCGCCGAAACAACAGCTTCTTCGCCATCAGGAATAATGATCACATCACCAACCGCGATTTGACTACCTGCCTCAATATCATTAAATGCAAGAATCTCATCAACATCTCCCTTATACTTCTTGGCAATACTTTTAATCGTGTCGCCTTTTTTTACCGTATGCTGGACACCGTTTACTGGAAGAATAACGAGTGTTTGTCCATCACGAAGAGCCACCCCTTTTTCAAGGTCGTTCGCCCAAATAATGGTGTTGGCATTAACACCAAACATTTTAGCGATTTGAGGAATGGTGTCACCCTTGCGGACTACATACAAGCTCACGCGACCCTGGCGATCGTTTGATTCAACGTCGGCAATAGTACCCGAGGGTCCCACATCAGGAAGCAGGGCACTATCATCCACCACCGTGATATCCCCGCCACCCATCGCTTTTTTGGGATCCACATTAGTCGCTGCCTCCAAAAAAGCCATATTCTGAGAATTTTGGGGTTCTACACGCAAAGGAGCAGCACTTGCTTTACTGCCCGTCCAGTTCAAAAAGTCAGAAAAGGACCAGGCGTGGGCGTACGAAACGGGAGTTGCAAAACCGACCACCATAAACGACAAAAGAAACCCGACGCTTGCGAGCCTTGATAAACAAGGGTATTTCGCCCGACCAGTACCAACGCTCCTCTGGTCGAGGTCCTGTAATTGTGTAGGAATGTTTCTAGTTTAAATGAATCGTTCAGTCAGGCGGTCATGACCCAGCAGGGTCACCTACTGGATGTCGGGAAATATCGTCTTTTCGGGAAAACCTGGGGCTTATCCCCGTGGTTATTTAAAGCCTAGCACACATCCAGGAGGGTTGAAAGGGGTTGGGGACAAACCTGTGGATAACCCCCACACCTACTTTTGCATAGTGTTTTTGTTGCATATCCGCACGATAAAGTGGATTATTTTATCATGGCAAAAAACAACTTAAGGGGAACGAAAACACAAATGCAACAATGCAAAAGTAGGTGTAGGGGATAAGCAAAACCCCCGAAAATTACTTGATTTTATGTCAAAAAAGTGGTATAATATATAGTACATTTAACACTATCTGGATTTATTTTTGATGCATCGTTGTACTACCACTCAAAACTGTGCGATAATAATAATCATATGGATAAATTAGAGCAAAAAATTCTTGAGTCCGCATCAGGAGGTGCCTCACCTTCAAGTATTGGGGGGCAAATTCTTGAAAAGGGATTGGGGGGAATTAAACGACCTGAGGGTCCCACAACAACAGAAGGTACCTCTGTTACGCCCGAAGAGATACGAGCTAAAAACGACACAACTATTGTGGAAGTAATGCAGGATGTTCTTAAGACGGAACAACAGCAACGCGGTGGGCGCGGCCGACAAGCAGGCCCTGAATTAGGGTCAGCTATTCAAAGCGCCCTCCAGGCGACACAAGAAGAAGCAAAGCTTATGGAGAGCCTACAAAACGGAGGAGGGTTCGTCCGTGGTGGAACAGAAGCTGAACAGGCAATAGAGGCAATCATAAACAACAACGAGCAAGAGGCCGCTCCCGCAACTTCAACAGAGATCGTTGCAACAGCACCAAAAGAACAAGCTTCACAAAGTGGGTACTCTAACACCATGGAACGCATCTGGAAAGAAAATGAAGCAAAGAGGGCGGCTATGGGGGTCGGGGAGTCAGGAGCAGGACTTGAGCTTGAGCCTATCGCACCAAAACCTGTGCAAATCGAAAATATCCCTATTCCTGCAGGCGAAGCTGGTCCACACCTCGCGGTACCCGCAGCAACCGAACAGGGGCCGGTTACTATCGAAGGAACTTTTACAAAAATCGCTGGCACAGAAATAGTGCCGTCATTAAACACGATTGATGGCCCGCTCACCGAAACAGCAAGCGAGAAAACACCCGAGCAGCTCAAACAAGAAAAACTTGAGAAGATTCGCGCAAAGCTTGAGCACATGACAGGAGCTGTTGAGGCGCGCGCAGAAAAAGTGGGGATGACCGACAGGATTCGCAAAATAGGGGAGATGTGGAACAAGGTTCCCAAACGCTACAAATA
>MHUW01000013.1 GCA_001823575.1 Candidatus Yonathbacteria bacterium RIFCSPLOWO2_01_FULL_47_33b | reverse complement strand
TACCAAAAACCCCGACGGTCGCACCGACAAAGCTCCTCGTCCAAAAGTTTACGAGGAATGACGGTATGCAGTACTTACAAAAAAACAATTCCATAACCTGCCGGTGCACCATGGTGCGCCGGCTTTTTGTTTATCCATAAAGGAGCATATCGCAACACCGACACTTGCCCCCACACCTACTTTTATATCCCTAACTGACAACTACAATCAATTTATCCTATTACGTATATCTGCAACGAAAAGCACAATGTAAAAATGTAAAAGTAGGTGTGGGGGCTTGCACCACTTCTCCTTTTTTGCTATGATAATACCTATGGAATTTCTGACTGAAAAGGTGCTGTTGATCTTGCCGTGGGCGCAGATCATTCTGTCTATCATCCTCGGTGCATCTATCCTTCTCCAGCAAACAGGAGCGGGTGTTGGCGGTGCGTTCGGAGGTGGCGACGAGAGTATGCGTTCTACGCGCCGTGGCATGGAGAAGGTACTTTTTTACCTCTCAATTATTGTAGCGATTTTGTTCGCTCTTTCGGCATTCGTGCTTATCCTCATCCAGAGGTAACTCTCAGAAATTCGGAATCATTCCGTGAAGCAATTTCTTTCATCACTCAATACGCTCTTAAGCAAACGATTCTCCTTTCCGCTCGAAGGGCGTTTTGCCCTCGTACTCAAAGCATTTTCTGATAAAGAAAAACAGGTGTTTTTTGTTGCCATGGGCGTATTCGTCGGCACCGCTATCGTGCTCTTGATAGGAGTTAACCGCGCATTCATTGTCGAGATTCCCGCAGTAGGTGGCACCCTCGTCGAAGGGGTACTCAACACGCCGGCACACATCAATCCTCTTCTTGCCACGGGAGAGATTGGCTCTGAGGCAGACCGTGATCTTACTGCGCTCATTTATTCAGGACTCCTGCGCGCTGATGGCAAAGGAGGCTTTATCCCCGACCTCGCCGAGAACTACAATGTCTCCCGCGACGGCCTCGTGTACACCTTTACTATCAAAAAAGATTTGAAATGGCATGATGGAAGAAATATCACCGCGAGTGACGTAGTCTTTACCGTCACACAAGCTCAGGACAGTCGTATGAAGAGCCCCAAGCGTGCGAGCTGGGACGGTGTTGGAGTTGAGCAAGTAGACGACCTCACGGTGCGCTTCACTCTCACCAAGCCGTATGCGCCCTTCATCGAGAATACAACGATGGGTATCCTGCCTGAGCACATCTGGAAAACGATCGACTTCAATCGTTTTGACACCAACAAATACAATCGTGAACCGATTGGCTCTGGTCCCTATAAACTGGACTCGATTAAAACCACCACAAAAGACGGTGACGAGATACCTGTTTCATACACCCTCACGGCATTCAAAGGGTTCGCTTTGGGTAAACCGTATATCAACACCATCAAAACCGTCTTTTATCAAAGTGAAGACGAGCTCGTAAAAGCGTTCAAGTCCGGAAGTGTTGAGGCAATCAACTCGATTACGCCTGCGCGGGCAGGCGCCCTTGCAGGCAACGAATCTCGCATTGAGCACACCCCGCTCCCCCGCGTACTCGCCGTGTTCTTTAACCAAAGCCAAGCGCCGATCTTTACTGAACTTGCTGTTCGTAAAGCACTCGCGCTTGCTGTCGACAAACAAGCAATCATCGACAAAACGCTCGCAGGGTACGGCGTTGCTATCGACTCACCAATACCGCCTGTCTCCCTTGGATACAAAGACTCAACACCAGAACGCCCGCGCGCAGAAAGACTCGCCGAGGCGCGGAACATTCTTGCCAAGGCAGGGTGGAAATTTGACGAGACCAGCAACACCTGGACTAAAAAATCAAAGAAAGAAACAACGACCCTGCGCTTCGCCCTCTCAACATCTGAGGCACCTGAACTGAAAACTGTCGCACAAGAGCTCAAGACTTCATGGGAGGAGCTTGGTGTGGAGGTAGAGGTGCGTGTCTTTGCAACCGGCGACCTCAAAGAAACCGTCGTGCGCCCCCGCAAATTTGATGCGCTCTTTTTTGGGCAAGTGCTCGGCCGTGACGGTGACCCCTACCCTTTCTGGCACTCAAGCCAGCGTCTCGACCCGGGACTCAACATTGCGTCCTACACCAACCAACGCGTTGACAAGATATTGGATGACGCGCGCACAGAGACTGACCACAAAAAACGTGTAGCCTACTACGAATCATTTAAAAACGAGGTTGCCAAGGACGTCCCTGCCGTATTCATCTATGCCCCGGAATTTTTGTACATCGTCCCGAAAAAGGTACGTGGCCTCAAACTCGGGTCCATCACAGCCCCTTCGGAACGTTTTCTCAATATTTATGAATGGTATATTAATACCGACGGTATCTGGAAGATATTTACGCCCTCTCCACAAAAATCATAGAATAAAGCCGAACTTGTTTCAAAAATAAAGATGAGCCAAATGCGTGTGCCTCGTAATTATTTTTGAGATAAGTTCTCATGAAGTTAATAGAAAAATAATAATTAAAAAAAACAGAATGAATGAAGAACCAAAAAAGGATGAGGGTGTAAAAAAAGAGGGATACAGCGCACGCCGCTTCCCTCGTAAAGACAGTAACGCCCGAGGTCCCCGGAGCGCGGTAAACCGCTCGGCAAACCGCAACGCAAATTATGGCAACCAAGGAGGCGCTCAAGGCAGCCAGGGACCCCGCAAGCCAGGGACCGGCGTACTACCTCGCCCACAAGGATCGCGCCCTCCCATGCGTGGACCTGGAGGAGCAGCACCGAGCACTTCAACTCGTGTTAAGCACTCGACAGGTCGCGAAAAGGCAGACTCGCGCCGTATGATGGCACCCTACCCATCAAGGGATCAGGAAAATGTAATCATCCCTCCTCTCAAGGACGGCGACATCCGCATCATCGCACTTGGTGGTGTCGAGGAAATCGGCCGCAATATGACCATGATCGAATTCAAAGACTCGATTGTGGTAATCGACGCAGGATTGCAGTTCAAAGAGGAAAACACCCCTGGTGTCGACTATATCCTCGCGAACACTAAATATCTCGAAGACCGTAAGGGTAAGGTCAAGGCGGTTATGATTACCCATGGACATCTCGACCACACGGGCGGTATCCCCTACCTTATGGACAAGATTGGCAACCCACCACTCTACACCCGTAACCTCACCGCACTCATGATTCAAAAGCGTCAGGAAGAATTTTCACACTTACCGCCACTCGATATGCGTATCATTGAAAAAAATGACCGTGTAACGATGGGTGATTTCAAAGTTCGCTTTTTTGCGGTAACCCATACGATTCCTGATGCAATGGGTATCATCATTGAAACACCGTACGGCAACATTGTGCACACCGGCGACCTCAAGCTCGACCATGTGAACGGCGTTCCTACGATGGAAGAAGAGGACGAGTTCGAAAAGATTTCCAAGGGAAGCAACACACTTCTCCTTATGGCCGACTCGACCAATGTCGAGCGTCCTGGTTACTCATTCCCTGAGCGCACCGTGCTTGCCAACATCGAGGAAATTATTCGTACAACCCAAGGCCGCATCATCGTTGCAACCTTTGCGTCGCTTCTTGAGCGTCTCGTAAAGATTATCGATGTCGCTGAGGTTCTCGGGAAAAAAATCATCCTCGACGGTCGCAGTATGAAGAACAATGTCGAGATTGCGCGCGAAGCAGGACTCCTCAAGGCAAGTATGGAGACCTTTATCCCTATCGAGGATATGGAAAAGTACCCGCCTGACCGCATCATTCTCCTGGTGACCGGTGCGCAAGGCGACGAATTTGCATCACTTATGCGCGCAGCCAACAAGGCACACAAGTACCTCAAAATTAACAAGCGTGACACCGTTCTCCTTTCATCATCAGTAGTGCCGGGCAACGAACGCAGCGTTCAAAAGCTCAAGGACAACCTCTCACGCCAAGGTGCACACCTTATTCATTACGAAAATGCCAAAGTGCATTCTTCGGGCCATGCACATCACGACGAGTCCTTGTGGATTCACAAGAAACTCGCATCACGTTTCTTTATGCCCGTACACGGATACCACTACATGCTCCGAGTCCATGCAGACATTGCTCGTGAAGCAGGTCTCCCTGATGAAAACATCATCATCCCTGACAACGGTATGATTATTGAAATTCAAGAGGAAGGCAAAAAGATTGTATCCCTCAAAGAAACGGCACCTCATGGCCTCGTACTCGTGGACGGATTCTCGGTCGGTGACATGCAAGAAGTAGTTCTCCGTGACCGCCAGATGCTTTCACAAGACGGTATCTTTGTTATCATCACCACGCTCGACCTCGCGACCGGCAAAGTAACCAAATCCCCTGACGTTATTTCACGCGGATTTGTTTACCTTCGTGAATCACAGGATCTTCTCCGCCAAGCACGCTTCCTCACCAAGAAAACGGTTGAAGATATGACCGGCGGGTCAAAGCAAATCGACTTTGACTATGTGAAGGACCACGTCACCGACGCCGTAGCGCGCCTCCTCTTCCAGGAGACCGCAAAGCGTCCTATCGTGATTCCGGTAATTTTGGGAGTGTAGCCCGCTCGGCAAGCTCCTTTTCTGCTGCACGCATAATTTCTTGTTAAAAATTTGCTCCGCTCGCCTCGTCAGGCTGTGCAAGGCACCAGAAAAGGACTTGCCTCACTCTAAAGTAAAACAAAAAACTCCGCCGTTTACATAAAACGGCGGAGTTTTTTGTTTTCAGCACTACTTGCGAACAACAGGAAAACGACACCATTCGCTCCAATCGCTGTCCCAAGAATTGGCACACAGCACACGATAGCCACCGCTCAAGACGAGACGCGGGGTAAGCACATTGCCGTTCTCAAAGGTGTGTTTGCTTCCCAGCCCGTTAAAAGCGTCTTTTTCTTGGTGTGTTGGGTATGCAATACCGTACTGGATGAGTTCCTCGTAAGTGAGAGGGCGTACACCAAGAGTTGCCATTTCGGTGATTGCCTCATCGCTTCCAATGACTTTGTTGAACTTCATAATCATCACGTCAAGTGTTGTCCCTTCCGGCGTCATGTAGGGCATATTCTCTTCCAACCCATCCCATACAGATGTCCTGCCGCTACTGCAGTAGCGATCAAACGCTTCTTTTTTAGAGAGTGATTCAACGACAAGGTGGTGGATTTCCTTTCCTTCAAACGAGGTGTCGAGGTAGCCCCTATCACGAAGAAAACTCAAAGTTCTTTCCTGTGAAGACTTGCCATGCATTTCTTTGTCATCCATATGCCCGACTCTTTCTTCTACTACTTCACCTTCTTTCATCGCGACGTTATCGCGGTGACCCTCGTCATACGCTTTATCCAAAAGTTCCTGAATTCCCTCTCGATGATGTTGCGGTGCTGATTCCATAATATTTGGTGGCTACGTATTACTAATCCCTATAGTATAGCCCCCCCCCCGAGTCTCGCGTCAAGCCCTTGTGCTCACTAATCGCAAAATCCCAACTTTTTCATTCCCCTACTATCTACTTATACAGTACTATAGTATGCTATAAGTAGATAGTAATTAAATTACCCGCAAACAACCAACATGAAAAAATTTACTAAAAACGAAGTCAGCGAGATTTTGCTTTCAACGATCCTTGTCGTTGGGTTTCTCACTATCGCCGTTACTGCTCCGAACGCGGTGCAGCTTTTTAAATATTTTGATCCAAAAAATACAAAGGATAAATGGAAAATCAAAAGATCTATGGTAAGGCTTGAAGAAAGTAAGTTTATCAAAAAGAGAGTGGTTGCGGGCGAGGAACAATACATACTCACCGAAACAGGCAAGGTGCGTGCTATGCGATACCATCTTTTTTCAATGAAGATTGCCGAGCAACCCAAATGGGATGGTTTGTGGAGAATCGTTATGTTTGATATCCCTGAAGACAAGCGCACAGCTCGCCTGGCAATAAATCTAGCCCTTAAAAAACTAGGGTGTGTGCAGTATCAAAAATCAGTATTCATTACCCCCTACCCATGCAAAAAAGAAATTGATTTTGCGGCAGACTGCTTCAGCGTACGCCGTCACATTCGAATAATTACCGCTAAAGAGCTAGAGGGAGATGACCCAATCAAAAAACACTTTGGTTTGTAATTTCATTTTTACTGACTACATTAAAAAATCAGGCTAATCACCACCTAAGACCTCCTACATAGTATCCAGGTATCTACTTATAGCGTACTATAGTATGCTATAAGTAGATACCTGCTCAATATGAGCAAAAAATAATGGAGTGTCTGCGGTAGTTTTGTGTAAGGATTTCGTGCTACAATATACCAATTATGCCCAAACCATTATCCCGAAAAACCCTGTTTCTCCTTGTGTACCTCTCGAGCTTTTTATATTCGTTCCACTACGCACTCCCCCTCTATATCGAGTCGTCATTCATCGTTCAGTTTCTCCCTACTGAGCACCTGGTGGGCCTCATCTTTTCTGTTGCGGCGGTCTTTACGGCAATCACCACATTCCTTTTCCCTCGCTTCTTGCGTCGCGTGGGCAACTACCGCGCCACCCTCACCACGATGGGGCTTGAGGTTGCCGTACTTACCGGTCTTGCTATTTGCTCGGGCGCATTTGTGGCGTCACCACTTCTTGTGGTTCCCTTGTTTGTTTTGCATCAAGTTCTCACCAACATTATTTTTCTCAACCTCGATAGCTTTGTGGAATCATTCTCCGAAGACAGCAAGACGGGAGGTATCCGTGGCGTCTTTATGACCGTCATCAATGTAGCAATCGCGGTTGCACCGTTTGTGGCGGGCCTCATGCTCACCGACCACGACTTTTGGAGGGTATACCTCGCCGCAGCCGCATTTATGGCGCTTGGATTTTTTGTGGTTGCAAAAAACTTTAGAAACCACCCCGACCCTGTTTACCATGTGCCCGCATTCAGGGATACGTTCCGCACGGTCACCGGGAGTCACGATCTTCACTCGATTATCTTTATGCATTTCCTGCTCGCGTTTTTCTATGCATGGATGGTCATTTACACACCCATATATCTCAACAAACATATGGGCATCTCGATGAACGATATTTTGAGTATCATCACCCCGGTCATGCTTGTGCCATTCATTCTTTTTGAAGTTGGTCTTGGCAAGGTTGCTGATGCAAAACTTGGTGAAAAAGAAATTTTGACCGCGGGGTTCCTCTTGACCGCCGTTACCACGGCGGGACTTTCTTGGATTACCACCTCAAGTGTCCTCGTTTGGGCGGTCGCACTCTTTCTTACCCGCACGGGGGCAAGCGCCGTGGAGGTCATGACGGAGAGTTATTTTTACAAAAAAATTGGGCCAGGAGACATTCATCTCGTCACTTTTATGCGCACGATGCGCACCAGTGCCTATATCATCGGACCCCTGCTCGGTTCAATCGTGCTCTCGCTTGTCGACTATCGCTACCTCTTCCTCGTTCTCGGTATCATTATGCTCACGGCACTCCCTTACGCCCTCACGATTAAGGACACAAAATAGCAACAAAAAAACACCTACCAAAAACCTGGTAGGTGTTTTGCTTCACAAGGAAGCCTATTTCTTCTTGACGACTTTCTTGGCCTCAGACTGGGGAGCAGCCGTTGCGCCTTCCACGGTACCCATAAGAGGCACGAGCTGGTTGATGGCATCCACAAACCCGGCCGCAATCACTTTCACTTCAGGAGACTTGCTTGAATAGCCACCGCCCGCCGAAATGCCGGAGAGCAATGCCCCGCCTACCCCAAAGTCTGTACTCTTGCCGGTACCCGTCACCGAAGCAACTACTTCGCTCGTACGCAAGTCAACAACCGTCAACAACACCTGCGCTTCGGAGAACTGGATCGATCCAGCAACTGCCGCAATACCGCCTGCGAAACCGCCGAGGCCAGGGATGAAACTGGCAAGCCCTGCAACACCAGCACCTGTTTGCGTTGTTGGTTGCGGTATTTCAATACGAAGTGCCCAACGCGCAATCGAGGTACGACGAGCAGTTGAAGCTCCCGTTTCGCCGGCAATCTTGCGCTCATGCTCACCCATTGCAAACCCAGCACCACGGTCAACAACCGTAAAGCAGCCGGATTGCAAAATTGCATGCTGCGCGAGTGGCTTCGGATTGAACGACGAGATTCCCGAACGAGAGATCATCATCATCATTTGTGGATCAACCTGACTCTCCTCGATAGCAATGCGGCCATAGTTGCGGTCGCACCGCTTGAGTTCATTCGAGCCCTTGCTGGCCGTCTTGTTCCCATCGCCCGTTGAGGCTGCGGAACCAGAAATAGGCCCTGCATCACCACCGCCGATCTTGATATTACTCATGCCGCCTTCGCAGCCAGAAAGAAACATTGTCATCGCTGCCGTAAGAAAAATCACCAAGTTTTTAACGTACTTCATGTTCCACCCCCTATTGGGTTAGTTAACAAAAAAAATGGCTTTCGCCACCCTTACTTCTACCTGTAATTATAGCAGAAAAATGTAAAAATAGCAAGCCCCCACACCTATTTTCGCATGATGTTTTTTTTGTTGCAAATACCGCCGAAGAAATCAGGTTATCCCGAAGAGGTATTACTTCTGCTGAATAAATGGGTAAAAACACGGCCCAACAATGCAAAAATAGGTGTGAGGGCAAGCCCTACCGGTCACGCGCACGCCTAATTCCCCATTTAAGCAAGCGGTACAAGGTGTATAAGATAATTCCATAAAAGACAATCTGCCATTCAAATGCATATTGCAGTACCGCAAAGATGGCAAAAAGTACATACGCAAATGGCTTCTCTGCCACGTTGAGCATCCTATCGGTAGCCCCTGCGATGCTTTGCTTGCTGGTACTTGTGGCACTCGCTGCCTGCTGTGCCTTAAGAGAAACTATCTCGCGCGCTTTTTCCTCTTTTGCGAGGCGAAACTGATACCCTTCTCCAACACGAAAATCCTCAACAATATTTGCCCCTAAAACGGCCCCTGCTTTTACTGGCGCAGGAATTGCACCCTCTACGGTTTCAAGAGTGCCCGCGATACTTCCTTTTGGTGAGAGTGGTGTCGTTGTTGCGCTTTTTTCTAGAGCGGCGCGTTTTTCTGCAAGTTCTATTTCCTCTTTATCAGAAACACCATTACCATCAGTATCTTTCTTCAACGGGTCAGTCCCTTTGCGCACCTCGTCAACATCAGAGATGCCGTCATTGTCATCATCAATGTCTTTACTGTTGCCGATATCATCACCATCAGTATCAAGGTCGACCAGTCGCTCGCTTTTCCCGGCATCAACATTCTCAAGCATCACGGGAACCTTTTTGCCGTCCTTAATCATAGAGACAGCGGTTGTTTGCGCCGTAATCAAGTGCTTGCCTTCGGTTGCCTTCCATGGGACTGATACATCACGCACATGTCCGCCCTTCGAAACAGAAAAATCAGTTTTCCCAATAAGGATTCCGTTATCAAAAAACTCGACCGTACCCACAAGGTCGTAGAGGCTTCCGTTAAAGATAACCGTGTAGATACGAATATTGTCTCCCGCAAAAAAGTGGTCAACCGAATACCAAATATTTGCAGGTGCGAAACCTGCATTTTGAACGGGGGTATCCGTTGCTGCCCACACTGAACAGGCAAGAGAAAAAAATAAGAGGAATGTGGCAAAAAAATATTTCATGAATTATTTCACAGAAAAATGCCGTGTAGTAAAGCGCGGCATTTTTCACAAAACGCAACTATGCGGTCATTCCTGGCGAGCACATCTTGCAGTCGCTTTTGTGTGTGACGGCAAAATATACGGCTGAAAGTCCCACGAGGACATACACAATCTTCTCTACCGCCGGCCATGCGCCGACAAGCATGCTGACGAGATTGTAACCAAATGCCATAAGGCCCCAGTTCAAACCGCCAACAACGAGAAGTACAAACGCGAGCACGTGTAATGCTTTCATATAAATGCGATGCTTTCTCTCTACTCACGACCTTTGCAGAGTGAGTTCACCCTGCTCCCTATAGTATACTCTGGTGCAACCTCCTTGGGAACAGAAACTGTGTATAACTTCTAGGCAGGTTCTAACGCAATACTTCTTGGAGTATCTCGATGACACGCTCGGCAACGATAGCATACCCTTGATCGTTGGGGTGAATGCCGTCAGACATAAGCTTTGGATTCGTGATGAGCCCCTCCAAAACATTTGAAACGTACGGCATGTGGTATGTTTCCGCAAGTGCTTCAAATTCATTCGCATACCCATCACCAAGGATACCCCCACGCACACCCAGGAGCACTACCACAGCACCTGCAGACTGAAACCGCTCAATGATAGTACCAAGGTTTGCAAAGGTCTCTTGTTTCGATATACGACGAAGTGCGTCGTTCCCACCCAGAAGCACGATGACAATCCCCGGGTCTTCGGCGAGGACTTCATCTACCCGCGCAATTCCGTTCGCCGTGGTATCCCCGCTTTTTCCTTTGTTGGCAATACTCACCCCTAGCGTACGCTCCACGACCGACACAAAATCATTTCCTGCTGTCGAACCAACGCCCTCGACCAAACTATCACCAAACGCAACAATGGTTTGATTCTTTGGTGGATAGTTGGTAATACGGTCACCGCGAAACACCAAATACAAAATAGGCGCCAATATCAAAATTGCAAATCCCAAAAAAGCGACCTGTCGTGTGGACATATAAAAAAGGATAGCACGTGGCTATCCTTTTTTAAAGAAACTAGTGAGTCATTATGGCAATCACTCAAACAAATACGCATGCGACCCTAGGTCCATAAGCACCAGAACGAATGATTTCTCCCTAATTTGCGAATCAGCTGATTCGGGGCTTGGCCCTAAACTTTTTGTCTGCCCGTATATGACATTCCCGATACCCTGCATAGTCTCCTTGAAGTTTATGGTCGCGATATTTTGCATCCAGTGGTTCTCCGCAAACAAGTACGTCGAGGACAAGCGCAATATCATCAAAAACTTTTTTCTTTGTCCCAGATCTCAGCAATTTCATATAAGACCTCTCGTAGTCTTTTGTGGGCTGGATGAGATACATTGTTATTTTATTTTAGCGAGTGCTCGATGAAGTTCAGCTGCAGTTTTATATCCAGGACCTTTGAGCGCCTCTGCCACCTGTGCGTCCCAGCGCGCTCGTATGGCAGCTGGATTTTTTGTAGGAACAAAAGGGATGCCTTGCTCGGCAACCACCTGATAAAGAAACATTTTGACTGCCGTAGACATATCCAGTCCAAGCCCCGAAAGAGTCTTGCTTGCCTCTGCCTTTATCTTCTTTTCAAGTCGCACATTGACGGTTGTATTCATAATATATTCAGTATATACACTGTGCGCACAGTGTCAAGCACTAGTTTTTCATTGAAAAAAGTCAGTCGCAGTAACAAACAAAAAAACGCACGGACTAGTCCGTGCGTTTTTTTGTGAAATACCTACCCAATAAACGTCAACGCCTTGCCGCTCTTGCCGGCGCGACCAGTACGGCCAATGCGGTGTACGTAGTCGTCGTAGGTCTCAGGGATATCAAAGTTGATAACATGAGATACGCCGGCAATGTCGAGTCCGCGGGCAGCAACATCCGTTGCGACGAGCACCTGTGCAACATCTTTCTTGAAGAGGTCGAGGGCGCGCTGACGCTGTCCCTGGTTCTTGTCGCCGTGAATTGACTGCGCTTTGAATCCGCGTTGTACGAGGGAATGAGAAAGTTTCTCTACACCATGTTTTGTACGGCCGAAAATCAATACTTTCTTGAATTCTGGCTGAATCAAAAGATTATGAAGAACCTCAATCTTGTCCTCCCCCGCCTTGATGTGCACCACGTCCTGCTCAACGTTCTTTGACGTGTCCTGTGTCTTTACCGAGACCATAACCGGGTCCTTAAGGAAGTCCTTGATGAGCGCTTCAATCTCTTTCGAGAGCGTTGCCGAGAAGAATAGCGTGTGGCGGTCCTCCTTTGACATGAGGCTCATGAGGAATTTCATATCATTAATGAATCCCATATCGAGCATGCGGTCTGCCTCGTCGAGTACTACCGACTTGAACCCTGAGAGATCAAGGCACTTGCGCTCGATGAGATCCTTGATACGACCAGGGGTACCAATAACAAAGTTGTTGTGATAACGAAGATCGTTGATCTGGCGACCAATAGGCGCACCACCAACACAACATACTGAAAAAATCTTGAGGCCTTTTACAAACTCCTTGAGCTCTGCTTCAATCTGCTGAGCGAGTTCACGTGTTGGTGCAAGGACAAGAACCTTTTCCTTGTTTGGATTTGCGAGAACTTTATTGATAAGCGGTACAAGAAATGCCGCGGTCTTGCCAGTACCGGTGTTTGCAATACCTACTACGTCCTGACCATGGAGAATGTGCGGGATAACGCGATCCTGAATCGGCGTTGGCTCATTGTATCCTTTCGTAAGAATGTTCGCTTTCAAGCGTGCGTCAATATTAAAGTCCTTGAACAAATGTTCAGGCACAAAAACCACTGCCTCTTCGGTAATGACGGTCTTATTGATAAATCGAGAAATATCGATGTGTTGCCCTTTGCGAGCGCCACGAGCAGGGGAGCGGCGTGATCCGCCGAAAGTACCGCCGCGCGCAGGGGTACGACGACCGCTAAGCGGTGGACGACCAGCACTCGAATTTCTACTAAATGTACGTTTCTGTTCCATATATTATTCTAAAGAACCCGTACAAACGGGCCCTGATTACTCTTCGTTAAATTCTCGAAAAGCCTCTGTGCGCTACTGAAGAATGTGCTTTTGAGGCCTGCTTACAGGACATTAGGACAACCTTACGGGACAAAAACTCGTGAGATGAAGTTACGACAAGTATATACCATATTGACTTTTTTGTCAAATATTTTGGTGTCCTTCCCTACCTTTCCATGATGGAGCTTTTATTCTTTTACTTCCTTGTGTAAGGATAGCGTTCGATGCCGTTTCCACAAAAATGCAAAGACAAGGAGTAGCAATGAGTAATTGAGCAATATAAACCATGGCTGCCCCCATACGAAACCGTCAAACTTCCAGTCGAAGAGTGGCCAAAATACGGGCGTGGGAAAGAATGCGTATGTGTGCGTTGGTACATCAGTAAGAATGTGAAGAAGCCAGCCAATGAGCTCGAGGCGTGCTTGTTTAAAATATGCCCACACCCCTAAAAATACTACGGTAAAAATAATGAGGCTGTGGCTTACGTTGTAAAGAGCCGAAGAGAGTTGAAATATCCATAGTGAGTCACGCCCTATAGGCTCACCAAGAGGAGGCCTGTCAGCCTGAAGGCTTGCGATAGGAAGGTCGCCAAACGTAAACGACCAGAGAAGCCAGAGGAATGGTATCGAAAAAGCAAAAAGGTCAGGAAACACTCCCCAAAGCGCTGCTGCCCAAATGTTAACACGGCGCTTATCTTGCGCCTGGTTCACGCCCTTCGCAGCAGCTGCTGCCCATAGTCCGTGAGAAAAAATATCCATGTTCTACTTTCTTGCGTCCTCAAGAGCCTGCGAGACCTCATCAAGACGAACGAGTACCGCATTATGAACAACGGCGTTCTCGTTACTGAGCGTTCCGAAACGAATATCAAATACATTTTTCCACGCAATGAGATTTATCTGCATCTCCTCAAGATACTCAATATCACCGCGGTCTCCTGCGCGCAACTTTTCCAACGCCTCTTCGTAGTGCGACTGCGAAGCATCAAGCTGCCCCTCGATATCTTGAGGAGAACTAATCACCTCCGTGCGCCCCTCGAGAGGAAGTGGTTCTTTTTCTGGTGACTGTTCAAAATGAAATTGTTCCATAAGGTAAGTATACCTCATTTAAACGTCTGTACAAAAAACCAGCCATGGAATGGCTGGTTTAACTTGTTTCAACTATTTTTTAGGCAGGAGCGACAATTCTTCCTCCATATTTTTAGCGATGACGATTGTTTGCTTGAACAAAGATGCGATGCGCGGGAAACCTTTATCAGAAAAGATAAAGTCCATCATCATCGTGTGCAAGCGGATAGCGGCCGAAAGCGGGTTGCTTGCACGCAAGCGCTCCATATCAATACGCCACTGAAGACCCCTTAAGCGTTGTTGCTTTTCTGGTCGTGCGCTCAAAATAACTGCTTCCGTCGCCTCCTTACGTTCCTGTTCGAAACGTTTGGGGTCCGTTTTTGCAAGGTTTGACCAATATGTAAAAAAATCCTCTGAAGAACTGGCCTGCTTGTCCATGACTCTCTCCTTAAAGAATTGCTAAAATAAAGCGTACGCCTCTCCTGTGGCCTTGTCAACTGCGACTAATTTTTCTCCAAATCCAGCACCTCATCAATGCGGATCTGCTTCACGAACTCTGGTACGTGAGAAACGAGAATCATCGCACCTTCGTATTGACTAAGGGCCTTGGCAATCACTGGCAAATGGCGAAAGTTGATATGGTTCGTCGGCTCATCGAGGATGAGGAGACCAGGACGCTCGAGGACGAGTTGTGCAAAAGCCACGAGCCCCTTCTGCCCCTCCGAGAGGCTGCCAATCTTGGTATAGATGACATCGCTCGTAATAAGGAAACTTGCGGCAACCGAACGCATACGCTCTTCGTCGAGCTTGCCGTCGACGGACTCAATAGCGCGTGCAAGGGATTGATAAACCGTGTCATTAAAATCAAGGGTTGAGAAATCTTGGCGGTAGTAACCAATGCGCACGCCGTCCGCAATTTTGGTGCCCTTTGCCTTGCCCGTTGCGAGCGCTTCAAGGAGTGTGGACTTGCCGATACCGTTTGGACCTGCAAGAAGTAAGTGATGTTTCTTTTTGAGCGATATTTTTGTGGTGCGCTCTACGGGCTGGTGATTTTTGAGCACGGTGAATGATGAGATACCAAGGATTTCTCCGGTGAGCTCGGGTTGTGAGGGGATAACAAAAGCACGAATAGTTTTGTCTTCTTTACGGACATCAACCTTTGCCTCTTCCATCTCCTCCGCTTTTTCGCGCATACGCTTTGCCACCATACGCATCTGTCCTCCTTTCATCGCAAAGAAGTTTGCCTTGTCTTTGTTTGCCTGGATTTCTTTCGCGAGCTGTGCATTCTTCATGTTTTCCTTTTCAATCTGCGCGGTAATCTGTTTTACCACATCGAAATAGTCACCGACAAACTGTTCAATCTTGCGCGTGTGAATGTTGAGATAGAGCACCCCTTCGGTAAACGAGTTCAAAAAATCTGCATCATGGGAAATTACGATACAGGTCTTTTCGTATTTTTTAAGAAAATCAGTGAGGTGTGCGATACCTGCCTTGTCGAGGTTGTTGGTTGGTTCGTCGAGAAGGAGTACATCGGGGTCCTGAATGAGCGCCGATGCAAGAAGGAGACGCGCCTGCTGTCCGCCCGAAAATGACTTGATAATGCGGTCATGCAGCTTCTCATGCCCCTTGAGGTTTACCACTTCAAGCACGGTATCAATTCTAGGATCGATGTCGTAAATCTTCTTGGGGAAACATTTTTCAAAAAATTCACGCACGGTAAGCTCCATCTGGTCGCGAGGAATGACCTGGCGTGAGATGGCGATAGAGACGCCTCGTGAAATATGAATGTCTCCGTCCTCGGGCTTGAGGCTCCCCGTAATGAGACCAAAAATCGTAGACTTCCCCGCGCCGTTCTGCCCCATGAGGGTTAATTTTGATCCGCGACGCACAGGAAAGCTCACCTCTTCGAGGATTGGTTTATTGTGCCCGTATTCAAACGAGACATTTTCAAATCGTAAAACAACGTCGCCTGCGGCCATAGTATGAGCCTACCAAAAAGTTTAACCGCAAAATCATCAAAAACTTGTCTTTCGACAAGGGGCTTGCATCCCCAAATACTCAAATTCCTGTCCAAAACCGCTCATCACTCGTCGCCGTATCCCGATACGGCTTCTCGTTCTTCGCGGTTTTTGCCTAGAAATTTGAGTCTTTGGAAAAGCATTAAACTTTTTGGTAGGCTCTCACACCATACCTCATTTTCACAAAAAGGCCAAGGGCGCGCGGTATTAGTGCCCAAAAAACAAGGCGTTACTGGGCGAGCTTCTTTTCTTCGTCAATATAGTGCTGACAGATAGAAACAGCTTTATCGAGGGAATCCATGGTCCCCTCCAGCTGTCCTGCGGCCTCGTCGAGGATGGAAGCAAGGCGCGCTCGACCCTTCCCTTCATCGCTATCGCGCTGTCGTATGAGCTCACTGTGTAGCCCCTGTAAAACCTCTACGAGAAGATCGTAGCGCAACTCCCCGACCATGACGCCGAGCTTTTTTGTTGCATCAAGACCACCTACCGTTGTTGGATGAACTTTATTGGGTGTGCTCATACTACTTTCTACCTACTGTGCGTCAGGCAACGCCAAAATGTCTTTTCCTTTGAATGGTACACCGATGAATGGTGCGATCATGCAGAGGTTGAGGATCCCTGCAAAAAATGGAATTGCGCCAACAAGAATGACAACCATTCCGGTGGTGGTGTCACCGATCATACTTCCCCACCAAATAATTGCTGCCCCAGCAACAACGCGGATAATCCTTCCCGGTGCCGTCGCCATAAACTTTGCAAATTTCAACATATTAAAAATGTGTTACGTAACTATTAAAACTAGACTTCTTTATTGTACCACAACAAAATTATGTGCAAACAAAAAACCACCCCATAAAGAGGTGGTTGAAAGCTATCACATACACCCTAGAGCGGCGTGCGCTCCGAACGCCATGTTTCTCGCAAGGATTTAATGTGGTCACCCGAAAATTCCAAAAACGCGACTTCATAAAGATGGGCTCCTTCGTTCTTGACCACATCGACAAAGTCCGCAATCCATTCCACGACGGCGACATTACCTTCGATGAGAATATTCTCCACGTGAAAGCGAATATCTCTTTGTTCTTGAACAACTTTCTTTTCCCAGTAGGCACGGATTGCATCCCAGCCAACCATCGGCTCAGCGAATGGTCCTTCTTGGTACGTGGCGTCTTCGGTGAATATCGAAAGAATAAGATTGGGATTTTGAGTTTCCCATGCTTTACCATAGTTCCACAAAGCATTCCTGACTTTCGTTCGTGTTAACAGTGCGCTCATAACAACTCCTTTTTCAAGTAACTAAAAGTAAAATCTCATACTAGATAAGCATATTTTTACCTTTTTGTCAACGTGTTCGGCTGGTATTATGTGCACATGAAAAGGAACACTCTGTTCTTCTTGGGAATCATCCTGCTCGTTTTCGGCATCAACAACCCGATGTTCTTTATTTGGCCCCTCTGGATATTTGTTGCACTCTATCGCAAGCAAATAAGTTCTCTGATAAGCCCCTTGTCTCTTCCTTTAGCGTTTATCGGTTCGGGAGTACTCTTTGGACTCCTTATTGAAACATTCGCTATTCTAAACAACCTCCCCCTCCCCGCAAGCGAACGCATTCTTTTGAGCCCCGACCCCTTCACTGATTTATTCCTGGGATTCTTCTATTACTTTTTTGTTGTTACCACGTGGTACCTTCTTTTGAGAAAAATAAGTTTTTCAAAAACAGATGTCTTTGTACTTACGGGACTTCTTGGTGTCGCCACCGAACAAGGGGGTGCTATTCTCTTTGGTGTTTTTACTACCCCTCTTGGTATACCCCTCGCGCTCTTGATTGCTGTCGTCTACGCACTCTTCCCGTTCCTCGCATATCTCGTTACCGAGGAACGCTTTGGTACTGCGCGCACTCTTCGCAAGATCTGGCACTACCCTCTTGCTGCGTTGGCACTCTTTGTGCAATGGGCTATCTTTGGTCTTTTTGTTCTGCCGTTTTTGAAATCACTCTTATAGGACAAAAATCTTAATCTCTGTCATACTATCCTTATGTTCGGACTATCAAAAGAAGAGCTTGCGGTTTTAAAGAAACTTTCGACGCCACAAAAGATTCAAGACTATTTGGATGCACTTCCACAAAATCATGAAAAAAATGGTGAGACATATCTCTCGCCACGCCGTGTTCTCCGCGAGCAAAAAGCACACTGCATCGAAGGAGCGCTCCTTGCAGCCGTCGCACTCTGGCTTCAAGGTGAGCGTCCGCTTCTTCTTGACCTCAAAACGGTGAACATCGAGATTGATTCTGACCATGTCGTCGCACTCTACAAAAAGAACGGTTACTGGGGCGCCATCTCAAAAACCAACCATGCTGTGCTCCGCTACCGAGACCCTATTTACAAAACAGTACGAGAACTCGCCCTCTCGTACTTTCACGAATACTTCCTCGTGACGAATGGCGAAAAAACATTGCGCGGCTATTCGCGCCCCGTCTCACTCAAACGTTTTGGGACTGATTGGATAACCGCAGAGGAAAACCTCTCTCATATTGCCGAAGCCCTCGACACGGTGATCCATTTTCCGCTCATCCCTACCGGCAACGAACACCACATCCGCCCCGCCTCCCCCGTCGAACGCAAAGCCTGCTCCATCCCCGAGTGGAGCAAAGACAACCTGCGGACGTAACAACCCCACCACGATACACTTTCTTCGCCGTCAATATAAGGTGACGGCCGTCACCTTATATTGACGGCGAGTATTTTGCTTTTTTCTCATTTTGAGCTAGGCTCTATATATATGAACAAAGATTTACTCGCCCTCGCGACCAAAAACGTCACCGACATCGTGAACCTCGCGATAGAGAAAAAACCAAACGAAAAAGCCTTGGTGGTGTACGACACACGCTATGGTCTCACCGATATTTTGACCGCCGCCTATCGCACAGCGCTCCCCGATGCGCGCTTTGTAGACTTTGATGCGGTGAGCAAAGAAGAAGTCATCGCCGCATTCGACGCTATGCGCCCCGGCGACCTCGTCGTACTCATTCAGTCTTCAAACTTCCTCCTCGACGCTTTTCGTATTCGCTTGCACCTCTTTAACAAAAAGCTGAAAGTTATCGAACACCTCCACCTCCATCGCAATACCGAGGATATATGGGATGTGTATATCAACGCCCTCGAGTACGACATCAACTGGTATCGCGGCATCGGCCCCAAGCTCAAAGCAAAGCTCGAGCGCATCAAGGAACTCCGTATTCAGGCGGGCGATGCCGAGCTCGTGGTCACGGGCGGCGTCCTCTCACCAAAACTCAACATCGGTGACTATGCGGGTATGGAAAACATAGGTGGCACCTTTCCCATCGGCGAAGTGTTTACCGAATGCGCAGACTTCGCACAGATGAACGGCTCGTTTATGATCTATGCGTACGCGGGTTCAGACTTTTCTATCAATATGCACATACCGTTCCGCGTGGATGTAAAAGAAGGTCTCATCGTCGGCTGGCAAGACGATGCACCAGAATCATTTGGAAAAATTATTGAGAACATAAAAGAGTTTGAGCGCCCACTCATTCGCGAGATTGGTTTCGGTCTCAATCGCGCCATCACCCGCGAGCGCTATATGCAGGACATCACCGCCTTTGAGCGCTTGGTCGGGCTCCACTTCTCACTCGGCGAAAAGCACAGTGTCTACAAAAAGGAAGGCATCACCGCCCACAAGTCAAAGTTTCACATCGACGTCTTCCCCGTTGTTGACCGTGTTCTCGCCGATGGTGAAGTGATTTTTGAAAATGGAAAATATCTGGTATAAAGAAATAATAAACGCTAATACAACAAAAATATGGATGAAGACGAAGACGACGTAGTAGTAATAAAAGACAGCAACGGGAACGTCTTGAGCAAAGGTGACACGGTTGTTGTTATCAAAGACCTAAAAGTAAAAGGCGGATCCTCGGTCGTCAAACGAGGCACCAAGGTCAAGAACATCACCCTCGAAGACGACGGCGAGCACATCATGGGCAGCGGCGACGGCGTCAAAGGCATCATGCTCAAAGCCTGCTTCTTAAAGAAGGCGTAGGTATTCAGTTATTACGCTTTCTTAGTTTAATGGATTTGGTCCTATAAAAATTACTGTTCCATTCATGCCTTGAGGCAACTCAACGGGGGGCCAACCTCGTACAGTAAATACATTTTCCACGTCGGGCAGGATTTGTCCTGTTACTCCTTGGTGACCAAGGGCATTCCAAACCTGATCGATGAGCGTGACCATCGGCTCTTCAGGCTTTAAAACAACCACGGTAACACCTGGAGGTAAGCTTGTGCCAGCCATTATCTTTATTGGACTAATTTCCTTCCATCCAGACTCTGTCAATATTTGATTAATTTCAGACGCGAAAGCATTTATTTCGGGGTCATTAGGAGAATAATACAATCGGTATGCTGCTATAGGTTTCTTCTTTAATTCTTGAATAATATAAGATTTCTTTTCTGTTAGTGTTCTTTTATGTAAACCAGTAGTTATATTTACAGTATGCGCCGTCACACCACCAGACTGGTTATTTGAAACTGTTACATCTCCAGATATGTCCTGGATATTTATTGGGTTTTGATTTCCTTCTGCCATTTTTTTGAAAGGGTTAATGTTAAAATAATCGAGGACCCCGACACAACTAGCAATTAATGCAACAGCTCCCGCAAGTGTTTTTTTGTGCTCATTAATGAAGCTAGTGTGGTGATTAACTTTGCTTGTGACTCCGCCAGACTGATTATTACTAACAACCACATCACCTTTGACATTTTTTATATTGAAAACCATAAATAATATTTATTCCTTAAGCACGCCACAATATCAATTGAGACTCGTAGCCATCTTTCAGTCAACACTAGCACACCTTTATGTAAAAAACACCCCCTTAAAGAGGGTGTTTTTTACGGCGGAAACTACAGCATCGGCCCGACCACCGGCAACCGTCCGAGGAATGTACCGCGGAGCATTTTGCCTAGGCCAAAATGCTGGGCTGGGGCGAAAACTGCGATAAATATCATAGCCGCTGCATAAATAATGTGTTCCTCAACGATGTAGCCGTGCGGTACTGCAGGAAAAACATTTTGTGGGAAATAATAGAGAATCATCAGCACTGCGCCAGCCCACGCAGCGGGGCGTATGGCGATACCAAGCAAGAGCGCCACACCAACAAGCGTAATCCCCCACGCATTCAAAGGGTCCACCCACCATGTATTCATAGGGAGCGCGAACCACGCATAAAAACCTGCAAACGTTTTCGCACCCAAAAGAAAACCTTGTGCGGTCCACTCAGGATTGAGCACCTTTTCAATCCCCGCAAAAAACATAAGCCACCCCAAGAGCATACGCAATGCTGTCGCTGTAACCGTCACTTTATTCATAGTTTTGTTTTGTTAAAAATTTAATATCAAACAAACATCATCTGGGATTCATTGTACCACGATACCTTTTACAAAGGTCGGGGTTTTGTTGCCTTAAAAATTACACCACGTACAAATTTTCCCAAGAACTCACCCTGGGGGTACTGTCAACACTTACAGTTTCTTTTGTTTTTGCAATTGTCGTATAAAATATTTCCCTTTTTCAGTAAACTCTATTCTGCCTGAACTACCCTCAACCCTCTTTATTAAACCAAGAGAATCAAGGCGCCCATATAATCCGTGGGGAATGTATTTAAAAGTAGTATTAATTGCTTGTGATGCATTTGTTGTAACATATCCATTTTTTTCATAAACACATTGAAAGCCATTTTGGATCGCCCGCGTATCTTCCTCATCAATTTTCTGAAACTCAAAATCCCATTTTTCTTCTTGTGTTTGTGCTTTTTGAATAAACTCCTTTACTGTTTTTTGTTTTTGTTTTTGTTCTGCTTCAGCCATTAAAGCAATGGTTAGCCCCTCTTCATAAGCAACCCTCTCAGTATCATAAGCACGTCTTCTTTCAAAGTAATTTTTTACTTCAATTCCATGCGCCCAAGCATTAATTTGAGGAAAATATTTTACCGCAAAAAAGGTGAGCATAGCAGGAACTCCAATGTGCCACACACTATTTGTTATAAAATCTGCCAGGGGTCCGCACCAAAATTCAGTGCAAATATTTAATTTTAAATTAGCTGAAATATATTCAATTCGAGGTGACTTAAAAAGTGCGGCGTCTTCAAAGAACAGTGTATAGAAAGTTTCCCAATTCCAAGCAACAACGAAAATAAAATAAGTAAAATACAAGGAACTGCTCGTCTTTTCTTTAAACCAATCACTTAAAGATCTAGTAAAATCATTCATATTTTTGCTTTAGTCACCACAACCATACCACAAAAACACCCTAGACGAAAGGGGCAATTTTTATTTTCTATTACTCAACCAACTGTTATGTTCGCTATTATTTATTTTCTTCTATGTAGAATTCCTTACATAAAGTACCCTCTTTTTCGCCCCAATACCTAACACAAGTTCCAGCAGAATTTATATTATATCTATCTACTTTAACACAATTTGATAAAATCCCTTTTGTACAAATCTCATAATTGTACTGTGATTTTGGTTCACCAAATGAATTCCACACGATAAGCAACCCACTCAACAGAACTAAGCTAATCAAAAGTATCACAATACCCATTATTGCCGATTTAAAATCAGTAGACCCAATTTTAAAAGTTTTTCTAAGATCTTCTTTTAAATTAAATTTCATATTTTTATATAAGCTCAAATTTACAGATTACTAAAACCACCCAAAAAATAAACAACAACAATCAGTACCCCCAGAATACCCCACGAGTAAATGATTTTAATATTAGTAGCACGACATTTTATTTCATGATTAGTGCTGCCACCATAGAAAAAAGCTTCCGCTGCCACAAAAAGAAAAGTTGCAATAACAAAATATGGTAAATAATCCCATAAATTTTTATATATAAGAATATACCCAGCAAGTGCGAGTATTGAATATCGAAATATTTCTCTAATGTGTGGGTTCATAAATATATATAATATGCTTTTGTCAAAAAAAGCTGAACTAGAGACCTTTCAATTTCATGCAAGGAGGTTTTTCATTCATACAAAGGTGGCAATAATAAATTAATTTTTGGGTCTATCGAGGTCGTCAAGACTAAACCCTAAATCAACAAATATTTGATTTCTTAAATAAATACTTCCAACAAAAAGTAGTCCGCCTATATCGGCACCAACTTTAAACGCTCCGCTCTTTAATCTATCTACGATATCGGGGCAATGATCGGGAAGTTCCATCATAACTTGTTCTATTGCCTCTTCTGCATCATATGCGTTTTTTACATTTTTTGCCCTAACAAGCTCTAGGAGTTTTTCCTTTTTCTCATCGACAATCTCTTTGATACCACTACCAACCAAAATATTGCTCCCTTTTTCGTTTAATTGCCTTGGTGAGTTTGCGGGAGCTAATTTGTCCTTCCACAAAGTTTCAACCCTATCCTCAACAATCCCAAATCTTTCTCTTATGTTTTTTAAATCAGGAGCAACTTCTTTATCTAGAGTATTTTTAACACCAGAAACAAGAGTCTTGAGGGTCCCCCATGCAACGCCGACAGCAATGAGAACCGCAGCGCTACCCAACAACGCTTCGGTCCCACCGATTTGAATATTTATCAAGTTTGGAGCAATAGCCTGCTCTTTTACTAAAGATACTACTGGCACTTGAGGCTGACTTGCAACAGAAGCCTCTTTTGTAATGTTTATATTTTCCATATTTTTAAATACCTTTCAGTATTATTATACCCTATAAACGTTTTAGTTAGTACCAACTTAGTATTACCGGGTGGTCTCTTTACTACTTGGTAATTTTTTAATTCTAATCACACCAGAAATGTTCTCATTCCTGGTGTGATTTTTGCTCCTTTACCTAGTTCACGTCTTGCGTCTCTAGGCGAGACACTGCGACGCGATTTTTAGCTTTTTTGTATAGGAACGCTTCTCATTCACCAGAATGACCTACTGGGTCGAGCAAAAAACTTAAATTCAGCTGCGGGACTGGTTCGACAAGCTCACCACTGTTCTATCACAGTACGTCGACAGACTCAGTGCTTTTACTTAGTTTCTTAAGTAGTTCCTTGTTGCCACCAATAAGAGCTCTCTTCTTTGCGGCACTCCATCCCTTTATCTGAAACTCTCTCTTCTCAGCTTCCATTTTTCCTTTGCATGTCTCTTGGTAAACGAGCTCGATATCAGAAAACTGTTTCGTGTAAAATGATTTTTTGCTTTTATGTTCCTTGATTCTCCTTTCTAGATTATCGGTGCTCCCTGTATAAAAAGTTTTCTGATTGCAAAGAAGAATATATACAAAATAACCCATTGTAGAATTTTAGGCACTGAGCCTGTCGAAGTGCTGCGGGACCTGGATTCGAACCAAGATAACATCCTCCAGAGGGATGTGTCCTACCATTAGACGATCCCGCAAAATACGTACTAAATCAGTACTTAGGGATAGTAGCAAAAACGGCCTACTATTTCAATACGCGGGCTAAAATAGAGCCTAGTCTGTACCTGAGAGGTCCATCGTGTCTTGGACGTTCCAACCGGCCCCCTTGAGCCCCTGGATGACGCTGGTGATGCCTTTCTGGTCGTTGCCGTATACCTTAAAGGTCTGCTTGCTACTCTTTACCACAACGACCATTTCGAAGGTCTCATTGTTGAGCTTTTTGAGCTTTACGCTCCTCCCCTTTGCCTTGACGTTCGCCTCAATAATACCCGGCGAAACCTGCACCCCCGCCTTATTGAACAACTTCAAAATATCTCGAGAGCCTTCAATGACCGTCGTGTGCGACCCCCGTTCGTTGACGTGTGTTTTTACCATATGGCTGAATTACGATTGACAAAATGATGTGGATTGGTAATATACAATGTATCACCACGAAAAGTCCCCCGTAGGGTTCCGTCCCTACGGGGTCCTTTTCTTTTTATACTCCAATTTCTCTTTAAGGTCATTCATAAAACTAAGCTGGCTTTTCCCAAATTTCTTAAGAAGTGCTGAATATTTAAAGATATTAGGAATTAAAACCCTCTTAAGCTTGCTGTGCTCAAGCAAGTATTTCACAAGACAATAAAAATCTCCATCCCCTGTAACAATAACCGCTTTGTCGTAATTCGGATATTCAATCATTGCTTGCAACACAAGCTCGGCATCGCAGTTTCCTTTTGTTGTCCCGTCCTTGTAGGCAAGAGTCGGTTTAAACACACAAATAAAACCTGCCGCTTGTAGGGACATATATAGGTCATTATTTCCTTCTACGTACCCTATAAAAAGGAATGCTTTCGTTACTCCGTACTTTTCCGCAAGATAGACGCGGAATCGGGCAAAATCAAGTTTCCATCCCAACGACTGAACGCTTAGGTTTACATTTTGACTATCAATGAACGCGTAATTGTTTTCGAGTTTTTTCATAAAACCCTACTTTCCCTTACTGCGCGTGATAGCTGCTTTGATGAAGGCGCTGAAGACAGGGTGTGGACGAAGAGGGTTCGCTTGGAACTCGGGGTGGAATTGTGTGCCGAGGAAAAATGGGTGCTCCTTTTGTGGAAGCTCGACAATCTCCATGAGGTGTCCATCAGGTGAGGTGCCAGAGAACACCAGGCCTGCTTTTTCAAGATCTGCAACGTACGCATTATTCACCTCAAAGCGGTGACGGTGACGCTCTTCGACACTGTCAGCACCGTATGCGGCACGAGCAATTGTCCCTTTCTTCAAAGCTGCGGTGTAGGTACCGAGACGCATACTGTTCCCCATCTTTGCTTTCGCAATAATTTCTTTTTGCGATTCCATAATGTCGATGACAAGATTTTTTGATTTTGGATTTATCTCGCGCGAGGTTGCATCCTTGAGTCCGAGGACGTTGCGGGCGTACTCGATGACGGCGAGCTGCATACCATAGCAGATACCGAAGTACGGAATCTTGTGTTCACGCGCAAAACGAATGACGTTCAATATTCCCTCGATGCCACGTGTCCCAAAACCGCCTGGAACAAGAATGCCGTCAAACCCAATGAGTTCAGCAAGGGGCGGGTTCTTGCCCTCATAATCCACCGCAGAGAGCCACACGAGTTTTGCTTTTTTACCTTGGTGGATTGCCGAGTACTTGAGCGCCTCGATAACCGAGAGATACGAATCCGAGAGGACAAAATCTCCCGTGTCGAAATACTTGCCGACAACCGCGATACGTACCTCATCCTCTGCTTTGTGTGCCTTGCGTACAAAACTCTCCCACTCTTTCCATCCTTCGGTCTTGCCACGACTCTTGAGCTTGAGACGTTTCAAAACTTTTTCACCGAGCTTGTCCTTTTCGAAATTGCCTGGGACATCGTATACACTATCGACGTCAGGCGCTGAAATCACACTCTCGGGGAGCACATTACAAAAAAGCGCGAGTTTTTCTTTGCGCTTGTTATCAAGGGCAACATCGGAGCGCGCGATAATAAAGTCAGGCTGGATACCGGTACTGTTGAGTGCACGTACCGCATGCTGGGTTGGTTTGGTCTTCATCTCACCCACCTTTGCTGGCGTCGGAAGATATGACACCATCACAAAGAGCACGTCGTCAGGTTTTTTAATCTTGAGCATACGCGCGGTCTCGATAAAGAGAATGTTCTCGTACTCACCAACCGTCCCACCAACTTCAATGATGACAATCTCGGCATTTGCCTTGTCTCCCGCGCGCTCGATGCGCTCGATGACCTCGTACGGAATATGCGGCACCACCTGCACGCATTTGCCTTTGTACGCGAGAGCGCGTTCCTTTTCGATAACCGACTGATACACACGGCCGGTCGTCATATAGTTGTCACGGGTAAGCGAGGCGCCGAGGAAGCGCTCGTAGTTGCCCATGTCCTGATCCGTCTCGTCGCCATCTTTTAAAACAAAAACCTCGCCGTGCTCGGTGGGGTTCATAGTACCCGCGTCAACATTTACGTACGGGTCAATCTTCATGGCGGTCACGCGGTAGCCATGTGACTGGAGTATTTTGCCGAGGGATGAAGTCGTGATGCCTTTGCCGACACCGGAAATCACACCACCCACCACAAAAATATACTTACGTGTTTTTTTCATGTTAATTTTTCTTAGTGAGCGAAGCGAACTTAGTAAAACTACACCCGGTTAAATACGATTTGAGGAGCTCCTCAAATCGTGATTTCAAATTCTCTGTTAAACCTACTGAGAATTTTTTATTGCGTTTGTGTGATTTTGTCATAAAATGTAACTAAACTAATAATTTGAAATCATTTAACTGGGTAAAAAATCTGATGTCGCCTTGCTTGTTATCTTTTTTACCTCGTTGATAAATACTTGCGCACTGCTAAATAACTGGACACGGCACCCAGGGCGATACCCGAGAGCATAATGATAAAGAATATCTGAATGAAGTTTGCGACAAAATAGTGCAAGAGGTCGATACCACCATAAAAGCCTTCGGTGGTAGCCTTGAGCCAATAGGTTATCGGGTAGAACAAAATAACGGTCAGAAGCCCCGACACGAGACCATATATCATACCCTCAACCACAAACGGTCCACGGATGTATTCGTTGCTACCCCCCACAAGACGCATGACACTAATCTCATCACGTGCGATAAAGATAGCGAGGCGAATGGTGTTAAAGGTGATGAGAATTGAAATACCAATCAAAACCACGGTGATAATACCGCCAAGCTTTTTCACGCCAGCCATAATGCGCGAGAGGCGCTCGATAGCAACTTTGTTGTCGTTGTAGTTAACCTTTGAAACGATAGAGAGTGAGTCAGGGGCAAGAGAGGATTTGTTCTCAAGGAACTTTGCGATGCCCTCGTATTGTGCGGGCTCCTTTGCCTTTACGGTCAGGACGGCCGTCAGAGGGTTCGTACCTACCTCGTCGAGCGCCTGAATGATACGGTGGTCATTTTCGTGGCGAACACGGAATGTCTCAAGTGCCTGCTCACGAGAAATATAGGTAACTGCTTTTACTTCAGGAAGTGCTTCAATTCTGCTCTTGAGATCGAAAATGGAGTTCTCGGGTGCGGTAATAGAAAGATAGATATTGATATCAATCTTGTCCTGCAAGTCCCGGAGCGCCGTACCAAGGAACGCCGTAAGGAGCAGTGTCGAACCAATCATAAAAAGAGCAATGACCATCACAAAGACTGCGGAAAGCGAGACGCTACCATTGCGCCAAAAGCTCACGAAGCCCGCCTTGATGATTCTTTTTATGGTTATCCAGAGCATAATAGTTAGTCGTAAAGTTGAAAGTCAAAAGTCTAAAAGTAAACGCCCGCAAACTTTCACCCATTATATCACACACGATGGTGATGCCCGCAAAATATGAATTCCTGGGTCCGCTTTCGAATCAGCTGATTCTGAATTAGCAAATTCATGTCTTGGACGCAGGCTTGGCCCAAGACACTTTTGACTTTTAACTTTTTGACTCATAATGCATACTTCCCCGTAGAGTCGTCACGTGTCACCCGGCCGTGATCCATGGTGATTACGCGCTTACCAAGGGCCTCGACGACGCCCTTGTTGTGGGTTGTCAAAATAACAGTCGTGCCGAGGTCGTTAATCTTTTTCAAAATCTGGACGATTTCGTACGTGTTGATGGGGTCGAGGTTCCCGGTTGGTTCGTCGGCAATGATGAGGTCAGGGTGATTTACAATGGCACGCGCAATAGCCACACGCTGAAGCTCACCACCCGAAAGCTGGCGTGGGAAATTCCACATTTTTTTCGAAAGGTCGACGAGCTCAAGGACGTGCGGCACATCAGAGGCGATTTCCTCATCGGTCTTTCCTGCAACCTCCATAGCAAAGGCAACATTTTCGTAAGCGGTTTTATTAGAAAGGAGGCGGAAATCCTGAAAAATGACACCAATGCGACGGCGCAAGTTTGGCATATCCTTCATTTTCACTTTTTGAATATCCACCGAGTCAAACGACACACTTCCGCTGGTGCAGTCCCCTTCACCAAGAAGGAGTTTAATCAACGTTGTTTTGCCTGCCCCTGAGTGTCCGACAATAGACACGAACTCTCCCTGCTTTACCGAGAAGGTCACCCCTTCGAGAGCGACGGTTCCATCGGGGTAGACCTTGGAGACGTTGTCGAAATAAATCATTTCCTTATTCTATCAAATTTTTCTCGCGGGGGGAAATATTTACAACTCCTTCAAATGATCCTCCAAAAGCTCGCCGAGCATTCTTGGCAGATCTTTTGCATCCTCCACGACGAGAGCGTTGGGGGCGTATGTTTCCAGGACAGCCCCACCCGCGCTCGTAATCCCCAAGCCGACCACCACGACCCCTTTCTCACGAAGCGATGCTATGGTATCTTTAACCCTCCGCGAATCATCACTCTCCCCGTCCGTCAACACAATGACAATCTTTTTCAACTCCCCGTCGCGTATCTTGCCCAGAGACTCATCGGGCAATTGTATGTTGATAGTTTCAAGCGGAACAAAATCTGTCGTACTCCCCGGCGTACTCGAGAGCTCGCCACACACCGTTATCCGGTCTTTTTCGGAAAGCTCGCGCCCCATTTGTTTCAAAGGTTCACTGTCACTTTGCTCACCCTGAAACTTGTAGACCTCCGTTTTTATATCAATGGGCTCAGTAAGCGACCCCGATTCCTCATCCACCATATCGTTAAAATCCTTGAGCGCCTCCATCGCAAGCACCATCGCTCTCTGCTGTTCTTTCCTTTTCAATCCGCCTCCGTCGTTCATACTTCCAGAGCCATCGCACACAAACGATATCTCCACCTCGCCACATTTATTTCCACGAATTTCCTTGATCTCCTGTTCCTCCCAAACCTTCGGTTTGAAATTCCCCCGCATCCCCTCCACATACGCGCCCACAGGGTCATCTAAAGTATCCCCTTCCTCAAGCGGATATTTCGGAACAATCCATTTCTTTTTTCTCTTGGCAATAATCCTCCTGAACAGTTCACGCAAGTCATCCACGACAGACTGGTTCGTTTCGGGGTTGATGACATTCTGCAGCGTCTTGTTGATAGCGCGATAATCATCAAGTGCTTTTTCACTCACACCCAAAGACTCCGCGTATTCTTTATCGCGTGTTTCAACACTATTTTCTTTTTCTCCCTTCTGCCACTCCTTAAATGTCGCTTCCTCCGCTTCGTGAGGAACCGACCCGAGCGTGCCTTTTTCCGCCCGTTCATATGCTTCTTTGAAGACCTCGTTCGGGTCAAGCTCTCCTTCGCCATCTTTCGGAGCACCTGCCTGTTCCTCGCCTCCCTCTTTCTTATCGCCACTTTCCCCTCTCTCTTTACTTTTCTCCTTTTCGTTTTCCAGATCCTTCTTCTTAAGCTCCTCCATCATCGGCACGACATATTGATCAAGGAGTTTCAGCCGAAGCGACATAGGCACGTTAGTACCCGTCATTGCGTCGAGAAGTTTTACTTTATTTTTATTTACAATACCATCAAGTGCATCGAGTTTTGCGCGCACCTCATCCGCCACCAGGCATTGCTCATCGGGTAGTCTTCGTTCACGCAGTATCGCCTGCGCAAATTGTATATGGAGCGGAGCATCCCGAAAGTCGGCACTCGGAAATAAATCCTCACGGTACATTTTTTCTTCAGTATTCCTAAACTCCTTGCCAGTCTTTTCCACAACCGATCTGTTTTCTCGAATATCAGCGACACAATTATCCAAAAGCCCATATGCGCGAGACTTTCCAATTTTTTCCAAATACTTTGAAAAGTATTCGCCACCTCCCTTCTCCGTAAGCATCATCTTTTTTTCAAAAAAATGCTCTACCTCGTGACACACTGCAAAAGCGGTTTTCTCGTCGCTAAACCCTCTTCCTTCTCGGTAAAACATATCGTTCACATAAATCGTGTTTTTCTCCAGATTAAACGCAAAGGTGTCAAGCCCTACTGGAGCCGGCTCCACCTTCACCCCGCCACGCGCATAAGTCTCAAAAAAGTCCCGGTGCGTATTAAAATACTCGGTACTGATGTCTTTACCCTCACGCGGAACAACCCCGTCCTTCGAGCTATTCTGCGCCATTTCTTGTTTGAAGATATTTTCCATGTTGTTCTCGCACCCTCATCCGCACCCTCGTCCTTCTCCTTAAAATACCATATCGGGGGAAGAATATCACGCCCAACACGTCAACCCCTTGGTAAATGGTAGCCACACTCTTTTTGTGGGTCGTAAGATAAAGTTTGCTTAACAAAAAATCAGCGATTATTCTGTACGCAACGTCGAGCTCATCTTCATCATCCGATACAATAACAACATCGTCAGCGTAACGCAAATAATATTTTGCGCGAATGGTATGTTTACAAAACCAATCAAGCTCGTGGAGGTACACATTGATAAAAAGTTGGGAAGTGAGGTTCCCAAGCGGAAGCCCGCATTTAAAGCTCCCAATGATTATAGCAACAATGTCATACACCTCATCATCAGCAATATGTTTTTTAAGAATTTCCAAAAGCGTTGTCTGGTCAATACTCGCAAAACATTTCTGTATATCAAATTTCAAGACAAAACATTGCTTTGTATAATTTTTACTAACTTTCTGCGCAAAAAGCCGAAACCTGTCGCGCGCTCTGTGTGTCCCCTTCCCTTTTCGCGATGAGTGCGAGTCATGAATGAACCGCTTATCAAAATACCGATAGAGAGCATTGTAGACTAGTCTATGTACCACCCTGTCTCTCACACTTGCCTTGTGTATCGTACGTTTTTTTGGATCACAAATAGTGTACTCATGGTACCCTCCATGCGCATAAGTGCTATTCTTTAAATCAAAGTGAAGTTGCCACAAGTTATCTGACAATGTACGAGCAAACATATCCACGTCTCTCCTGCCACGCTTTCCTTTTATAAAATCTTCCCACGCGCGCAATAAATTTTCGTATGAGATGATTTCTTCAAAAGAACGGGCGTTGGGTACATTCTGTATGGTATACTTTCCTTTATGTCCACCCCCCCCCCGTATACCCACAGACATCCCACCCCTCATTCTCAAGATTGAAGTTGCGTATACTTTGTGGCATTCCTACATTCTACACTTTCCAAAAATCCACCGCTACTCACTCGGTGCAAAAATAGACTCTCTCTTGTGTGAAATCATGTGCTATATATCCTCGGCACTTTTTGTAAAAAAGGAACACAAGACCGTTCACATTCAAAAAGCAATTCAGCTACTCGACACGGTAAAACTCCTCCTTCGTGTCGCAAACAAAGTCGACGCACTCGATGCAAAAAAGTTCATTGCGCTCTCTGAAAAGCTTTTCGAAGTAGGGCGCATGCTCGGTGGCTGGCACAACCAGATACTTGCGCAAACAGAAAAAGAAAACTCCCGCGCAAAAGCGCGGGAGTAAGAAATAAAGTTGCGGACAACGGGGAAACGGTACCTCTCGTCCCAGTCATTGCCCCAATGGTTGGCGTTCAGGTTGCGCTCGTCGTCGTTGACGTTGAGGATCGGAGCGTGAGGATTGCCGTCCAGGATTTCGCATATATGCGTGCAGACCACCATGCCCAGTCGCAACCAAGCATTGTATTTAAGTCGGTATCTCATTCAGCAGAATGACCTACTGGGATAACAATACCCAACATGTATGCGCCAAGTAGATTTCTTTTTTAGAGAAACTATAGACACTCTTTCTATGCAACATGCGCACAAAAACTCTCGTCCATAGCCTACTGATTTCGATGGCATACAAACATCACTATCCGTATACGCTATATCTACTCTCAAGATATAGCATGCCAAAAACTTTTGATTTTGCAAAATCATGTCGCGCAGTGTCGATTGAAGCGCGACCAAAAGTCAAAAATTTAAAGCAAAAGCATAGTGTCTAAAGCCAAAGCACTACTTGCGGACAACGGGGAAACGGCACCCCCCCGCCCCAGCCACCGCCCCAACGGAGGGCGCACAGGCCGCGCCCGCCGTCGCCGACGCGGAGGATCGGAGCGCGAGGACCGCCGCCCAGGGAATGTTTACTTCCCAATGCAACGTGGGGGTTTTTCTTCTGAGCTTCTGGGTTTACGATACCGTATTGAATAAGCTCCTCGTAGGTGAGGGGGCGAACACCAAGTCTCTCCATTTCTGCAAGAGCTTCATCACTTGTGACCGATTTACCAAAGCCAAGGAGTATCACATCGAGCTTTTCTGCCTTTGGTGTTGTGTAGGGCATGTTCTTTTCGAGCTCTGCCCATATATATGTTTCACCACCACTCTTTCGATATGCTTCGATTGCTTCTTCTTTGGGGAGTGCTTCAATAGCGAGGCGATGAGTTTCTTTACCTTCAAATGACGCGTCGAGGAATCCTGCTTCACGGACGCGAGCGATGGTGGACTCGAGTTCTTCAGGATTTGATTCTGTTCCTATTTCTTCCTTAACAAATGACTCAGCCTCTTCTTGCTCTTTGGATTTTCTCGTGTGAAACGGGTCCAGCGTGGCAACATCTTTTATAGAAAGCGTCTGCTTTTTTACCTCTTCGTATTGCCCTGTTGAGTGGAGCCCTTTGAGTGAACCACTCTTGAGCCCGAGGTCGCTTTCACTCTTGGTCCTCAAAAATCCTTTTGTGGCGAATATCTTTGCGACGAGCTCGCGATCTGCTTCCGGATATTCTTTGAAGGTGATGCCTGTCTGGAGCGCATCGTCGAGAAAGTTTCTGAAGTTTGCATCGGCATTTCTCGTCTGTTCAACATTCCATCTTTCAAGGATCGCTTCGATGGACCTCTGGCTCATTACAAACTTTTTAAGTCCCTGCACTCTTCCATTGGCTTCCATTACGCCGAGTTTTTTTGCTTCGTCGTCGGGCAAGATACCTGCGTATGCAATCTGAACTTCTTTTATAGCTGAGACAAACTTGGGAAGCGTGTCTTGCAAATCCTCGTATGAAAGCGTGAGGTTTCCTTTACGGTCGATGAGACGCGCGAGTATCGTGTCATACATTTCCTCTGTGCTTGCATACCCAATCTCCATATTGTTCTGCTCAAACTCACTCGCCATTTCTGGAGGGAGGTCGCTTCGTTCTTGATTTTTCTCGGACTTCAGATTGGCGGTGAATATCATCTGGAACCCGTTTTGTACGGCGATTTCGCCATTCCCGGGAACAGTAATCTTGTCGCCAATCTTTACCCCGAACACCCCCTTGATGAACGCCATCTGTTCTTTGGGCAATGTCGTGAACTCGTCAAAAATGATGGCTTTACCCTCACGCATTGCGCGAGCGAGCGGACCGTAGATGACGACCGTCTCCACACCCTTGCCGTCTTCGGTCGCACGAAGCCCCGTCGTGGACCATACCTGCTGTTCGCGAAACTGTGGTGAGCAGTACACCATTTCAGCATCCTTGCCCGTCAACTCCTTTGTGGCATAGCGAGCAAGTGAAGTCTTCCCAGTGCCGGTCGCTCCGTGGAGGAACACGGGTTTGCCAGTAATCATTCGTTCTTCTATGCTTTTGATGTAGCCGACGGTAGAAGGAAGCGGGCAGATGTGCCCCTCTTTGGACAGCCCCTCTTGGTACGAGAGAAGCTCGTGCGCGCGAGCGAGGATCGGCTCGTTTTCTTGGATAGTTTTAAGCGCTTCTTCTTCGTGTTGTGCGCCTTCTTGATATCTGTTGAGAATGTTTTGCGCGACCGGTGAAGACCCGCCGAGAGAAACATTCCTTTTGATCTGCTTGATGGCAAGCGTATCGTACACTTCTTTCGCCTCCGTGTGTTCTTTGAGATTCTGCACCGCATCTTTTTCAAAATGTGCGGAGAGAACATCAAATGAGTGCCGTTCACGGAGAGCTTCTTTCACCTTTGATATTCCGCCGTAGGACTCAATGAGACCTTGTGATTTCTCTTTCAAGGTTTCCAAAATTCCACGAGGTTCTTCGGAAAGATCCTCACTCATTTCCTGTGGCATTTTCTCCGCACTGAGGTCGCTCAAAGCACCCCGCGTATGCTTCTTTTCATCGGACAAATCATGTAGTTCTTCAACGGATAGTCTTTGCGGCAGTTGTTCCATAGGCGTATCGTACCATATGGAATGTGGAGTGTCTATGAAACTTTGAATTACGAAAATATGAAAGTTTAAAGCTCCTTTTCCGCCTCAATAAATTCCATTAAGTCCCCGTCTTCAAGTACCGCGTCCACGTTACTCGTCTCGACGCCCGTACGGTGGTCTTTGACCATTTTGTAAGGATGAATGACATACGAGCGGATTTGGTTCCCCCACTCAATTTCTGTTGTCTTACTAATATACATACCACTCTCGGCAACTTTGCGCTCGTCGTCCTGTTTTTTATAAAGTTTACCCTTGAGAATCTGTACTGCTTTTTCGCGGTTCTGTTCTTGAGAACGCTCGGTCTC